>JBGOTW010000177.1:0-9151 GCA_041476685.1 bacterium | reverse complement strand
TACACGCCGTTGCCGGAACGGTTCTCCGGGAAGATCTGGTAGGGACCGGAGGAGATCAGGCCGCGATGGGATGCGCCCGTCGCGAAAGGCTCGGCGGCATGAATGGCTGCCGGCGCCGCAAGCAGGGAAGCCAGCGCCAGGACGACAAGCGCCAGGAAGAACACTGCGGCCCACCGCGCCGTGCCGCTGCCAGGGAGGCCCGCCCGGATCGGGGGCAGCCCTCCCCTGACTGCGGTTAAGGCGCGGACGGCAAACGGCAGCGGCATCGCGATTCCAGGCACACGGCGAAACGAAGGAGCGTACGGACCCCGCGCAAGCGGACGACCCGACGGGCAGCCTAGGGGAAACCCAGCCTGGATGGCAAGGCGGCCCTGCGGTGCGTGGCAGCGCGATTAGAGGCCGAGCGGATTCTTCGCGTGCGATGCGCGTCGGTGGCGACCGCGACCGGTCCTGCTCCGCCGCACCCGGCTGCTTCGGGAGGTCCGGCTCGCCTACGTCCGGTGGCCCTTGTACAGCGCCCCGACGTACTTCTCGTAGCCGTTATACGGGAGGGTCGGCTTGCGATTGCCTGTCGCGATGTCCCGCTCGAACGCCTGCGACCAGCGCGGGTGCGGAACCCCCGGTTCGACGTTGCTGGTGAACCCGTATTCGCGTGGGACGAGCGTGTTCCAGAACGTGGCGGGTTGCTCGGCGATGAACTCGATCTTCACGATGGATTTGATGTTCTTGTAGCCGTATTTCCAAGGCACGACGAGCCGGAGCGGCGCCCCGTGTTGCCGTGCCAAGGTCTTCCCGTACATCCCGACGGCCAGCAGGCTCAGCTCGTTGCGCGCTTCCTCCAGCGTCAGCCCCTCGGTATAGGGCCAGGGCTCGCCGGCCCCGAAGTAGGCCTTTTCCGCCTGGCGCGGGGCCTCGGCGGGGCGGAAGAACGTCGTCAGGCGCAGGAAGCGCGCGGAGGACAGCGGCTTGGACTCCTGCACCAGCTTGGCCAGCGGCATGCCGACCCACGGCACGACCATGGACCAGGCTTCCACGCAGCGGAAGCGGTATACCCGCTCCTCCAGCGGAATGCGCTTGATGAGATCGTCCACGTCGTATACCCGCCTGTTCTCGCACAGGCCGGCCACTTCCAGCTGCCACGGGCGCGGCTTGAACGTGTCGATGTACTCGTACACATCCTTGTCGCGCGAGAACTCGTAGAAGTTGTTGTACTTGGCGGCGATCGCGGGAGGCGTCGGCGGATCGGGCAGCTTGAATTCGCCGTTGGGCGAGAAGGTCAGCGCCTTCTGCCGCGCCAGCTCGTCCGCCACGGAATCCGCACGCGCCATGTTGGGCAGGACGGAGGCGCCCGCAATGCCCCCGCCAAGGGCGACTGCACCCAGGCCGAGCGCCTGGAGAAAGCGGCGGCGATTGACATAGACGTGTTCGGGCGTGGCGTCGCGCTCCGGCAGCGCGTAATCGGGGCGGCGGCGAATCGGGGACATGGGGCGGCTCTGTTCGTGTGAGGTCGTGAAGCATCCTGCGAGTCGGATTACGCGGGCCGGAGCGGCCTGTTCTTGCGCCGACCCGGAGTTCTCGCGCCGGCCCGCCGTCAAGAATTGTCACGCGGTCAGGGTTCGGCCGGCAGGCGCCGCAAGGACTCCTCGCAGCAAGGATTCCCCACAGCGAAGGGCCTCTTCCTTGCCGCGGTGCATAACCCCCGGTGCGGTCCGCCCCTGTTGCCACTGGCGGACAGGGTACCCTGGAAAACTCCACGCGGCCAGCCGCGCCCGAATTGCAGCGGCCGGCTGGCTGGTTGCGCGCGAGCGCCGGGACGGCCTACCCGATGGATTCGGTCACGGGCCGGGACGTATCCTGATTCTGCATGGTCTTCATGCTCTTGGGGCACCCCGCCAGGAAGAGACTGCAGGCGATCAATGCAAAAGCCGTCGCAGCGAATCGAATGCGTTTCATGATCTTCCCTTCGCTAGGTTGATCCTGTTTCCGCGCCTGGAGTTCACGGGAGTCCGTGCAGGAGAGAACGCTCTGCTGCGGCGCAGTCCGAAGCCTCGGACCCCTTCCGGCGCGAACCGACAGGGAACCGGGGTCCACCCTCCATTCGTGGGGCTCCCGATTTCGTTACAAGCCAGGCCTGCGGGGGCGCCCGAGATGCAGGTTGCAGTGCTGAGATGGTGGTAACGTGGGGTCGGAGTCCTGAAATACAGGGTTCAAGCGGCCGGGGCGGTGTAACGATATCCGCTCTCCGCCGAAAGAACGGACAGGGCGGAATGGGTTCTCGGAGCGGCGGGCCATCTGGCGACCTGCGGAAATCCGCCGAGGAGGAGCGGCTTTCGTCTTGGATGCGGCAGGCCCAGGAGGGAGACGTCGAGGCCTATAACCAGCTCCTCGGCCGGCTGGCGGACCTGGCACGGCGGTACGTCCGGCGCGCAATCGGCTTCGGATCCGGCCAGGATGGCTACGCGCACGAGGACGTGGTGCAGGAGATCCTGCTGGCGATCCATGCCAAGCGGCACACGTACGAACCGGGCCGTTTCTTCCTGCCCTGGTTCTATGCCATCTCCCGCTACAAGTTCATTGACGAGATCAGGCGCAGGACAGCCGCGCGGCGGGAGTCGAGCCTGAGCGAGGAACTGGGCGGCGAGGCCGTCCTGGCGGACGTGGGGGACGCGCTGGACTTGCACGCGCTGCTTGCGGATTTGCCCGAGAAGCAGCGCACTTTGCTGCGGCTGGTGAAACTCGAGGGACTCTCCGTCGAGGAGGCCTCGGGCCGGACCGGGTACTCGGTGTCCGACGTGAAAGTGAGCATTCACCGGGCGCTGAAGGCGCTGCGGAAGAAAGTCGAGCCACAGTAGATGAGAACCGAGGATCTCGTCGCGAGCCTGGTGCGCGATGCACGGCCCGTACGCCGCATGCCGCGGCCGGCGTTGCTTGTGCCGGCGCTTGTCGGCGTCTCGGCGCTCGTCGCGCTGGCGTGGTCCGCGGCGCTGGGCCTGCGCCCGGATCTGGAACCTCGGCTGCTGGAAGTCCGTTTCTGGCTCGTCACGGGCTTGCTGATCGCGGTCTGCGCGGCAGGGGAGTCCGTGCTGGCGACGCTTTCCATTCCCGGCCGCCGGAGATTCCCGCTCGGGGCAAAGGCGGGATTGGCGCTGTTCGTGGCGCTGACCGGCGCGCTGCTGGCCGGCACCCCGTGGTTCGAGATCTCCCCGTGGACCCGCTGGTTCGGCGTCGGTCTGTACTGCACGGCGCGAGTCGTCCTGGTGGGACTTGTCCCCATCCTGGCCGGCCTGTGGCTGCTGCGCCGGGCGGCCCCGGTATTCCCGGGCCTTTCGGGCGCGCTGCTGGGACTCGTGGCGGCATGGCTGGGCGCCTTCGCCCTGCAATGGTCGTGCGACCTCAGCGAGCCGGCGCACGTAGTCATCTGGCACATGGCCATGCCCGGGGCGCTCCTCGCCGCGGCTGGTGCGTGGGCCGGGTCGCGCCGGCTGCGCTGGTAGCCGCTCTGTCCGTGCCGGCGGCACCGCGCGACGGCGTCACTTCCCGCCGCCTACAGAGCGCCCAGGTCGAACAGGCGATGCGGCGGCACGCGGCTCAGCAAATCCCAGGAAAAGCTGTCGGCGCTCGAGGTATCCACCATCACGGTCAGGTAAAGTCCCTTCAGCCGGAACAATTGGTCGATCAGGTTCAGGGTGAGGGCTTTCTGCGTGTTGGCCGGCGACAGGATGACGACCCGCTTCTGCCCCATGCGCTGGCGGAACTCGATGCACTGCCGCACGCGCTCGCTGAAGGTCTGGAACTCGGCCTCCCGGGCGTCGCGGGCGGGTTCCGCGTCCGCCTTGTCGGGCGGGCTTGCGCCCATCCCCGGGCCGCCCGTTGCGGCCGCATCCGGCTTCGCGCCGCTCCTCGCCGCGCCATCCTTTGCCGCACCCTCCTTCGCCGCGCTGTCTTTCGTCGCGCCCGCGGACGCTTCCCACAGGGCGTCCACGAAATTGATGCGCACGTTCGAGCGCTGCCGCTTGAGCTCGGTGATGATGCGGTTCAGCCAGCGGTCGCGCATGCGCAGCGCGCTTTCCTGATCGTAGATTTCGCGCAGCATCAGGCTGACGGCGCGCGCGCGCTCCTGGATGCGCTGCAGGTCCGGGGCGCGCATCTCTTCCGCGCGGACGAGCAGCGCGTCGTCGAGCAGCTGCAGCGCCCGGCCGAAGTTCATCACGTACGCGGCCTCGAACACGGACAGATTCAGCGAGCGGATGATCGCGTGAATGTCGCCGATCAGGTCGCGGAAATAGCGGAATTCCTCCCGCAGCCGCTGCAGCCGCGCCAGCCAGCCGGCCATCTCCGAGAGTGTCAGGAAGGCGTCTTTCCGGTCCACGCGCGCCACCACGCGATGGAACTTCGCCTGGTTGAAGCTCGACGCGCCGAGGCAGAGCACCTGCTCCTCGGGCAGCTTGACCAGATCCTTCGCCGCGGGCGGGGCGGGCGTAATCAGCCTGAGCACGGTCTCGCGCAGCGCCTGGTCAATGAAGGCGACGCTGGAGACGTGCAGCAGTCCGGCCCACGCCGCGCGATAGGCGCTGAGGACCGGCAGGCTGGGAGCCAGTTGGCGCAGGTGGGGCTCGGCATCCGGCAGGCTCGATGCTCCCCCTCCCACCAGGGGCGCGAAGAACTCGGCGACGGCCCGGGTGGTCGGATCGAGCTCGGCTAGTCCCGCCCCCGTGTCCGGACGTCCGGCCGCGGGAACGAGACGTATCAGCCGGGCGTTCTCCCCCACCGTGACGGTGAACCGGTCCTTGAGCAGCGTCAGCGTGGCGAGCCGGCCGGGCAGGATCAATTCGAATGCCTCCTCGGGCTCCTGGCCGCCGAGAAGGGAGGCGTTCTTGCCGAGGAAGACGACGAACGCCTGGGCGAGCGCTTCCGCTTCGAGGGTGCCGGCCAGGCGCTTTCGTACGGCTGGATCGTGCGGAGAGAACACCTCGCCGCTGCCGAACAGCTCGCTCAGCGCCGTCCGCAACGATACGGGCCCGCCCGTCGCGGGCGGCGCCTTGGTTGCGGTGAACCGCTGCTGCAACTCGAGGAAGCGGTTGTATGCGTCGCGGTAGCCGTGTTCAAGGGCGTCGCCCTGGAGCGCGGTGGCCGGAGCCGCCGCATCGGGGCGGGCCTGCGGCGATGCCAACCAGGGATTCTCCCCTTCGGTGCTGCGTGCATCCTCCGCCGCCTGGTACCCCAGCTCCTTCAACCGCTCGGCATCGAGCACCTTGCTTTGCGTGAGGATTTCCCAGAGCTGGCGGCGCGACAACTTCAGCAGGCTGTCCCAGGTGAGGTGCTGGTAGAGCACCTCGAACAGCCCCGCGTGGTAGCGATTCACCAAGTAGTTCAGCTTGTGGGACAGGAAGGCGCGCGTCTCCACCGCAACCTGGGTGCGCAACAGGTAACGGTAGGCGAGCATGATCAGCTCGGGGCGCGCCCGCAGCGGGAACAGACGGCTGTCTTCCCTCTGCATCAGCAGCACCGTGCCCTGCAGGGCGATCTCGCCCTCGGGCACTGCCGCGCTACTGCCCACTCCGCGGCGCACCTCGTCCCGCGCGCCGTACACGGTCAGCCCCAGGGAGCGTCCGGCTTCCAGCAGTGCCTGCCAGGACGCGGGGTTCAAGCCCACTTGCCCCACCATGTAGGTGCTGAGCCGCAGCAGGTGCACCGAGCCGCGCAGGTACTCGTTCAACTGGTCCACCCGCTCCTGCTCGCGGGCGTTCTTGAACTTGCCCGCGATGCGCTGCGCCAGGGCGGCGCTCACCGCGGCATACGGGTACAGACCCTCCTCGAGCGATTCCAGGTTCGCCTGCAGCTCGCTCCAGGCGAGCGGCACCTTTTCCGCCAGGTTGCGCGCGACGCCCTTGGCCGGCACCGTCGGCTTGAGCGCGCGGAGCTGGGCCACGTTGAACACGTCGAACACCAGGCTCGAGAGCAAGTCCCGGATCTCTTTGACAGCCGGCGGAGGATTCCCGTCGCGGAAGGTCTGCGTAAACTGGGCCAGGTAAATCAGGTTCACGACCAGCTCGAACAGCCGCTGCTTGATGGCGAGGGGAACCTGCATCTGACCCGGCTCGGATTCGGGCCTTTGCTCGCCGGGGGCCTGCTCCTTGGCCGCGCCCTTGAGCTCCAGGAACAGCTTGCGCACGTTCGCCAGCGCCGCCAGGGCGTCGGCGTCCTTGGGCGCGAGCCGCGTGGCGGCGAGGTAGGCCGCGGGATCGTGGAGGGCGCGCGCCTGCACCACCAGGGGCAGCAGCAGGGCGCGCAGCTGGTCCTTGCTGCCCTGGCCGTTGGACAACCCGATCCGCACGTCATTGATCAGGATGCGCTTGGACGTAATGCCGGCGCGCTTCGCTTCCAGCGTGAGCGGCAGCAGCCGCTTGAGCAGGGCCGGAAACGGGACGTCGCGCGTGATGAGCTCGAACAGCAGCGGCAACTCGCCGCTGACCTCGGCCGTGGAGATCAGGTCGGCGAACTGCTCGACAAGCCGGTTCACGCGCTCCAGCGAGTCGGAAACGAGGCCCAGATTGATGACGAGGGGATCGGGCAGGGCCGCCAGCTCTTGCGGGTCGCGGCTCTTCGCCAGCGCGGCACAGCGCGCCTGGACCGGCGCGGCCAGGATCCCCAGCTCCGCCACCGCGTGCAGCATGGGCCAGAATCCGCTCGGCCGGGTGCGCCGCGTGAGGTACTCGCCCTTGGCTTGGGGATTGGACTCGAGCCCCTTGGGAACGACCTGCCCGGTCAGGTCGGGTGCGGCGGTCAGGCGCGCCCAGCCGGCGCCGTCGAGCCCGGACACGAAGCCCTGCTGGCCGGCGGCGAGCACGTGGGCGATGAGGATGGCCGCGCCATTGGTCTGCCGCACGTTGTCCAAGTGCAGGTGCAGCCCCCGATCCACCCGCGCGCTCACCGTGCGCATCCAGGCGAGCAGTCCCTTCAGGCTCGCTTCGGGCGGAATCGTCTTGACCGAAGTGCCCCGCACGTTCACGCCGCGCGCGAACTGGCTGCTGGCCAGGTTGATCGCCTCTTCCTCGCGCTGCACCACGCGCACGACCCGCGCTTCCACGTCCTGCGCGCGCAGGCTGTCGGCCAGTTCCTGGAGAGCGGGCTGTCCCTGCAGTCCCTGGTCCGAACTCGCCACATTGGAATAGATCTCGTAGCGAATCATGGCGCCGGGGTGGGCACGGGGAGGGCGAGGAGGATACTGCGACGCGACGCGTCAGCGCCTAGCGCTGATGTCTGTGCACGGACGCGGCACAAGTCTGGCAGCGCTGGGCCGGCGGCGCTGGGCCGGCGTCAAAATGTCTTAATCTGACTGGCTTTCCCAAAAAAGAGTGCCGCATTTTGTGCGAATGTGCCATCCCATCCGGAGCCGGACTTGAAATGGCAAGGATCAGGCGCCGCTGACCCGTCCGCCGGGACTCTTGGATTTCCTGTGGGATCAGCGGTCAGGACTGCTGCGCGCGACTCGCGCTAGTTGCCCGCGCGCAGGATGCCGGCCAAGTCCGTGAGCGCCACGCGCGCATTTTCGAGAATGGTGCGCAAGTTGGCGGAATGGTTGGCGAGCAGGCTGCTCTTGCCCCCGTTGGTGACGACCCAGGGCTCGAACTCGCTGTCGGCCAGGGCTTTCAGCGCGGCTTCGAGGGCCGCTTGGGTATGTGGCTGCATCAGGACGCCGCGAAAATCCAAGCGCGCCGCCCGCAACAGGCCCAGCTCCGCGTAGGCCACGCCTTGGGCCGTGTACAGGTTGTCGTCCACCTTGTACCAGGGCACGACTTCGCGATTGCTGGAGTTGAGCAGCCGCTGATCCACCGCGTCCAATTCCCCCGCCAGGGTCTCGATCAAATGCGCCAGGGCCCCGCTGCGCGCAGAGAAGGTGGCACGGGCGCCCAATTCCTCCCGGTAGCGCAGGAGGGCGTCCGCGCCGCTCTGCAGCATGCTTTCGGCCGACGGATCGGACCAGCGCCGCAGGTCGGCGGCAAAGTCGGCGGCAGCCGCGGCCAGCTCCGGATGAGGCGGATCGGTGGGCTTGGCGCGGCCTAGCTCGTCCCGCAGGCTCTCGGCGGCCCGCCGCACGACCCTGAGGACGCCGAGCTGGTAGCTGGGCAGGTTGTCGAGCCAGAATCCCGGCGTGAGCGGAAGATCGTTCGGGGTCCAGCCGCCGGTGCCTCCGAGCTGGGCCCGCACCAGGTCGGCCAGCATCGAAACGAATACATAGCCCTGGGGATGGCCTGCGGGGGGCAGCACGGCCGGTTGCGCGGGCTTCCGGCTCTCCAGGATCATCACTCCCACGTACAGCGCCAGCCCGAGGCAGAGGATCTCAATTACCAACTTGCGGCGCGGCCGAAGGTTCATGGCGGGTCTGGGCCTCCCTGCTGCGGCCAGCGGATGGAAATGCGGGAGATGGAGCGGTTGACGGGGCGGTCGGCGGAGCGATTGAACAGCGTAGCCCTCGCGCTGCCGGGGTGCAACGCGCGGTACAAAGCGCCGCGCCGCGCGTTACGAATGCACTGTGACAGGCCGCTAGGTCCAGCCGCGGATAACGTCCAGCCCTTCCGTTCCACTGGTGTGCGGGCCTAGCAGCGTTCCCAGGCTATCCTGCACGTACTCGGGCCGGCGCATGCCGTTCAGCACGCAGCAGACGCCCGGCACCGTCAGCACCGTGCGCAGGGCCATCTGGCTGAGGCTCTGGCCGCGCCAGGCTGCCGGCACCTGCGCGCTGAGCCGCAGGCGCAACTCTAGCGAGCGCTCATGCTCCGCCGCGGCGGCATGCTCCAGCATGGCCTGGGACAGGTTCTCCAGCCCCATGGCGTAGGCCTGCACCCAGCGCTCGAAGTCCTTGCGCGCGGCGGGTTCGGTCACCGCCTGGGCGGTGATCCGGATCGCATTCTGGATATTCGGAAACGCCTGCCCGTGCAGCATCTGGATCCAGCCGTCCCGGCTGTCAACGTGGGCCACGACCGACCGGAACGCGCTGGCCCAATCGAACGGTTCGTGCGGGCCGGCTGACTCGGGCAGATGCTCCAGGATGGACGGGCGAAAACGCCGCGCATAGTCGGCTTCGAGTCCCCCCAGATCGGCGAGCGCCGTCTCCGCCTGCGCGGCATGGTCCGGGCGCGGCGCGGGCCGG
>JBGOTW010000176.1:0-9185 GCA_041476685.1 bacterium | reverse complement strand
CGGCTGAAGGCGGTCCTGAAAGAAGTGCAGGAGTCGGAGGGCGAGATTATCCTGTTCATCGACGAGCTGCATACCGTTGTCGGCGCGGGCAAAGCCGAAGGCGCCATGGACGCCGGCAACCTGCTGAAGCCCATGCTGGCGCGCGGCGAGCTGCACTGCATCGGCGCCACCACGCTCGACGAGTACCGCAAGAACATCGAGAAGGACGCGGCCCTGGAGCGGCGCTTCCAGCAGGTGTACGTGGGCGAGCCCGACGTGGAGAGCACGATCTCGATCCTGCGGGGCCTGAAGGAGCGCTACGAGGTGCACCACGGCGTGCGCATCAAGGACGCCGCGCTCGTGGCGGCCGCCGTGCTGTCGCACCGCTACATCTCCGACCGCTTCCTGCCGGACAAGGCGATCGACCTGATGGACGAGGCCGGCGCGAAGCTGCGCACGGAGACCGAGTCCATGCCGGCGGAGATGGACGAGCTGAACCGGCGCGTGATGCAGCTCGAGATCGAGCGCCAGGCCCTGCTCAAGGAGACCGACGAGGCGTCGAAGGAACGGCTCGCCAAGATCGAGAAGGAGGCCGCCGACCTGAAGGAGCGTCTCGGCGCCTTCACCGCCCAGTGGCAGAAGGAGAAGGCCGCCATCGCCAAGAAGCGCGAGCTGATGGGGCAGATCGAGGAGACCAAGCACGCGATGGACGTGGCCGAGCGGGCGTACGACCTGCAGAAGGCCGCCGAGCTCAAGTACGGCCGGCTCGCCGGGCTGGAGAAGCAGGCCGCCCAGCTCGACGCCCAGGCCAAGTCGGGCAAGACGCTGGTGGCGGAGGAAGTGACCGAGGAGGACATCGCCCAGGTGGTCGCGCGCTGGACCGGCATCCCGGTGAGCAAGCTGCAGGAGGGCGAGATGTCCAAGCTGCTGCGCCTGGGCGACGAGCTGCACCGCCGCGTGATCGGGCAGGACGAGGCCGTGGACGCGGTGGCCGACGCGATCATGCGCGCGCGGGCGGGCGTCAAGGACCCGAACCGGCCGATGGGCTCGTTCATGTTCCTCGGGCCGACCGGGGTGGGCAAGACGGAGCTGGCCCGCGCGCTCGCCGAGTTCCTGTTCGACGACGAGCAGAACATGATCCGCATCGACATGTCCGAGTACATGGAGAGGCACGCCGTCTCCCGCCTGATCGGGGCGCCGCCCGGCTACGTCGGCTACGAGGAAGGCGGCCAGCTCACCGAGGCCGTGCGGCGCCGCCCGTTCAGCGTGGTGCTGTTCGACGAGATCGAGAAGGCGCACCCGGACGTGTTCAACGTGCTGCTGCAGCTCCTCGACGACGGGCGGCTCACCGATGCCCAGGGCCACACGGTGGACTTCAAGAACACCGCCGTGCTGATGACGAGCAACCTGGGCGGCGCGCACCTGATCGCCGCCGCCGGCCGGCCGGAGGCGGAGAAGGCGGCCGCGGCCGAAGTGCTGGCCGAGGTGCACCGGCACTTCCGGCCGGAGTTCCTCAACCGGCTGGACGACATCGTCGTCTTCCACAGCCTGCGCGCCGACCAGATCAAGAAGATCGTGGAGATCCAGCTCACCCGGCTCGCCAAGCGCCTCGCCGAGCGGCGCATCGGGATCGAGCTGACGGACAAGGCCAAGCAGTTCCTCGCCGAGCGGGGCTACGATCCGGCCTACGGCGCCCGGCCCCTCAAGCGGGCGATGCAGCGCGAGCTGGAGACCCCGCTCAGCAAGTCGATCCTGCAGGGCAAGGTGCGCGAGGGCATGACCGTGGTCGTGGACGTCCGCGCCGGCGCCCTGACCTTCAACGACGTGCTGGCCGTGGCGTCCTGAGTACGACCTCCATCAGGCGGTCAGGGGAGTTCCGGCCGCGGCGTTTCGCCGTGGCGCGGACTCTTTCCCCCCTCCTCCCGCTGACCGCCTGAAGGGAGGCTCGCCTGCGGTCCTCACCCTCCGCAGTCCTCACCCTCCGGCTCCCTCTCCACGATGTGGAGAGGGAGGGACGAACGTGCTCACCGCGGTCTCGCCCGTGTCACCGCCGTGGTGCGGAAGGTCGTAATTTGAGCTGCGGGCGGACGGGCGAGGCGGGTCGGTCAGGTAGCGTTCAGTATCGTTTCGAGGCGTCTGGCGGACGCTTTGCAGCACCCTCACAATACCGATGGGATACCGTTCACTTCGCCTGCGGTGGGCCTAGGCTCCGGCGGCGCGGATTTGCGTCCGGCTTTCGTGACGGAGAGCGTCGGCAGTTGCGCGTGAGATGGAATAGTCAGCGCATGGCGATGGAGTGATGCAAGAGAAGCCGGATTGGGGCCACCCTACGCTTCCACCCGCTCCCGCCACAGGCCGAGCTTCTCCTGCACCGTGCGGTCGGAGAAGCTGAACAGCACCGCATCCTCCGTCGCTTCGTGGCGATAGGGATGCCAGGAGGGAATGACAAGGATGTCGCTGGGGCTCCAGGCGAAGCGCTGCCCGGCAATCTCGGTTGCGCCGCGGCCTTCCAGGACGCAGACGACCGCGCCTTCCGTGGAGCGGTAGGGCCGGCCGGAAAACCCTTTTGGCAGGAACTGGATGAAGGCGGACATGGTCGCCATCGCCGGGCCGCCGTCAGCGGGATTGACGAACTCCATCTTCAGTCCGTGGCTGGGATGCACCGCGCCGCCGCGCAACTGGTCGAGCGCCGCGCGCGTACGCGCATAGGGATAGTGCCAGAGGGGAAAGCGCTGGGCCGCGCCGACTCCGCCAATCCCACCGCCCGCGCCGACGGGGCGCAGGTTCGCGCCGAAGCGGGCCTGGGTCTCGCCGCTGGGGCGCGTCTGCGGGTGCACCTCCTGTCCGTAGCGCTCGATGAAACTGGCGCCGAAAAACTTGACGATCGGAATGTCGAGTCCGTCGAGCCAGACGACCGGGTCGTCCGTCTCGTTGCCGTGGTCGTGCCAGGACCAGGCCGGCGTGATGATGAAGTCGCCGCGCTCCATCGGGATGCGCTCGCCGTTGACCCCGGTGTAGGCGTGGCGCCCCTCGAGCACCAGGCGCAGGGCCGTCTGCGCATGGCGGTGGCAGGGCGCGACTTCGCCGGGCATGACGAGCTGCAGGCCGGCGTACAGGCTCTGTGTGATGCAGCCCTGCCCGCGCAGGCCGGGGTTTTCCAGCATCAGCACGCGGCGCTCCGCCTCCTGGGCGGAAATGAGCGCGCCGGACTCGAGCAGCAGGTTGCGCAGCTCCCCGTAGCGCCACTGGTACGGCACGCCGGCCTGCACCGGCTCACGGGTGATCAGGTTGCCGAAGCTTTCCCACAACGGCGCCAGGCCCAGCGGGGCGATGCGGCGGTAGTAGTCCTGCCGCTGGGGCGACGGCTGAGTCTCGGCCGGCTGGGCGAGCGCGGCTTGCGTGGCCCGCGCGGATGGGGCGGTGGGGCGTGGTGCCATGGCGGCTCCCCGGCAGCAGACGTTCCGGCCTGCAAGACGAGCGGTTGAGGAAAGACCGTACGCTAAGCTACCCTTGCCCCACCTGCAAGTCAGGCCCAGCTGGCGACAGCAGCGTCCGGAGCCCTTACCGCGTTGCCGGTCACCGACAGCGTCTGCGTTCGCCACCCAGCCCGGGGCCTTCGGTGCACAAATTATCCATGACAAAAAGACAGCTAAGCTTGACAATGTCGGCGAATATACATTACAATTATCTTGGATAGTAGAGACAATACATTCGGGTGGAGGGAGTCCTGGTGCCGCGCAAGAGCCGCGAAAACCCCGTGGTTCGGCTGTTCATTCTGAACCACGTTACCGATCACAAGCACGACATTTCCACCCTAACCGCTCGCACGTTCCGTCTGTCCCGGAATTCGGTCAATGGTTACCTGCGCCGCCTCGAGGCGCAAGGCGTCCTGACCGGAGCGGGAGCGACGCGGGCGCGGACGTATGCGCTCGCGAATTTCGTGGAGCGGGAATTCCATTACGAGGTCGCCCCGGGATTGGCGGAACACCGCATCTGGCAACAGGATATCCGCCCACTGCTGGATGGGGTGGCGACGAACGTGGTGGACCTTTGCCGCTATGGCATTACCGAGATGGTCAACAATGTCGTCGACCACTCCGAAAGCAGCTCGTGCCGCATCGCCATCAAGAGAAACGCCGTCTGCATCGGCATGACGGTCGAGGATTCCGGCGTCGGCATTTTCGAGAAAATCAAGCGCGCGCGGAAGCTGGAGGACGCCCGCCATGCGCTGCTCGAACTCCTGAAGGGAAAGCTGACAACGGATCCGGAACGGCACACGGGCGAGGGTATCTTCTTCACGTCGCTCATGTTCGATACCTTCGCCATCCATTCCGGGACCCTGTTGTACTACTCGAAAATACGAGAGGGGGACGGTGCCGGCCGACTGAGCGAGGTTGAGGAAGCGCAAGCGTTCGCGGGAACGTCGGTGGGGATGGACATCCGCGTGGATACCGCGCGCACCACGCGGCAGATCTTCGACCGCTTCACCGCGGAAGACGCCGACGGCATCCCGCGCTTCCCGAAGACCCGCGTGCCGGTCCACCTCGCCCGGTTTCATCAGGTTTCGCGCTTAGAGGCCGGGTCGCCGGCCGGGGAGTCCCTGGCGCGCTACGAGATCGAGCCACTGGTTGCCCGCTCGCAGGCGCGCCGCTTGTTGGCCCGGCTGGATCAATTCAGCGATATCGTGTTCGATTTCCAAGGAGTCACCGAGATCGGTCCGGCCTTTGCGGATGAGATCTTCCGGGTCTTTCAAAGAGAGCATCCGGAGATTCGCATCCGGGCGGAAAACACGGCCGCGCAGGTTTCGCGGGTACTCGCCCGAGTGGAGAAGGGCCAGCCCGCGTAGGCAACCGCCACTGCGCGCCAAGGCTGACTGTGTTGCGAGTGTGACTGTGCCGCCGACGCAGCTCGGCGCCGCGACCGCCCCGGGATATGCTACAAAGCGGCATCCGCCTCCGGCAGCGCAGCCTTGCGCCTGGCGACCGTTGCGCCTGGCGACCGTTGCGCCTGGCGACCGTTGCGCCCGGCGACTGTTGCATCCGGCGACTGTTGCATGCGGCGACCGTTGCGCCGGGCATTCGCCCCCTTCGAGACCGGCCATGGACTTCGGCATCAATTTCTTCCCCGACATCGGCCCCCAGCAGAAATCGGGGCAGCAGTACTTCCGCGAGTCGCTAAACCTGGCGGAGTGCGCGGAAGCCTGCGGCTACACCCATGTCCGCATCGTCGAGCACTACTTCCGCAGCTACGGCGGCTACAGCCCCAATCCGGTCGTGTTCCTGGCCGCCGCCGCCCAGCGCACGCGCACGCTCAAGCTCATCACCGGCGCGGTGCTGCCCGTGTTCAATCACCCGCTCAAGCTGGCGGGCGAGCTGGCCATGCTCGACTGCATCAGCAACGGACGGCTGGAGATCGGCTTTGCGCGGGCGTTCCTGCCCCACGAGTTCGCGGCCTTCGACATCCCGCTCGACGAGAGCCGCGAGCGCTTCGAGGAGGGCGTGGCCGCCGTCGAGGCCCTACTCACCCAGGAGCGGGCGAGCTTCAAGGGCAAGTTCCACTCCTTCGCCGACATCACCTCCCTGCCCCGGCCCGTGCAGAAGCCCCGCCCGCCGTTCTGGATCGCGGCATTCAGCACCGAGGAGTCGTTCCGCAAGGCGGGGGAGAACGGGCACTGGATCATGGCCATCCCGCTCTCCGGGGCCGCCATGGCGCCCCTGATCGCCACGTA
Organism: bacterium; assembly: GCA_041476685.1. GTDB lineage: Bacteria > SAR324 > SAR324 > SAR324 > JACQKK01 > JBGPEV01. The sequence continues at coordinate 3,478 of JBGOTW010000176.1, read as the reverse complement.
CCGCGACGCCTGGCGCAAGGCCGGCTATCCCGGCGCCGGGCGTGTCATGCTCGCCTTCCACATGTACTGCGCCCCCACGGACGAGGAGGCGGAGCGCGTCGCCGAGCCGCTCGTCAACGCCTACCTGCATTCCATGGCCGAGGCCGCCTCGGACTGGGGCCATCTCAAGTCCGCGAGCTACCCGAACTATTCGCAGCTGATCCAGGGCTTGCGGGATTCCTCCTACCGCACCCAGGTGGAGCAGAACGCCGTGCTGGTCGGTGCGCCGGACACGGTGGCGCGGCGCCTGCGGGCGTTCGCGGGGGCGGTGGGGGGCTTCGAGGTGTCCTCGCTCCAGGTGAACTTCCACGTGATGAGCGAAGCCGACGCGGAGCGCTCGATGCAGCTCTTCGCGCGGCGGGTGATGCCGCTGTTCCAGTGACGGGGAGTCGAGGCCGGCGCCGGGTGGATAGCGGGGCAACTTGGAGACGCGCAGATTTCTCGCTGCGCTCGAAATGACAATCCTTGTCACTCCGAGCGAATGCGAGGAGTCCGTTGTTGCAGTTCACGGCACGTTCATTAAACGGGCCCGCTACCGCCGGGCGGCCGTGAAATTTCAGCCAGGGAATTGTGGCCGTGGAATACGGTCGTCCCGCGCAGCGAGCTCCTTGGCGTTCGGAACGGGAGTGCAGGCCGGGGGGCCCGACGGCCGCTCAGGCGTACAGGCCGAGACGCTGCCGGCGCGGCTTGGCTTGATGCGCGTTGTCCAGCGACTCCGCCCGCAGCCGCTGCACGCGCCGCCCGGTCTTCAGGAACACCTGCCGGGCCGATTCGATCTCGTGCTGCTCCTGCCGCTTGGTCTTTTCTTCCTGCATGAGCGCCTCCTGCGCATTGGACGGTACTGCCGGTCGGTACTGCCGGTCGGTGTTTCCGGACGGTGCTGCCGGGCGGTGCCGCCGGGCGGTGCTGCCGGTCACAGGGGAGCCGTAGTGAGCCGGCGGGAAGGCACCGCCTTGCCTGGGGAGGGGATTCCGGCCTGGACATGCGGGCCAGCCGAGCTTGAGGTGATCCCGGATCGCCGCATGGGGCACAAGGCCCGAGTCGAAGGCGGTCCATGGAGGGATCGGCTCCCGTACGCGGGAGCAGCGTGTCGGCAGCGGGATGTCCGTGGCCGGAATCCCCGCCAGGTCTGCTTTTCTATTCGGCAGGGGGGCCGGAAACTTGAGCCGGGCCCACGGCCGCGCCCGCCGCACTGCACCCCCCACGCTGCACCTGCCCGTCCGGCGGGCGCCGGGATTGCATCGCTCCCCAGCGCGACGCCTGCCGCACCGCCCCGGGCGGTCCGCCCTTTGCATCCCAAAGCCTGCATCCCAAGGGCAGGGCGGCGCGACTTATTGACCGACTGTGCCACCGGCCGTGGCGACCGCCTGTGGCCACTGACCGCGGCGTCCGACGCCTGCCCCCATCCGGAGTCTAGCCCTTCATGGCCGGCATCTTCGACCGGGACATCACTCTGCTGGAGCGCTCCCTGGATTTCCGGGCGCGGCGCAACAATGTGTTGGCCGGCAACATCGCCAACATCGAGACTCCGGGCTACAAGGCCAAGGATCTCGTGTTCGAGCGGGCCCTGGGCGAGGCCCTCAGGAGCCAGGAGCCGAGTCCCCTGCAGATGACCAACCCGCGCCACCTGGACGGGCGGACCGCCACGCCCTTGAGCCGGGTGCAGCCCAAGCTGATCCAATCGGCCAATCCCGTCGTCTCGGTGGACGGCAATTCGGTGGACCTGGAGCGCGAGATGGCCAAGCTGGCCGAGAACCAGATCGCCTACCAGTCCCTGGCCCAGATGATCTCGCACAAGTTTTTGCAACTGCGCACCGTGATTCGCGAAGGAGACTAGCGATGGATTTCTTGACCGCGATGGCCACCAGCTCGTCCGGGATGGCCGCCCAGCGCTTCCGCATGAACATCATCTCGGCGAACATCGCCAACGCCGAGACGACGCGGACGCCCGAAGGCGGGCCGTACCGGCGGCGGGACGTCGTCTTCGGCGCCCTGCCGGCCCAGCGCTCCTTCGAAGAGGAACTGCGTGCCCGCGTGGATCCGGAAGCTCCGCTGCAGGTCAAGGTGCTGGGAGTCTCGGTGGACAAGCGCGCCCCCGTGCTCAAGTACGATCCGTCCCATCCGGATGCGAACGAGCAGGGCTACGTGGCCATGCCGAACATCAATCCGCTCGAGGAGATGGTCAATCTGATGCTGGCGACGCGGTCTTACGAGGCGAATGTGGCGGCGTTCAATGCCACGAAAGCCATGGCGATCAAGGCATTGGAGATCGGCAAGCCGTAACTTGGGCTGGCCGGACGGGGCGGATGCGGGTCAGGGGTGCCGCAGGGTCGGGGTGCTGCCGGGTGGCGCCGCGGGAAGGCAAAGCGGGAGGGCTGCATTGCCGGGCCAGGGGCGGTAAAAGAAGAGCGGGCCTGATTTTCCAGGCCGGCAGGGGGGTCGGCAGGCAAGAGGCTTGCATCGCAGAAGTGGACCCCGGCGGCGGGGGAGAGTGGGACAGGCAGCACGGCCGACGCTCCAAACCGGCCTGCGCGGGTGTTCGGCTAAATCTGTGCAGGGGAGTGCCTTGCCAGAGAACACCATGCACGGTGCGACGCCGGTGGGACTGGGTCATCCGCGAGAGAACGGACAATCATGAAGGATATCAAGATCAATCAGATTCGGCCCCTGGGTGGCCGGGCTGCGCCCGAGCGGACGCAGAGCCCCGCCAAGAAGCCGGGTGCCGACTTCGGCAAGGCCCTCGCGACCGCCCAGACGCAGGCGCCCGACATGGCCGCGCTCAAGGAGCAGGCGCGGGCCGTGATCGAGAACTTCGAGAAGGACGCCGCCCGCTTCAACGAGCTGATGCAGGCCAGCCAGACCCAGGCGCGGCTGATCCAGAGCATGATGAAACGCAAGCCCGACTCGGAGGCCTGAGCGGCCCATGGCCAGCATCCCCGCCCTTCCGAGCGCACCCAATCCGTTGCAGTCCCTGGAGCCGCGCGGCCAGCAGACCCGCTCCGGCGGGGCCGCGGGCGAGCTGGGCGAGACGTTCACGCGCCTGTTTGACGAGGTGAATCGGCTGCAAGGCGAGGCGGACCGCAAGATCGAGGAATTCGCCACTTCGCCGGACAAGGACATCCACGGGACGATGATCGCGCTGCAGAAGGCCGATCTGTCGCTCCGGCTCATGATGCAGATCCGCGCCAAGCTGACGGCCGCGTATCAGGACGTGATGCGCATGCAGTTGTAGGGCGGTACAGGCCGGCGGGGCGGAATGGAACTTGCTTTCCCCAGGACAGCCGGCGGCGCTCCATTTTTTCCCCTTGGGTGGGTCGGAATTGCCGCCTCCGCCCCAATGATCCAAGGGACCGGGACCCCCGGACACCGCGGACGTTAGAATGCGGGCTCCGGGTCGCCAGCACGGGATGTGCGAACCGGTCAGTCGCGAGAATGGGTT
>JBGOTW010000175.1:0-9252 GCA_041476685.1 bacterium | reverse complement strand
TCCATCGTGCGGGACAGGGCGAGCAGCGGCTCCACCTGGTGCGGCGGCACCGCCAGCGTCATCCGTTCCTGCGCTTCGGAGACGAAGATTTCCCACGGTTGCAGGCCCGGATACTTGAGCGGCGCCGCGTCCAGGGCCAGCCGCGCCCCGCCGGAGAGCCGCGCCATCTCCCCCACGGAGGACGACAGGCCTCCCGCGCCGTTGTCGGTGATCGCGTCGAACAGCCCGCGGTCCCGGGCGGCCAGCAGGAAATCGAACATCTTCTTCTGCACGATCGGGTCGCCGATCTGCACGGCGGTGGCCGGCGCGCTCTCGTTCAGCTCGAGCGAGGAGAACGTGGCGCCGTGGATGCCGTCCTTGCCGATCCGGCCCCCGACCATGACGATCTTGTCGCCCGCGTGCACCCACTTCTCGTAGCCGGGCCGCCCCGCGATCGTGGCGGGCAGGAGTCCGCCCGTGCCGCAGAAGACGAGCGGCTTGCCGAGGAACCGCTCGTGGAAGCTGACGGAGCCGTTGACGGTCGGGACGCCCGACTTGTTGCCGCCATGCTCCACCCCGAGCCGCACGCCCTCATAGATGCGGCGCGGGTGCAGCAAGCCGGGCGGGAGCTTCCCCTCGTGGAACGGGGAGGCGAAGCAGAAGACGTCCGTGTTGAAGAGCAGCTCGGCGCCCCGGCCCGTGCCGAACGGATCGCGGTTCACGCCGACGATGCCCGTCAGGGCGCCGCCGTAGGGATCGAGGGCCGAAGGCGAGTTGTGCGTCTCGACCTTGAACACCAGGCTCCACGCCTCGTCGAACTTGACCACGCCCGCGTTGTCCGTAAACACCGACTGGCAGAAATCCTCCGCCCCGAGCGCGGCGCGCACGCGCTCGGTCGTGCCCTGGATGTACGTCTTGAAGAGGGAGCGGATCGTCTCCGCGCGGCCACGCTCGTCCGTGTAGACGATGTCGGCGTTGAAGATCTTGTGCTTGCAGTGCTCCGACCAGGTTTGGGCGATGACCTCCAGCTCGACGTCCGTCGCTGCGGCGCCGAGGCCCTGGTCGCGCCGCCGCGCCTGCACGGCCGGAGCGGCGAAATGGGCGCGAATCGCCTCGGCTTCCGGGAGGCTGAGGGCGAGCAGGCGCGCCTTGGACAGCGCCAACACCTGCTCGGCGGACTCCAGGCCGAAGCGCCGCACGCGGATCTTCTCCGCGAGCGCGACGGTGGGAAGCTGGAACAAGCGGCGGCGCGTGCCCGGCCGCGCCAGATCAGCGCGGCTCAGCACCACCGCCCGCTGGATCAGGCCGTTGCCGAGCCAGTCCGCCGCCAGCGCGTCGGCCTGGGTCTTGCTCAAGCGGCCTCGCACGAAGTAGCCCGTCGCGGTGTGCACCTGGTATCCGTCCGCGAGCGGCCGGCCCAGGCGCTGCTCCAGCGACTCGCGCGCGGTGCGGCCGACGTTGTCGGTGACCCCGGGCCGGAAACCGACCTCGATGTACCAATCCCAGGGCATCGCCTTCAGCGCGGCGCCGTCCGTGCGGCATTCGTTGAGCACCGGATCGCCGAACAGGCCCGCGCCCAGCTCGGCGAGCGGCTGCGGCGCAGGCCCGCCCAGCGCGGCGGAATCGAACGCATAGACGGCGAGCGTGCGGATATTCCGGAGCGGCAAAGCGGTGAAGCGCCGCAGCCGCGCCAGCAGCGCCTGGCCCGCCGGGTCCAGCAGGCTCGGGCGCGTGAAGATCTCGATGCGATGGATCATGGAGGCGGCGATTCGTTCTGCCGATCGCGGTGGATAAGATCGTGATGCTACGCCAGGACTATGGCCACGCGCGTGACGGCTTATCTTGTCACGGCCAGCACGCCCCCGGCCCGTCGGCTCGAATGGCCGCGCTCGGCCCGTCGGGTTTGTGCTCCAATGCGGAGCCGACGCGGGTGCGGACGAGATGCGTCCGGCGTTCCGCCTATCCGGCCATGCTCTGCCGGCCGGCGAACGCCTGGTTGAGGGTGACGTCGTCGGTGTATTCGAGATTGGCGCCCACGGGCATGCCCCGCGCAAGGCGCGTGATGCGCGGCACCTTGCCCGCCAGCACCTGGGCCAGGTGCAGCGCGGTGGCCTCGCCGGGGATCGAGGGATTGGTGGCCAGGATCACCTCCTGCACCTTCACCCCGTTCTCGGGCTGCTCCACGCGCGCCAGCAGTTCGCGGATGCGGAGCTGGTCCGGACCGATGCCGTCCAGGGGCGAGATCGCCCCCATCAGGACGTGATAACGCCCCTTGAAAACCGCGCTGCGCTCGATCACGTAGATGTCGTTCGGCTGCTCCACCACGCACAGCACGCTCGCGTCCCGCCGCCCGTCGCTGCAGATCGGGCAGCGCGCCTGCTCCGCGTAGCCCGCGCACGCCTCGCAGAAGCGGATGCGCTGCTTCACGTCGAGGATCGCGTCGGCCAGCCGCTTCGCCTTGGCGGCGTCGTCCTTGAGGATGCCGAAGGCGAGCCGTTGCGCCGTCTTCTGCCCGACGCCCGGCAGGCGCGAAAGTTCCTGCACCAGCCGTTCCAGGGATGCGGGGATGTTCATGAGGCATGCTTCGGGGGGATCAGCCGGTCAGGCCGGGGAGCTTGAGTCCGCCCGCCATCTTGGCCATCGCTTCCTGCTGCCGCTGCTGCGCCTGCTTGACGCCCTCGTTCACCGCGGAGAGCACCAGGTCCTGCAGCAGCGCGATATCGTTCGGGTCCACGACGGCCCGGTCGAGGTAGAGCGAGAGCGCCTCGCCCTTGCCGTTGAAGGCCATCTGCACCATCCCGCCGCCGACCGATACGGGAATGCGCACGCCCGCCAGTTCCTCCTGCTGCGCGCGGAGCTGCTGGCTCAGGTCCTGGGCCTTCTTGAGCAGTTCGGCGAGGCTCCCGCCGAGCGGGCTGTCGGCCATGTCTTCGTCCCTGCGGGTCTGCGGCCGGTGTCAGCCCTGCCCCCTGCCGCCGTGGCCCTCGCGGCCTCAGCGGCGCGTCGGATCTTCCGGGGGAGCCGCTGCGCCGGGGTCCGCCAGCTTGACCTGCACGACCTTGCTCTTCGGAAAGAAGCGGCGCATCTGTTCCACCGCCGGGTCCGCTTCGGCGTCCGCCTGCTGTTGCGCCCGTTCCCGTTCCTCGCGCCACAGCTTTCGTCCGGCGACGCTGCGCCGCGCCCGGTACGCTTCAGGTGTAGCATCAATCCAGCGCAGGCGAAACGCGCCTCCGAACGCCCGGCGCCCCTCCTCCTCCAGCAGCGCAAGGTCCGGCGCACCGAGCGGCTTGCCGCGCACCATCGCCTCCACGGTCTCGCCCTCGATCCGCAGGACATCCGTGCCGCGCAGGTCGGCGGCCAACCGTTTGGCCTTCTCCCCCACCGCCTGAACCAGGGCGAGCCAGCGTGCATCGTCGCAGGGCGCGTCGCGCTGCGGATCGTCTCCCGCGTTCCCGTCGTGCGTCGCGGATTCCGCGGATTCCGCGGATTCCGGGGCCGCCGGGCTCGGAGCAGCCGGGTCCGCGGGCGCACCCCCATTTTCCGCTGCCTGCGGCGCGGGTGACGGCGCCGCAGCCTTCGGCGGGGTAGCCGAGGTGGGCGGCGGGCCCGCCGCAGCCCGCGCCTGTGGCCCTTCCGGCGGGGCGGGCTCGGGTTCCTCTTCCGGCTCGGACTCCGGCGCGGGTGCCGCACGGCGCGCGGGTTGTCCCTCGGGTATGGCCGGTCGCACCTGCGCAGCCGGCGGAATAGGACGCGCAGCCGGGGGCACGGGGCGCGCAACCGCGGGACTCGGGCGCGCGGCCGGGGCGGTGCGGCTCAGCGGCATTCCGGCGCCGGCCCCCTGGCGCAATAACTCCCGCGCCCGCGCCAGCAGTTCCGGCACGCCCACCAGCGGCTGCACTCCGCACGCCTTGACCAGCGCCATCTCGAAGCAGGCGCGGGCATGGGCGCTGCTGCGCAACTGGCCTTCCACGTCCAGCAGGACCTGGAAAATCTGCTGCAGCTGGTCGAGTGTCGCCGCATCCTTCTCCCGCTCGTAGAACTTGAGCGTCTCCGGCAGGTGGTCGGTGAAGTAGGCGTGCTCCCGGCCCAGGCTGGCGTACAACGCCAGATCCTTGACCTCCCTCAGCAGCGCCTCCAGCACCTGGTGCAACTCGTGGCCGCGGCTCACGATGCGCTCGAAGCTCTCCAGCGCGCGGCCGAGCGACTGCGCCAGGATCGCCTCGAACAGGGACTGCACCTCCCCGTGATTGAGCAGCTGCAGCAGACCCTGCACGTCCTCGTCCGTCGGCTTCGGCCCGGCAAACGCCACGACCTGGTCCACCATCGTCAAGGCGTCCCGCATTCCCCCGGCGGAATTGCGGGCCATGGATTCCAGCGCCCCGCGGGAGATCGTCAGGCCCTCCGCCGCCGTCGCGCGCTCCAAGTAGTCCACCATCCGCCCCAGGGGAATGCGGGCGAAGTCGAAGCGCTGGCAGCGCGACAGGATCGTCTCCGGGATGCGATGCGGATGCGTCGTCGCCAGGATGAACTTCACGTGCGCGGGGGGCTCTTCGAGGGTCTTCAGCAGGGCGTTGAACGACTCCTGCGTGAGCATGTGCACTTCGTCGATGATGTAGGTCTTGAACCGGCATTTCGCCGGGGCGTACTTCGTGTTCTCGCGCAGCTCGCGGATGTTGTCGATGCCCCGGTTCGACGCGGCGTCGATCTCGAACACGTCCGGCGAGGCATTGGAGGCGATCTCGATGCAGTGCTCGCAGGCGTTGCACGGCTCGCCGTCCTGGGGATCAACGCAGTTGAAGGCCTTGGTCAGGATGCGGGCGGCGGTGGTCTTGCCGACCCCGCGGGAGCCGGCGAAGAGGTAGGCATGGGCGAGGCGCCCGGTGCGGATGGCGTTGCGCAGGGCGCGGGCAGTCATCTCCTGGCCCACCAGATCCTGGAAGCGCTGGGGGCGGAGCTTGCGGGCGAGGACAACGTAGTCCATGGAGAATGGGCCGGAACTCCGGCCGCCTCACGCAGACGAGGGTGCGACGTTGCGGAAGCGGGCAACGCCCGCCGCGCCAAGTTCGCCGTTCGGTTCAGGAAGCCCACCACCCAGGGAAATGCGGGTGACGTTCAGGGGGGTGGGCAGGGAGCCGGATTTCCGCGGCACATCCTCGGGTTCGTGGTGCTGCTTCCTTTCGGACCTGACACGGTTGGAAGCCTCGAATTGCGCGGAAACCCGGCCTTTTCTTTGGGCGCTGTCCATGGACGCCACCCGCCCTTGAGCGGCTGCGCCACCGATCGATTCGGCCTCAGGCTGCGCCTATTCGGGGGCCGGGGACCCTGAATGACTGCATGGGAAAGAGCGTACCCTGCCGGGACGATCTGGTCATCCTATACGGGAAAACCAACGGGATTTCGAGCGTCCCGGCGGCGCGCCCTCCCGCGCTATGCAAGCGCCTGGAGCAAGACCGACTCTCAGGATCGAGGCCGCTGCCCATCACGATCCGACCGGGAGCGCGGCGGCGGCACGGCGTCCGCGGCGGGACGAACGCCATTCGCTGCCCAGCGCCATGGCGACCGTCACGAGCATGAAGATGCTCGAGGTGTAGAAGATCCAGCGCGGATCGCCCCGATCGAGAATCCACCCGTACAGCATCGGCCCGACCGTCCCGCCCACGTTGAATCCGGTGGACACGATTCCGAATGCCCTTCCCGCTGCCCCGGGCGGCGCGGCCGCCCGCACCAGCATGTCCCGGGAGGGCATGATCATGCCCGACAGGAATCCGATCGCCCCCATCGTCGCGATCACCAGCCCCGCTCCCAGGTTGACGCTGCCGATCAGGAACGTGAGCAGGGCCGTCATCCCGAAACCCGCGGCCGCCACTTCCCCGTGGCGGTGGGTCATGTCCGCGACCAGTCCGCCGGCCAGCACCCCGAACGCGGTGGCCAGCATGAACGCGGTCAGGCCGGCGTTCGCCAGCGTGATCGGCATGCCGTAGAGCTTCGGCAAGGCGACCACGGAGAAGTTCGTGAGCGCTCCCGTGGACAGGCTCAGCAGGGCGAAGAACAGGGTCAGGCTCAGGATTCCCGGCGTCAGCAGGGCGCGCGTGGACTGCACGGTGCGCGCCTGCAAGCGTGCCCCGGCCGCCGGCACGTGCGACGCCGCCCGTTGACGGCGGCGCGACCCGAGCAGCAGCAGCGCCGCGAGCGGCCCGAGCAGCCCGGCCACTCCCAGCGCGACCCCGAGACCCGCCTGCGTGACCAGCAGCAGGAGCATGCCCGGCGCGATGGCCCCGCCGACGAAACCCGCGAAGGTGTGCACCGAGAACGCCCGGCCGACCCGCGCCGGGCCGATCTCCGCCGACAGGATCGAGTAGTCCGCCGGATGATAGACGCTGTTGGCGACCCCCGCGACCGCCGCCGCTCCCAGCAGCCACGCGTACGATTGCACGAGTCCCAGCGACGCGAAGGACAAGCCGCCCACGCACAGCCCCGCGATCAGCATCGTCCGCGAACCGAATCGGTCAACCAGGAAACCCATCGGCGCTTGGCTCAGGGCCGACACCACGTTGAAGATCGTGATGGCCAGCCCGAGCTCGACAAATCCCACCCCGAGCCGCTCCTTGAGGAACGGAAACAGCGGCGCAAGGATCAGCAGGTGGATGTGGCTGACCAGGTGCGCCATGGAAATCAGGCCCAGCGCCCGGTATTCGGTGCTTCGCTCGTTCGGGATGGCACTGCTCATCGGATTCGGCCCAACGAGATACCTGGTTGCCCGGCGCACGTGGCGTGCGGGGAAAACAAGCCAGGGTAGCCGCAGCTTCGCCCGATGTCACCGGCTGCGCGGCCGCCGCGGGAAGCAAGTTTGGAAACACAAGCAGATTTCCCGCTGCGCTCGAAATGACAACCCTTGTCACTCCGAGCGAACGCGAGGAGTCTGTTGTTGCCGTTCACGGCAACTTCATTAACCCGACCAATACCGCGGTCGCCGCGGCAGGCCAGCGGAGCATGACGCCCGGCTGCGCAAGCTCCCGGCGCCCCGCCGGGGATTTGCCAGGCCCGCGCCGGCATCATCCCCCGAGGAATTCCTTGCTCCAGCGCGCGAATTCGGCCTCGCGCATCGCCCGTTTCATCAGCTCCTCGGGGGCGAGGCCCGGCATCTGTGCCGCTCCCGTGCCGGCGCGCATGGCGCTGAGCGTCGCGTAGGCCGCCTGCACGGCGGCCAGGATCGGCTGGTGGGGCGGGATGCGGACGCGCACGCGCTGGCTCGCCAGATATCCGGCATCCGACAGTTCCGGCCCGCCGCCGCCCACGATGAGCGGCAGGCGCACCGCGGCCGACACCGCTTCGAGCTGGCTGCGCGTGCGTGCGCCCACGATGAAGATCGCATCCACCCCGGCGGCTTCATAGGCCTTCGCCCGGGCCACGGCGTCCTCCGTGCCGCTGCTGCCCAGGGCGCCCGTGCGCCCGGCGATCGCGGCGCGCATCTTCCCGACGCCCTCCTCGATCGAAATCAGCCGCGCCGCTTTGTCCCCGAACGCACGCGGCAGAACCGTGTCCTCGATGGACAGCGCGGAAACCCCCGCATGCTCCAGCTCCTCGACCGTCCGCATCACGTTGAGCGCGTTCCCGAAGCCGTGATCGGCGTCCACGAGCAGCGGCACGCGGGTCGCGCGGCAGATGCGGTGGGCCTGTTCCGCCAGCTCGGACAGCGTGAGCAGGATCAGGTCGGGTGCGCCCAACACGACCAGGGAGGCGACCGACCCGGCGAGCATGACCGCCTCGAATCCCAGATCCTCCGCCATGCGGGCGGAGAGGGCGTCGAAGACCGAGCCCGGGCAGATGCAGCGCTCGCCCGCCAGCAGTTCGCGCATCCGGCGGCGCGGCTCGGAAAAGGTCGACATGGCGTTCTCTCGCGGCAGGGAGGTGATTGATGCGGGCGTGATCAATGCGGACGTGGTGGGCGCGGACGTGTCTTGTGCGAAGGACGGCCCGTGTTGCCGGAACATCTGACGCGGGATGGGAGCTCATCCTGCCGCCGGATTTCCGGGCCCGCGCGGGCTGCGGAAACCGCCTCGCGCGCGTCCGAGGCTGGCTGGCCGGGCCGCGCGCCGCCCCGACTATCGAATGGAGGTGCGGCTTCGTCAAGCAGGGGTTGGGACCGGCGCCCTGCGTTTTACGGCAAACGGTTCTTCCAGAAAGCGGGTGTTGCTGCAAGCGGGTTGGATGATAACGGAGCGGATGAGGAGAACGGGCGCATGGGGCATTCCCGGCTCTCGCACTACGGAACGTGGCCCCCCATATCCACGATGATGCGCCGCGCGGTTTCCATCAGGCGCGCCGCCACCTCCGTGCGGAGACGCGCCGGCGGAAACGCGAACGCGGGTCCTCCGCAAAGCAGCGCCATCAGCTCGCCCCCTGGAATGGGCAGCGGCACCGCAATGGAGTGGACATCGCGGTGCCACTCGCCGGCGGAGAGGCAATAGCCCTTGGCCGCCCCTTCCTTCAGGGCCCGCGTCAGTCCCGCGCGCAGCTTAGGCCACTGCCGCGGATTCTCGCGGGGGAGCTGCGCCAGCAGGGCGCTTCGCTCCTGCGGGTCCAGCCCGCTGAGATACGCGCGGCCCAGCGCCGAATTCGCCATCGGGATGCGCGACCCCACGACCAGCCGCGAGAGCAGCATGCCCGAACGCGACCGGCACGTCTCGATCAGCACCATCTCCAGGCCGTTCCGGACGGCAAGATAGGACCAGCCTCCGACCTGTTCCGCGAGCTCCAGCATGTGCGGCCGCGCGGTGGCCCGGACATCGAGACTCGAGAGGAAGGACTGGGCGAGCGTGATGACACGGGCGCCCAGCGCATACTTCTCGCTTCCCAGCGCCTGCCTCACGTACCCCAGCGCGACGAGGGTGGCGACGATCCGCGTGACCGTCGGCTTGGGGATGCCCGTCAGGCGCGCGATCTCCCCATTCGTCAGCGGACCCGCGCTCTCCTCGAAACAGCGCAGCACGGCGAAGCCGCGCTTCAGCGCGGACACGCTGCCCGGCTGCCGCTTCGGTGGGGTGGAGTGTTCTGCTCGGGGGCGCGGCATGGTCCGCTTCTCGGCGGCTGGAAGAGGGGGTATTGACGGCGGCGGGGGTTTATTACTAGGAATGAAACACTATTTCAATTTTTGCCAGCCGATTCGTCCAGGGGGACGGCGCGATCATGAATCATTCCGCTTCGATCCTGGAGCCGAGCCGGAAGACCCCGCTCCTCGGCGAATACGACGTCGTCGTCTTGGGCGGTGGTCCG
>JBGOTW010000174.1:0-9261 GCA_041476685.1 bacterium | reverse complement strand
GGGTCAAACTGCGGCCAGTCGCCGGCTGCGCTGGGACCAGAGGTAGGCGGGGACAGAAATCCTCCGGATTTCATCGTCACGCACGGCGGCTGCGCTGCGCGGACCCAGCATGTCAATTCCCGGCAAGACTTGAGGCGCATTCATGATTGCGGGCAGGGCATGGTCTGCATGCACAGCCGGACTCCCCAGCCCTGCCCGCGCCAGGGGGCGCGGGGGAACCGCGTTCCCCCGCTTGCTGTCGCTCTTACTGTTCGGCTACCTCCGTGCCGTCCCGCCCGCCGTCTCCCGGAGCGGCAAGTACGTGAACGCCCGGTCCTTGCCCATCGCGCCCAGGGCGTTCACCAGCGCCCGCGCCGCCTCGACCGTCGTGCAGTAGGCGATGTTGTAGGTGAGGGCGATGCGGCGGAAGTGCGTGGCCTCGATGCGCCGCTTCATCGGCTGGGTCGTGTTGATGACGAGGGCCATGCGCCCGTTCGTCATGTGCTGGTAGAGATTGACCGGGCTGGCGGGATCGAGGCTTGTCTCCTGGATGTCGCGCAGGCCGGCCGCGGCGAGCACGCGGCGCGTCCCCGGCGTCGCGAGCACGGTGTAGCCGACCTGTTGCAGCGTCCGGGCCACCGGCACCATCGCGGCCTTGTCCTCGTCACGCACGCCGATGAAGACATAGCCCTCGGGCTTGAGGCCGTTGGACGCGGCGATCTGGGACTTGAGGTACGCCTCGGCAAAGGTCTGGCCGCGCCCCATCACTTCGCCCGTGGAGTGCATCTCCGGCCCCAGGGTCGTGTCGGAGCCGGGAAACTTCGCGAACGGCAGCACCGTCTCCTTCACCGCGAAGGGCACGAGCGGCGCCCGGCCCAAGGCCCGCGCATCGAGCGGCTCGCCCAGCATCAGCCGCGTCGCCAGCTTGGCCACGGGCACGCCGATGGCCTTGCTGACGAAGGGAACGGTGCGCGAGGCGCGCGGATTGACCTCGATCAGGTACACGACGCCCTCCCGCACCGCGAACTGGGCGTTCATCAGGCCCACCACCTTCAGCTCCAGCGCCAGCGCGATGGACTGGCGGGCGATCTCCGCCTGGATGGGCGCGGAGAGGCTGTGGGGCGGCAGCGAGCAGGCGCTGTCGCCGGAGTGCACGCCGGCCAGCTCGATGTGCTCCATCATCCCGGCCACGACGGCCTGCCGGCCGTCGGCGAGCACGTCCACGTCCACCTCGATCGCCGCGCCCAAGAACTTGTCCACGAGCACGGGATGATCCGGCTCCACCTTGAGCGCCGCGCGGAAGAAGGTCTCCAGGTCCTCCTCGCGGTGCACGATCTCCATCGCGCGCCCGCCCAGCACGTAGGACGGCCGCACGATGATCGGGTAGCCGAGCGCGCGGGCGAGTGTGCGCGCCTCGGCGAAGGAGGTGGCGATGCCGTTGGGCGGCTGGTTCAGCTTGAGCCGCGTCACCAGCTCGGCGAAGCGCCTGCGGTCCTCGGTGCGGTCAATGCTGTCGTAGGGCGTGCCCAGGATCGGCACCCCCGCCTCCTGCAGCGCCTGGGCGAGCTTGAGCGGGGTCTGGCCGCCGAGCTGGACGATCACGCCCAGGGGCCGCTCGACGTGGAGGATCTCCATCACGTCCTCGAACGTGACGGGCTCGAAGTACAGCCGGTCGGACACGTCGTAGTCGGTGGAGACCGTCTCCGGATTGCAGTTCACCATGATGGCCTCCCAGCCCGCCTCGCGGATGGCCATGCTGGCGTGCACGCAGCAGTAGTCGAACTCGATCCCCTGGCCGATGCGGTTCGGGCCGCTGCCGAGGATGACCACCTTCGGCCTGTCCGTCGGCGCGGACTCGGACACCTGCTCGTAGGTCGAGTAGAAGTAGGGGGTCGCGGCCTCGAACTCCGCCGCGCAGGTATCCACGCGCTTGTACACCGGACGGATGCCGAGCGCGTGCCGGCGCGCACGCACGGCGGCCTCGGGCGCGTGCAGCAGCTTGCCGATGCGGCGGTCGGAGAAGCCCCAGCTCTTCCAGTGGCGCAGCTCGCCCGCCTCGACGGCGTCCAGGCGCGCGGCCGCGATGCGCTCCTCCTCCCGCACGAGGTCCTCGAGCTGGGCGAGGAACCAGGGGTCAATGCGGCTCAGCTCGTGGATGCGCGCGCGGCTCCAGCCGAGCCGCAGGGCGTCGGCCACGGCGCGGATGCGCTCGCTGGTGGGGTGCTCGAGCTGGTCCTCGATCAGCGCGTCGCGCTCGGCCGCGCTGAGGCCGGCGTAGTCGAGCTCGTCCAGGCCCGCCAGGCCCGTCTCCAGCGAGCGCAGGGCCTTCTGGAACGACTCCTTGAACACCCGGCCGATCGCCATCACCTCGCCCACGGACTTCATCTGCGTGGTCAAGTGGGCGTCGCTTTCGGGAAACTTCTCGAAGGCGAAGCGGGGGATCTTGGTGACGACGTAGTCGATGGACGGCTCGAACGAGGCCGGCGTCTTGCGCGTGATGTCGTTGGGCAGCTCGTCGAGGGAGTAGCCGACGGCGAGCTTCGCCGCGATCTTGGCGATGGGGAAGCCCGTCGCCTTCGACGCCAGCGCCGAGGAGCGCGAGACGCGGGGGTTCATCTCGATGATGCAGACCTGTCCCGTGGCCGGGTCCACGGCGAACTGGATGTTCGAGCCGCCCGTGTCCACGCCGATTTCCCGGATCACCCGGATGGAGAGGTCCCGCAGGTGCTGGTACTCGCGGTCGGTGAGCGTCTGGGACGGGGCCACGGTGATGCTGTCGCCCGTGTGCAGGCCCATCGGGTCCAGGTTCTCGATCGTGCAGATGATGACGACGTTGTCCTTCATGTCGCGCATCACCTCCAGCTCGTACTCCTTCCAGCCCAGCACGGACTCCTCGATCAGCACCTGATGGATCGGGGAGGCGGCCAGGGCGTAGCCCACCATCTGCTCCAGCTCGGGCAGGGTGCGCGCAACGCCGCCGCCGGTGCCGCCCAGCGTGAAGGAGGGGCGGATGATCGCGGGCAGCCCCTGCTCGCGCGCGATGGCGGCGGCCTCCCCGGGCGAGCGGGCGATGGCGCTGCGCGGCATGCGGATGCCGAGCTTGTTCATCGCCTGGCGGAACAGCTCCCGGTCCTCCGCCTTGCGGATCGCCTCGATGTTCGCGCCGATCAGCTTGACGCCGTAGCGCTGCAGCGCGCCCCGCTCGTGCAGCTCCAGCGCCAGGTTGAGCGCCGTCTGCCCCCCCATCGTGGGCAGCAGCGCGTCCGGCCGCTCCTGGGCGATGATCGCCTCGATGACGTGCGCGGTCATCGGCTCGATGTACGTCGCGTCCACGAGCTCCGGGTCGGTCATGATCGTGGCCGGATTGCTATTGACCAGCACCACCCGATAGCCTTCCTCCTTGAGGGCGCGGCAGGCCTGGGTGCCGCTGTAGTCGAATTCGCACGCCTGCCCGATGACGATCGGGCCGGAGCCGATGATCAGGATGGAGGAGATGTCGGTTCGCTTCGGCATGTGCGTAGGGTGCGTTGCGCGGAGTCGGCTGTCCGTCGGCGGCGCGCCGCGGGCGCGCGAGAGGTGGGGGTGCAGGATTCCGCCCGGGTCCAAAATTCTCTGAGCCTAACGTACCGCCCGCATCCATTCCATCAAAAACCGGCGCGCCGCCCTGGCTGCGCCGAGCGCCCCACAGCACCCTAGCCGTGGGCTTCCCATGGACGGCTTTACCCTCGACTCGTTGCAAACCGCGCGGCAGGTCCTGGCCTGGTCCGGGCTGATATTCTTCATGATCCTGGAGCAATGGCGGCCCTTTGCGCGGCGCGGAGAGCCGGCCTGGCGGCATTATCTGCGCAATGTCGCGCTGGCAGGGCTCAACGTCGCCGGGCTGGCCCTGGTGTGGCGGGGCCTGCTGCTGACGGCCACCACCTGGGCCGACGGGTCCGGCTGGGGCGTGCTGAACTGGCTCGGGCTGGGGTGGCCCTGGCGCGTGGCCGCCACGGTTCTCGCGTTCGATGCGCTGAGCTGGGGCATGCACGTGCTCTATCACGAGGTTCCGGTCATGTGGCGCCTGCATCAGGTGCATCACACGGACCTGGACTTCGACGTCAGCACGGCGTCCCGCTTTCACTTCGGCGAGATCCTGCTGTCCACGGCGGTGCAGACGCTGGTGGCGCTCGGCCTGGGGGCGCCGCCGGAAGGGATCGTGCTGTTCCAGCTGCTGCTGCTGCTTCAGGCGCAGGCCCAGCACAGCAACCTCGCCCTGCCTGCCCGCCTCGACGGCATCGTCACCCGGGTGCTGGTGACGCCCAACATGCACCGCATCCACCACTCGACCGTGATGCAGGAGTGCAATTCCAACTACGCCACGATCCTGAGCGTGTGGGACCGGCTCGGCGGCACGTTCCGCTGGCGGCCCCAGGCGGGCATCGCCATCGGGCTGACACAGTTCCCGCGGCGGGAGGAACTGGGCTGGGTGAGCCTGCTGCTCCTGCCGTTCCGCCGCCTCAGGCCCGCGCCGCCCCCGGCAGGCGGGTAGTTTGATGTCCCGTTAATACAAGGAGAAAATGTCCGGTGCGGGAGCAGGTCAGGGGTTTCACCCCTGACAACCCCACCAAGGGCCGGCGCTGAGCGCTGGCGCGATGCGCCAACTAGGCGGCCCTTGGAACCCTTTGATGCGGCTGTGGTTGGCGGACCAACCACAGCCGCCCAAACAGGGGGTTCGGGGGAACCACCGTTCTCCCGAGCTGTTGCCGTTTCTTTTGGGACACCACACTAGGTGCGCGGCACGCGGGACGTGGGCGCAGCGGCGACGCGCGGCGGGGGATGCGGCCCGTCCTTGCCGAGCCGGCAGACGTCGCATTCCCCGAACAGGCGCATGGAATGGCTCTGGAGACGGATGCCGTGGCGGGCGCAGATTTCCTCCTGCAGCTTTTCGATCCGCTCGTCCACGAACTCGATCACCACGTTGCAGCGCGTGCAGATGATATGGTCGTGGTGCTCGCCTGGCTGGATGTGCTCGTAGAAGGAGCGGCTGGTGCCGAAGTTCACCTTTTCGACCAGGCGGCACTCCTGCAGCAATTCGAGCGTGCGATAGACCGTCGCGCGGGAGACACGGGCATGCTTGCGCTTGAGCTGCTCGACCAGGTCTTCCGCCTCGAAGTGGCCGCCGCCGCCAAAGATCTCGTTGATGACGGCGCCGCGCTGGCGCGTCAGCTTCAGGCGCTTGCCCGCCAGGAACGCGAGGAACAGGTCGCGCTCGCGAGCGAAATTGGCCCGCTGGGAGGGCGTGCGCCGGGCCGTGCGCGGGGCGCGCCGCCTGGCGGGCTGCAGGGAGATGACTCGGCTCATGCGGCAGACCGCCTCCGCGAACTCGACGCGTGCCGCAGCGGGATCAGGCAGCACGCGATTGCGCCCCAGCCGGCGCTCTGGTACGCGGAAACCGGGCCGAGGCCCGGCTAACGGCAAACCAGGGGTGCCCGCTGCATGGCCATGGCTACGGTGTCGCCTAACTACAGTGTCGCCTTGCTACGGCGTCGCCTAACTACGGTGTCGCCTTGCCGCTGTCTCGCTCGGGGCAATCACAAGTCAACCTGAAGCGTAACAGAGGCAAGGCCTTGCGGGCAATGCGGCCCCGGCCGCGCCGGTCGGCACAGGCCCGCAGGCTCAGGGTGCCGATCCGACGCGCGGTGAGCCACCGCTATACGGTATGCTACCGCCCCGCGGCACGCCGCCGCCTTGCGGTATGCCACCGCCCCGCGGCGCAGATTGGCCCCGCGGCACGCCGCCGCACCGCGGCACGCCGCCGCCCCGCGGCAGGCCACCGCCCCGCCGCGCACGTCCGCTCGACGGCGCAACGCGACGCACCGGCCTTCGGGATCCCGCCGTGAATCTTGCCGACCTGAAGGAACTGCTCCAGCGCGACCAGGTGGGGCGGCAGGTATTGGCCACCGTCCTGCTGCTCGCGCTCGTGTACGCCGCCTTTGCCGCGCTCAAGTACTGGATCGGAAAACGGGTCAAGCGCCCGGAGGCGCGGCAAAGCTATTGGGGCCTGGTCCGCAACGTCGCCATCCTGCTCGGCACGGCCCTGATCGGAGCGGTCTGGCTGGAGGAACTCAAGACGGTGAGCCTGCTGCTCACCGGGCTGTTCGCCGCGCTGCTGGTGGCCAACCGGGAGATCTTCCTCGGCCTGGCGGGTCGCATCCTGCTCGCCTCCGCCGAGCCCTACCGGATCGGGGACCGGATCCGCATCAACGACCTGTGCGGCGACGTGATCGACATCGGCCTGCTCACCACGCGCCTGATGGAAGTGGCCTACGACGGCGTCGAGCTGCAGAGCACCGGCCGCATCCTGACCATTCCCCACATCTGGCTCGCCGACCACGCCGTCGTCAATTCCACGATCGGTCACGCCTACGTGTGGGACGAGATCTCGCTGGCGTTCCCGCTGGACGTGGACGGCGCGGCGGTCGCCGGGCTGCTGGAAGGGGAGGCGACCACGCTGCTCGGGCCCGAGCTGGCCGAGGCACAGCACGAGGTGGACCGGCTGGCCCAAGTCTATGCCTCGCGCAGCCCGCCCGTCGCCCCGATCGCCTACGCGCGGGTGATGTATCACGTCTCCGGGCACCAGGTGCTGCAGCTCACCCTGCGCTTCTCCGTGCCCACCCGCAGGCGGCGCGACCTGAGCAGCCGTGTGCTGCTGCACCTGCTGGCCGCGCTGAAGAGCCGGGGCATCCCTCTCTACACCAGCCCCTACGACACCGTCCCGAAGCGCTGAGCCGATGCGGAGCGTGAGCCGATGGGGTGCGAGTGTCGCTTTATGGGAGAACGATGGGCGGCCCGCGTGCGGGGGCGCAGCCTCCCGGCTTGACCTGCCGCGCCACGCATGGAACACTTAAATTTATGAATTAATGGGCGATTTATCAGGACGCCGCGCCGCACATTCTTGGGCGCTGGCGCTCCGGCGCTGATGCAGCGGCGCCGCAGGACCTGCTGCCTCCGCACCGCAGACCCTCCACTAGCAGACCCCCATGGCCACGACCGCCGCACCGCTCCATGAGTCTCCCGCCGGAGCCGCCGCCCCCGCTGCAGCCTCAGCGCAGCCCGGAGACGTGCACGCCTACCAGGCCGAGATGCAGCAGTTGCTGCACATCATCATCCACTCGCTCTATTCGGAGCGGGAGATCTTCCTGCGCGAGCTGATCTCCAACGCGGCCGACGCGCTCAACAAGCTGAAGTTCGAGACGCTCACCCGCAAGGAGGTGCGCGACCCGGACGCGCCCCTGGAGATCACGCTCAGCCTCGACCCGGCCGCACCGGCGCTCAGCGTCGCCGACACGGGCATCGGCATGACGCGGGACGAGCTGATCCGCAACCTCGGCACGATCGCCCGCTCCGGCACGCTCGAGTGGGTCAAGGCGGCCGCGGGCCGGGAGCAGGGCGGGCCGCAGGACAAGCCGCAGGGCGGACAGCAGAGTCGGGAGAGCGACGCGGGCCCCGCGCAGCGCACGCAGATGATCGGCCAGTTCGGCGTCGGGTTCTACTCGGTGTTCATGGTCGCCAAGCGCGTCATCGTGGACACCTGCCCGGCCGATCCGGCGCAGCCGGCCACGCGCTGGATCTCCGAAGGGGGAACGAGCTACGAGCTGCAGCCCTCCGCGCGCACGCGGCGCGGCACGGAAATCCGCGTGGAGCTCAAGCCGGGCTGCGAGGAATTCGCCAAGGTTCCGCGCATCGAGGAGATCGTCAAGCGCTACTCCACCTTCGTCCCGCACCCGATCCGGCTGGACAGCCGCCGCCTCAATACCCAGGACGCGATCTGGAGCCAGGCGAAGAGCGAGGTCAGCGCGGAGCAGTACCGGGAGTTCTACCGCTTCCTCACGCACTCGGGCGAGGACCCGCTGCACACGATCCACCTGTCCCTCGACGCCCCGGTGCAGTTCCGCGCGCTGCTCTACGTGCCGCCACAGCTCAGCAACGAGGTGTTGTACAGTCCGGCGTTCGCGGGCCTGCAGCTCTACGCGAGCCGCGTGATGCTGGAGGAGGATTCGCAGCTCCTGCTGCCCATGTACCTGCGCTTCTTCCGCGGCGTGGTGGATTCGGAGGACCTGCCGCTGAACGTGTCGCGGGAGATGGTGCAGAAGAGCCCGCTGCTGGCGAAGCTGCGCACCACCCTCACCGGCCGCATCCTGCGCGAGCTGAAGACGCTCTCCGAGGAGCACGGCGAGCGCTACAAGGCCCTCTGGCTCCAGTACGGCAAGGTGCTCAAGGAAGGGATCAGCGCGGACCTGGCGAACCGCGACAAGCTGCTCGAACTGGCGCGCTTCGCCTCGTCCATCGGCAAGGACGGGGAGGACCTCACCACGCTGAAGGACTATGTCTCCCGCATGCGCGAGGGGCAGAAGGAGATCCTCTACTTCACGGGTCCGTCCCGGGAGGCGATCGAGCGCAACCCGAACCTGGAATACTTCCGCCGCCAGGGCCTGGAAGTGCTCTTCCTCACCGACCGCGGCGTGGACGACTTCACGATGGCCGGCCTGCAGGAATTCGAGGGCAAGCCGTTCGCGTCCATTGACAACGCCAACCTGGAGGCGTTCAAGGCCGAGCCGATCAAGTCCCCGGAAGACGCGGGGCGGGAGGCGGCGCTGCCCACGGGAGAACTGGAAGCGCTGCTGACGGGCATGAAGGCGCTGCTGGGCGAGCGCGTCGGCGCCGTCACGGTCTCGAAGCGGCTGGTGGAGAGCCCGGCCACGCTGGTCAATCCGGAGCACCTGCCGGGCAACCTGCAGAAGGTGATGCAGATGATGGACCGGGAATTCAAGCCGACGCCGAAGACGCTGGAGGTCAATCCCGGCCACCCCCTCATCCGCAACATGGCCCGCCTCGCCGCCTCCAAGGTTGCGGCAGAGGAGAGCCTGCTCAAGGACCTGACGGAGCAGTTGCTCGACAACTGCCTGCTGGTCGAGGGCCAGGTCGAGCATCCGGAGCGCATGATCGGCCGCATCCACGCGTTCATGACGCAGGCCTCCCAAGCGGCGACGCGACCCGCCCGTGCCGCTGCCGCCGGCTCGCCAGCTTCGGGACCGCCTGCGACCGGCACGGGTGCAGCGGACACCGCCCCGGCTGATACTGCGCCAGGCAACACCGCGCCGGCTGACACCGCGCAGGCTGACACCGCCCCGGCTGATACTGCGCCAGGCAACACCGCGCCCGCAGGCGGCAAGCCCAGCGGCGACGGGCGCAAGCCCAACTGAGGGCCTTCATGCCCGGCCCTGACCACCGCGCTGCGCC
>JBGOTW010000173.1:0-9276 GCA_041476685.1 bacterium | reverse complement strand
AGCGCTGGACGTGATGGGGATCCTGCCCCGTCCGGGCGAGCGCGTGGTGGACCTGGGGGCGGCGCCGGGCGGGTGGAGCTGGGCATTCGTGAAGCGCGGCTGCGCCGTGACCGCGGTGGACCGCGGGCCGGTCAAGCTCGCCTCGCTCGGGGACTGGGGCGGCGAGCTGACGCACCTGCGGGAAGACGGCCTGCGCTTCCGCCCGGAGCGGCCGGTGGACTGGCTGGCTAGCGACATGCTGATCGCGCCGGGTCAGGCCCTGGGGCTGCTGCGCAAGTGGCACGGGGCGGGCTGGGCGCGGCGCTTCATCGTCAACTTCAAGCTGCCGCAGCGCGAGCCTTGGGCCGCGCTGGCTCCGCTGTGCGCGGCGCTGGACGCCCTGCCCGGCTTCCGGTATCGCCTGCGCCAGCTCTATCACGATCGGCGCGAGGTCACCTTGATGGGAGAGAGCTTGGCGCCCGCCGCCGAGCACCGGCGCCAGGCGGCGCCTGCCAGCCACGGAAAGCCGGCGCGCGGCGGCAGCGCCCCGGCGCGCGGCGGCACGCGCCCGGCGGTTCGCCCTGCGCCGCCGCCCGCACGGCACCAGGCCACTCCACCCGCCCGCGGGAAGCCGGCGCGCAGTCCCGCTGTTCCGCTGCGCGGTGGCCGGACGAATCACCCCCGGCGGCGCGGCCGCCAGCCCAGAGGCAGGCGCGGATGAGCGACGAGCAGAGCGTGTACGGCGTGAAGGCCGCCCTGGCCTTGATCGAGCGGCGGCCCGGGGACGTGCTGCGCCTGCACTACCGCGCGGACCGCCGGGCACAGCTCAAGGGCGTGCTCGCCTGGGCCGCGACCCGGAGATTGCCCTACCGGGAACTGGACGAGGAGAGCCTGAAGAAGGTGGCGGGCGGCGC
This sequence comes from bacterium, assembly GCA_041476685.1. Taxonomy (GTDB): domain Bacteria; phylum SAR324; class SAR324; order SAR324; family JACQKK01; genus JBGPEV01. Next base: position 8,383 of record JBGOTW010000173.1, on the reverse strand, counting down.
CCACCACGAGGGGCTGGTCGTCATTGCCAAGCCGCTCCGTTACGGGAGCTTCGCCGCCGAAGCCGCCGAGGCCGCAGAGGACCGGGAGACCACAGCCGAGCGCGGATCGCGCGGGCGGCAGCCGCTGTGGGTGGCGGTGGACGGCGTGGAGAATCCCCACAACCTGGGCGCGATCCTGCGCAGCTGCGCCTTCTTCGGGGCCGACGGCGTGCTGGTGGGCGGGGCGGCCCCGGGCGACAAGGTGAATCAGGCCGCAATCCGGATTGCCGAAGGCGGGGCGGAGTACGTGCGGCTCGCGGGAGAGGAAGACCTGGCGGGCCGGCTGACGGCGCTGGGCCAGCAGGGCTGGGCGGTGCTCGGGCTGGAGACGGACGGCAGCCCGCTGCCCCGGCAGCGCCCGGCGCGGCCCATGCTGCTCGTGCTGGGACATGAGCACGAGGGCCTGCGCCCCGAAATCCGGCGCGCCTGCTCCAGCGTGCACCGCATCGCCGGCAGCGGCACCCTGGCTTCCCTCAACGTCTCGGTCGCCGCCGGCGTGGCGCTGGCGCTGCTTCTGCCGAAGGATTAGCCGCGCTTGGTGTCTCCGGCCATTGCGGCCGCAAAGTCCAACTGCCGCGGCTCGTGTTTGAGGAACATGCGTCCTCCTCGGCGAAGGTTCGTGGACGGCCTACGCGTTCGCCAACACTATCACGTTACGCGCGCCCGCTATCCGAGCGATCTCTATGTATTCGTATTCGGTTCAGGTTCCCAACTCAGCGATGAGGTCTACAAGGCTCTTCTGAAAATCGGTTCCCACCTCAAGAAGACGTTTTAGATTTTGGCGATGTAGCAATCCCAGGTCACCAGAATACTCGTTGCGTGGGCCTGTGAGTATCACGGAAATCAGCTCGCTCAATTCGTACCAGGATCGAATCATCGGCTGTGCCGATTGTTCTATTTCCGGGAGGAGAAATTGGATCTCGCCCTGCACCATTGCGATTCTACCCGCGAACGCGGCCATCTTGTGCAGCTGAAGTTCCAGATTGCGAAAGTCAACGCTGCCACCTTGGATCATTTGCATGTGACCTTCGTGGATGAACCAGGCAGGTAGCCCAAATTCGGCGCGCACATTCAGGAGATTCACTTTTGTTCTTACATGGGCGCGCACGTGTTCTCGTCGCTGTTCGCTTCGCGAAGCGAGCAAATAGCCAATGTAGACACCGAAAACGCCGATGAAGAGCAGGACAGCCCATTCGACCGCCTTCGACCACCAATTGGTTTCGGTGCTAGCTTCGATCAGCCGAACAATTTGGAGGTAGTCAGATGTTGACATACCCTGCTAAGGAGATTGGGCGGACGACTCGGGTGAATTCCTAAATTCGCCGGAAGGCGGAGGAGGGGGGATGCATCCTGCGATTTGAACGTGTGAGAGCGTTCGTCAAACCCCAGGGGAGCATCCCGATGTAGAGACTACCAGCAAGCGCAGCGACCCGCGAGCAGTTGTTGGCTTTGTTCCAGGGCACAAACGGAGCGCAAGACGCGAAGGGAGTCCTGGGTTCTCGGAGGCCGCAGGTCGCGCCCCCGCGCCACGAACCGGCCCGCCATTCCCTACTGGCGGTAGCCGTACACGCGGTTCCAGTCGGCGACCCAGCGATCGTGCAGCTCGGATTCCTGCTTGAAGTCGGGCACCCAGAGCTTGCTCGCCTTGGGATCGAAGCCCGCCGGATAGGCGGGCGGATTCTTCAGCGCGGAGAACTGGCTGAGTTGGGTGGCAGAGAGCCGCTGGCCTTCCGGAGACAGGAACCAATCCAGGAACAGGCGCGCGGCATTCGCGTTCTTCGCGGTCTTCGGGATGCCCGTCGCGAAGGGCGTGATGGGGATGCCTTCCGGCGGAAAGACCCAGTCCACCGGGGCGCCGTCCCGCTTCTTCGGGTAGATGGAGCTGGCCTGAAGCGGCGCAATGGACACTTCGCCGCGCACCAGCGCGTCCGACAAGGGCGCCCCCGACGGGTACAGGCGCGGCTTCACGGCAGCCTGCCGGGTCCAGTAGTCCTCGCCCAGCACCAGCCGCTCGAACATGATGCGGTGCCACGTCGTGCCGCCCGAGGGGCCGATCACCTGGCCGATCTGGGCATCGCCGTATTCCGGCTTGCACAGGTCCCACCAGGTCTTGGGCGGATGTTTCGCCAGCTCGGTCTGATGGGCGATCACCCAGCCGGAGACGATGGTCGGCCAGAGCTTGGGGGAGACGAGCACGTCCTGGAGATAGTCCTGCGCGTTCGGCGGCGCGTAGTCCTGGAACAGGGGCTCGATGCGCTTCATCAGCGCCCGGTCGGAATGGTCCACGATATCGGCCACCAGCTTGCCCGCCGCCGCTTCGGCCTGCACGCGAGCGAACAACTGGCCGCCGGAGGCCCGCACCAGCTCCACGCGCACGAAGGGGAAGCGCTGGTTGAAAGCGTTGATCACCACCTGGATGGACTCGGTGAACGAGGAGCTATAGAGCACCATCCGGCCTTCCTTCCGCGCGCCATCCACCAGGCCGCTCGCGGGCTGGAAAGCTTCCGCCGCCCGGGCCGGCCGGGCCAGGCCGACCAGCCCTAGCGCTGCGGCGGAAGCGAGCACTTCCCGGCGGCGGAACAGCGGTGCGTCCATGGCGTTGGCTCCTGGAATCGAGATGGGTCCGTGCGCACGCGTAACGATCGGCGTCAGGTCCTCTCGGCCTCTCTACCACACACCCCACCTGCGGGTCGCGCTTCCCCCGGCGGAACGGTGACGCCCTGCCGCATTCGCCCGCCCAGTCCCTGACGCGTCCCGGGGCGGAAGCGGGCCTTGGGACGGCCGCGCCCGGAGTCCAGCAGGCCCGCGCGCGCCGGCAGATTCCGCGCCGCCCACGGTCCGCTCCCTTCCGGCCGTTTCATTCGACTTATCAACAATTTATCCCACTCTCCCCCCATCGCCCAGCGAGCACGGGAGTTGCATTCCAAACTGGGGTGACCGCGCGGCGCATGAGGGACTTGCGTGCGCTCCGCTGCACCGTGCCGACAGAGCTGCAGTGCCGGCAAGACAGCAAGTGCCGGCAAAACTGCGGAGCCGGTAAAACTAAGGTGCCGGCAGTCCCGCTGCGCTGGCTGTCGTTCCGCCGACCCACTCACCTGCGAGGACGCACGATGCGTCCGCTGGCCATGGCTTCGCTCCCGCGTTTCACGACCGCCCCGCGCCCGAGACTGCGCGAGACGCCGTCCGCGACTGCGCTGCTGGGCGCCGTGCTGCTCCTGGCCGTGGCCCTCGTGACCGCCGCATGCTCCCGCACCGCCAAGCCCGACGGCCCGACCTCCGCCCTACAACCTTTCAAGCGCGGCGTGCAGGCCTTCCAGGACGAGGACTATCCGCGCGCCGCGAAATTGTTCGAGCAGGCCGCCACGCTCGACGAGCGCTCGCCCGTCATCTTCTACAATCTCGGCCTCGCCTACTACATGCTGGAGGCCTTTCCCGAATCCATCGAGGCCTACCACAAGGCCCTCAAGCTCGATCCGAAGTTTGCCGACGCGCACATGAACCTGGCGCTGGCCTACGACCGCACCTACGACCTGGAGCAGGCCAACGCCCAGTACAACGAGTTCCTCGCTCTCGTCCGTTCCAACCGGGTCGCGAACGCCTCGGAGAGCGGCGCGTCGAATGGACCCGGGGGCGCAGGCGCGACCGGCTCAGGCAACGGCGGCGCAGGCCAGGGCAGCTCAGCCAACGCTAGTGCGGGCAAGGGTAGCGCGGGCAACGGTGGCTCAGGCAACGGAGTTTCCGGCAACGGTGGCGCAGCCTCCGCCGCGCGGGGCGGCAATCCGGCGGCCGGAGGCGCAAGCCAATCCGTCAGGGCCGCACCCGGCGGCCGGGGGCTGAGCGGCTCGTCCCAGCGGGTCCCGGGACAGCCGGGAGCGCAGCCTGGACGCAGGCCCTCGCTGGCGGCTCCCAGCGGCCCGCGCGCGCCGATAGGTGAGCTGCGCCGGCTTCCGACGGACGACGGGAATCCGTCGGCTTCCAAATCCAAGGACCCCACATCGAGCGCGGGGAACGCATGGTGGACTCAGGACGCCCCGCCCAAGACTCGGTAATTGACCTCGCGCAGCGGCGCCGGCGCACCGAGCCCGAAGCGCCTCCGGTCCAGCCCCCGCACGATGGGGCGGACCCGGCGGTGCCGCTGAACCCAGCGCCGGGAGCCGCCGAGCCGCCTCCGGCACAGGACTTCCTTGCGCTGCCCTTCCTCGTGTCGCGCCTCGAAGCGGAAAGCGAGCCCGTGCGGATGTGGGCCGCCTACCATCTCGTCAACCGCTGGCACGAGCACAGCGAAGCCTTCGTGGACCGGCTGTGGAACTCGCCGGAGACGGAAATCCGCGAATCGGCAGTGATGCTGATGGGCAAGTACCGGCTCAGCGCGTACGCCTTCCCGCTGATGCGGACCTTCCAGGCGAACGAGGCGGGGTTGGGGCCCGCGGCGGGACAGGCCCTGGGGCGGATGGGCTACGAGCCCGCGCGCAAGCTGCTGCTGCAGCGGCTGGAGAGCCTGCTGGCCGATCCGGAAGCGAACATGCTGGAGCTGGACGCGGTGGCCGAGGGCCTGCTGATGTACGGCGAGCCCGGGCTGTGGAACCACATCCACGCGCGGCTCGCCTCCTGCCAGAAGAATCACGGCGTCTATTCCACCCTGTTCCGCCTGCTCTGCCAGCACGCCAGCCTGCCCAGCCAGCTGCGCCAGCTCGCGGAAGCCTACGGCCATCCGCGCGAGGTGTTCCATGACGCGCACCTCACGCAGCACCTGACCGAGCTGGCGGGCCGGCCCGGCCTCTCGCGCACCCTGCAGGGAAGGCTCGGCGGCGGGCATTCGCTGCCGGCGATCTACCGCGAATCCCTGCGCGTGCTGGGCATGGAGCCCGACGCCGCCGCGCAGGACTTGCTGGAGGGACTATCCGTCTGCCGCAACACCGGCCCGGGCGTGAAGGCCTTCCTGCCGCTGGCCGAGGCGCTGCTGGAGCGGCTCGCGCCCGACGCGGCCATCCGCGCCCCTTACCAGGCGTTCCTGGAGGGCTGCCGGGCCTGGATTGACGCCTGGGCGGAGGCGACGCTCAAGGTGCGCGAGGCGGAGTATCACCTGATCGTCTCGCTCCCCCTGTCGGCGGCGCTGGACGGGATCGAGCGGCAGTGCCTGGCGAATCCGCAGGGCGAAGCGCTGCGCATCACGCACATCTACCAGTCGCCCCTGCTCTCCCCCGCCTTCATGGGCGAAGTGCTCGGGTTGCTGGGCGCGCCGGGCCGCCAGGCCGAGGGCGCCGCCCTGAGCGGCGCGGCCGGTGCCGGCTGGTTGCGGGACGAGGAGAAAGACGCGCTGTGGAAGCTCTTCACGCGCCAGGTGGACGGCGTGGACTATCCCTTCGAGCAGGTCCTGCCGGAGCCCTGGGAACTGCCGGTGCCGGGGCTGCTGGAGCGGCTGGCCGCGGTGCTGGCCCGGCGCTTCCCCGTCGCCCTGCTGGCCGGGCGCGGGGCGCTGGTGGACTACAGCCTGGAGGTCTTCCGGCGGCACGGCGATCCGGCGGTGCTGGACCTGCTGCTGGAGCATTTCGAGCCGGTCTTCGCCCAGCATTATCACGGCATCCTGGAGCTGATCGCCCATCTTCCCGATCCGCGCTTCCTGCCCTGCCTGGTGCGGCACTACCGGCCGGGCGAGCACGAGGTGAACCGGCTGATCCGCTTCATCTGCGACGTGCAGCGGCGGCCCTATCCCCAGGCGGTGCTGGCGGAAGCGGCCGCGCCGGCGCCCGCGCGCGCCTCGGCGGTGGTGCGGCTGACCTGCCGCGCGTGCGGCGAGACGTTCCACTACGACCTGGACGCGCTCTACGTGGACGAAGAGCGGATCGAGCAGCGCCAGGTGCCCCAGGCGCGCGACCTGTGGATCCCGTACCCGATCCTGTGCAAGTCCTGCGGGGCGGCCGTGCCCTTCGAGCCGGACGAGCGCTTCCTCTCCGACCTGTTCGCCGAGCTGCTCGCGGCGCGCGTCTCGGTGCTGACCGGCCAGGAGCAGGCCAGCGTTGCCCACATCCAGCTCATCGCCTTTCCCCAGTTCGACGGCAAGACGGTCAATCCCGCGGAGTTTCTCGAACGGGCCCGGGCGCGCATCGTCCAGGCGCGGGAGCCGGGCGCGGACGTCTCGCTGCTGCTCGAGCTGGGCAAGTTCCACCTCGAGGTCGGCGCGGTGAGGGACGCGAAGCAGGCGTTCCAGCGCATCCTCGCCGGGCCGGTGCTGACCCCGCTCGCGCTGTACTATCTCGGGGTGATCGCGTTCCAGGAGAAGAACCTGTACGAGGCGCGCGTGCACTTCGGCCGCCTGACCCAGGACTGGACGCGCGAGGACTTCGAAGGCTCGCTGGACAACCCGGTGGACATGGCCCACCATTACCTGAAGTTGTTGGAAAAGCGTGAATTCAAGCGCTCCCACTTCCATCTCGTGACGTCCTAAGAGGCTGGGGCCTCACCCCGGCGCTGCGCACCACCCCTCTCCTGCAGAGAGGGGAAAGCGACGACCGTGCACCTAGAAAGCCTCTCTCTCCGGGAGAGGGGCAACGCGGCGTAGCCGCGTGGGGTGAGGCCCCGCCCGCCGAGTCTTCGCCATGCCGTCCGGGCCATCCGCGCCGATCTATCTCGACTACAACGCCACCGCGCCCCTGCTGCCCGCCGCCCTGGAGGCCATGCAGCGCGCGCTGGCGGAGCGGCCCGGCAACCCGTCGAGCCCGCACCGCTTCGGGCAGGCCGCGCGCGACGCCCTGGAGACCGCGCGCAGCGCGCTGGCCGCGCGGCTGGGCTTCTCCCGCCGCGAGTGGCTCTTCACCAGCGGCGGCACGGAAAGCAACAACGCCGCGCTGCGCTGGCTGGCGGACCTGCCGGAGTTGACCGCGGCTCGCGGCGAGCGCTCGCCTGAGTTGTCTGCGGCGCGCGACCAAAGCTCGCCGGTCCACCTCATCACCACGCCCATCGAGCATCCCTCGCTGCTGCGCTGCGCCGAGTGGCTGGCGGCGCGAGGCGTGGCCGTGAGCATGCTCCCCGTTGCAGCGGACGGCGTGGTGCAGGCGGAGTCCCTCGCAGCGCTGCTGCGGCCCGAGACGCGGCTGGTCTCGGTGATGGCGGCGAACAACGAGACCGGCGTCGTGCAGCCGCTGGAGCGGATCGGGGCGCTGGTGCGGGACGCGCGCGCGGGCGGGCGGGCGCCGCGGGTGCTGCTGCACACCGACGCGGTGCAGGCCTTCGGGCGCGTGCCCCTGGCGCTGAAGGAGTGGGGCTTCGATGCGGCGACCGTGGCGGCCCACAAGCTGGGCGGCCCGCTGGGAATAGGGGCGCTCGCCGTGCGCGAAAACGCGGGCCTGCCCGGCTTCGTCGGCTTTCCCGGCTTTCTCCTCGGCGGCAAGCAGGAGCGGGGGCGGCGGGCGGGGACGGAAAGCGTGGCGCTGGCAGCGGGATTCGCCGCGGCGGCGGAGTGGGTGTGCTTACGGCTGCCGGAGCAGGCGGCGCGCCTGGCGGCCCTGCGCGACCGCCTCGAACGCAGCCTGAGCGACGTCCCCGGCTTCTTCGTGAGCGGGGCCGGCGCGCCCCGCGTTCCCAACACGAGCAACCTGGGCTTCGCCGGCGTCGCCGCGGAGAGCCTGGTCGTCGCCCTGGACCTGGAGGGGATTGCGGTCTCCACCGGCTCGGCCTGCTCCTCCGGCGCGCTGGAGCCCAGCCACGTGTTGACGGCAATGGGCCTGCCCGAGGAGCGGGTGCGCGGGGCCTTGCGCATCAGCCTGGGCTGGGGCACGACGGAGGCGGAAGTGGAGCGCTGCGCGGAGGTGCTGCGCGCCCAGGTGCGGCGGCTGCGGGGAGCAGATGGGGCATCTTCCCCCCGGACCCGTTCGTCTGGTGAGGCCTCATCCCCCCGGCCCCTTGCTCCTGGTGAGAAGGGGGAGAAGATGGCCCCCCGCGCTGCCGAATAGACGGCGGCCGCGACAACGGCGCGACCCCAAGGCTGGCGGCCGAGGCGGCCTGAAATAGCGACACTGCCGTCGGATGATATGCCAACCCGCACGGCGGATATGGAATAACAACTAATATTATCAATTAGTTATAGAAAATCACGAAAACGAACCCAACGCGGCGGCATGCTCCCGTTGTGCCGTGCGGTTTCAAGTTCGGCCGCCGCCTGCCGATAGTTGGAATGAGGGCCTGCGGGCCCGGATGCTCCGGACTGTTGTGGGAGACCTTGCATGGCGGGAAGGCGAGCACACGCGGCACCAACGCCCCAATCCAGAGCGCGCGCGACGCGGGCGCTGGCGCTTGCAAAGCGCGCCGCGCTGGCGCGGGAAGCGCAACGGTTCGAGGAGAAGGTGCT
>JBGOTW010000172.1:0-9336 GCA_041476685.1 bacterium | reverse complement strand
CGGGGCCTGTGAGCTGCAATATGCGCCCAAGCACGCGCAGCTCGGCAGGCCGGCGGCCGTGGGCGAACCGCCGGCGCAGCCCAGGACACCCTGGCACCGCCTGCCGCGCCGGGCCGCGGGCAGCCTGAACCGCCGCCTGCAGGGCTGGATGCATTCCTTGGGCGGCTAGCTCCTTCCGGTTCCCGCCGGAGCGCCTGCGGCGCGTCCCCCGCCCGCAGCGCAGACGCCGTTGGACGTTGCCGTCTCGGAGTTTCCCGGCAGTGCGGAGTTACCCGGAAGTGCAGAGTCTCGGAAGGGCGGAGTCTCGGAAAGGCATTGTCCGCGGGGTAGTGGTCCACATTGGATGGGTCTTTGCGGCTTGCGTGAACAGCACCTCACCCGCGCTGCTGCGCGTCGCCGCTCTCTCCGTAATGGAGAGGGCCTCTGAAGGGCTCCGGGTGCGGATGTTCAGAGAGCACGTCGTACTCTAGACCCTCCGCTCCATACGGAGAGGACGTGGCCGAAGGTGAGGTGTCGTTCGGCCTCCAAGAAATCAACTGAACCCAATACCTTCCGCGGGCGAAGCTTGCCAGAGCGGTCGGGAAACGGTTAGGGCTACCCTGGAAGAAGCCCGGATCGCGCGGGACGACCGCTCTCCCGATCCGGCGGTCTGCCGCTGCGAAACAGGGTGAGCCGGAGGCCGCATGGAAACCGTGTATTGGTGCCGCGTGGACAGCCCGCTCGGGCCGGTGCTGCTTGCCGCCGGGGCCGCCGGCCTGATTCGAATCGCCTTCGAGCAGGGGGAACCGGCGCCCGAGCGCCCCGCGGCCTGGCAGCGGCTGGCCGGCGCGAACGCGGATGGAACGATGACCGGCCTTGTGGCCGAGCCGAGGGTTGCGGCCGGGGCCATGCCGACCGCCGAGCCGGGGGCCGCCGCCGCGACGTGGACCGCGGAGGGCATCCTGCGCCGGGCGGCGCGGCAGATCCAGGAGTATTTTGCGGGCACGCGGCGGGAGTTCGACCTGCCTCTCGCGCCCGGGGGCAATCCGTTCCAGCAGCGCGTGTGGACCCTGCTGCGCGGGATACCCTACGGTCAGACGCGCTCGTACGGGGAGCTGGCGCGCCGGCTGGGACGGCCGGGAGCGGCGCGGGCGGTCGGCTCGGCGAACGCGCGCAACCCGCTCCCCATCGTCGTGCCCTGCCACCGCGTGATCGGGGCCGACGGCAAGCTCACCGGATACTACGGCGGCCTGCGCCTGAAGGCGTTCCTGCTGGAACTGGAGCGCCGCTGCGGCGAAACCGCTCAACCCTCCTTGCTCTAGCCTTAAGCATCATGTCCGACGGGGTGCACCTCGAAGACGCGGCCCTGCGGCTGCTGCGCGGCGCCACGGTGCCGCGGGTGGCCCGCGCGGCTGGATACGCCGGCCCGGTTCCGTTTGCGCGGGACTTCCTGCGCCGCCTGCACGTCGCTCCGGCGGCGTTGCGCCGCTGGGGCGCGGCCGGCCGCTACCGCCTCGTGTACGGCGGCCCGTTCCACCTCGAGCAGACGCTCGCCTATCTCGGGCGCGACCCGGACAACCTGGCCGAGCGGGTGGAGGGACGGCGCTACGCGCGCCTGTTTCCCGTGGGGACGGCGGCGGTGCCGGTGAGCCTCGTGTTCGGTGCGCGCTTCTGCACCGTCGTGGCGCGGCGTCCGCGCGCGGCGGGGCGGGCGCTGGAGCTGCACCTGCTGCTGGTGCGCTTTCTCGGGCTGGCCCAGCCCCTCTCCGCGTTCTACCGCCACGCCGCGGGCCACGCCGTGATGGGCCCGCTGGTGCGCCGCTTCGCCGGCGTGCGCATTCCGCAGCTGCCGACGCTGTGGGAGTCGCTCTGCTGGGCGGTGATCGGGCAGCAGATCAACCTCGCCTTCGCCTACCGCCTGCGCAACCGGCTGATCGCCCTGGCGCACGGCATGGCCGCAACGCACGGCACCGCAGCGACGCACGGCATCGCCTCCGCCGCGGCGGACGCGGCCCCGTATCCGTTCCCGTCGCCCGCCGCGGTGCTGCGGCTGAGCGCCGCGCAGCTCTGCGCCCAGCAGTTCTCGCGGCAGAAGGCGCGCTACCTGCTGGGCCTGGCGGAGGCCTGCACGACGGGGGATCTGGCGGGCCTGGAGCCTGCGGGCTTGGCGCAAGGGGGCCTGGAGCAGGGGGGCTCGGGGGACGGTTCCCGCGACTGGCCGGCCATCGAGCAAAAGCTGCTGGCGCAGACGGGCCTGGGGCCGTGGAGCACGGCGTACGCCATGATGCGCGGGCTGGGCTACCTGGATGGCCTGCCCGTGGGCGACACGGGCCTGCGCACCGCGCTACAGCGGGCGTTCCGCCTGCGCCTGCCGCCCACCGTGGCGCAGCAGGAGCGGCTGATGGAGCCGTTCCGCCCCTACCGCAGCCTGGCGACCTACTACCTGTGGAAGAGTCTGGCGGCACGCAAGCCCGACTGAGGGCCCGCTGCGCCGCCTGCGTCCCGCTGCGCCGCCTGCGTCCCGCTGCGCCGCCTGCGTCCCGCTGCGCCGCCTGCGCCGGACGAATGCGCGTCCGGGTCGAAGCGGCTAGCGCGCCGCGGCCTGGGTGCCGTGCTGGATGCGCGGCCAGTAGTCCGCGAAGGAGAACTTGGGCGAGTGGGCGCCGCGGTGGCAGGTGCGGCAGGTGGACTCCTCGGGGTGGGCGCCCCCGATCACGCGGGTCGTGGGCAGCCGCACCCGCTCCGGCTCGGCCTGGTGCCGCTTCGCCGCGCCGTGGCAGCTTTCGCACTGCACGCCGGCCAGCAGGGGCGTCGCCTCCGCGGAGACGAAGCCGCTGCGGTTGAATCCCACGACATGGCAGTCCAGGCATTCCGGATCGAACTGCTTCCCGACGGCATCCAGGGCCCGTAGCGCTCGCGCATGGCCGCTGGCCTGCCAGGTGGCGAAGGCGGGCTGATGGCAGGGCTGGCAGGCCTGGGCGCCGGCAAACGGGGAATCCTCGGCGCTGGCCTGCCGGCCGCGCAGCTCCTGGAAGAAGAGCGCCTTGACCCGCCCGTCGTAAACCTTCAGGGCCGCGAGCGCCGCGGGGCCGTCGGGAATCCCCTCCTTCAGCAGCTCCACGTGGGCCACAGCGCCAAATGCCGCAGCGCCCGCCGCCGACGCGCCTGCCGCCGGAGCGCCCGCTGCCGTTATACCCAGCGCCGTCAGCACGATCGCGCCCTGGCCCTTGGTGGGCACCTGGGGAATGCGGGTGCCGCCCACGCGCCGCTCGGTCGGGGCGGTCAGCTCGTCAGCCGAAGGATTGCCCGCGATGATGGCGCTGAACAGGCCGCTCGCCGCGAAGCGCGCCAACTCCTCATCGCCGCCCCGGAACAGCAGCAGGGCCTGCTGCGCCCGCTCCTGCGCGATGAGCGCCTCGTAGCGCTTGAGCAGCGCCGCATCCAGGGCCGTCAGGCGGAAGCGGTCCTGCGAGCCCTGGTACACCAGGGCGGGGGACAGGTAGCCCAGGATCGCCAGCCGTCCCGTCTTGCGCGACACCGTGCGCTCGGCGAGGAACGCGCCGGGCACGTCGTTGTTGGTGACCAGATAGGGCAGGTTGCGGTCCAGCACCGCATAGCCCAGCAGCAGCTCGTTCGGTCCCGGCAAGATGGCCGCCAGGGGCAGCTTGGCCAGCTGCGGCTGGATGACCTCGATCTTGAGCCGGCCCTGGGCGGAGGGCTCCGGGAAATTGTTGCCGAGGTCCACCAGCACGGGCGCTTCCGCCCCGGAGGGCAGGCCGCGCAGCAGCGCGTTCCAATAGCCCTCGCGACGGGGCAGGCCGCCGTATTGCGCGTCCGGACTGCAGCCGCAGGGCAGCAGTTCGCCGCGCAGATCCCCGAACGCCACGAGCTGGGGCACGGCCGGCGCGGACACGGCCGGCGCGGGAACGCCCGGCGCGGGAGACGGGGCGGCGGCTTGGGCGATAGCCGGCACGGCGCCCAGCAACGCCCAGGCCCCCAGCAAGGTCAAAGCGCCCAGTGAAGCCCAGGCGCCCAGCCACATCGCCGTGCAGAGCCAGCCTGCACCGCGTAGCCAAGCTGCACCGCGTAGCCAACCTACACGGCGCGGCACCGCCGCTCCCGCGGGCGGGGCGGAGGCGCTGGGCTGCGGAACTGCAAGCTCGGACAGAGGGTTCATGGGCGGCATTCTAGACCCGCCCGCGGCAATCGAGAAGCGCGGGCGGGAAGACGGGGGCCGGGAAGAGTCCCGCCTTTCGCTGGCGGCCCAAGAGCCCTTGTGCTTCAATCTTCTGCTGGTCCCTCGCGTCCCGGATCCGGGCCGCCAGTTCCAGCCGGAGGCAGGAGTTCCCGGCCCCGCTCTTGCTAGAAGATTCCCGGGGGGACAGGCAAGAGGCAAGGAGAAAATCCGGCCCGGGGCGTCCGGTCCCCGGCGGGACGTGTTTTGCGACACTGGAGGCGGTCATGGACGGTCGGTCGCGGGGCCCGAGCAGCGCCCGGCTCCTGCGCCGCTGCGCGGGCTGGACATGGACTTGCATGGCAGTGGTCCTGCTCTCCGCCTGCGGCCTGCGCACCGATCCGCTGCCCCAGTCCTTCATGATCCCGCCCACGCAGGACGTGCGGGCGCGGTTCCGCGAGGACGTGATCCTGCTGTCCTGGCAGCAGCCCGCGCTGGAAGAGACGCGCAAGCTGGGGGCGGTGCAGTACTACGGCGTCTCCGTGCGGCGCCTGCCGCTGGGCTGCGCGGAATGCAGCCCGCTCTCGCGGCAGGACATGCGGCTGCGCGCCAACAGCCCGGGTCTGACCGTGGAAGGCCAAGTGGTCTATTTCCAGTGGGTGCCCGCCGGCGAGCCGACGCAATGGCTCATCCAGGTGCGCACGCGCTTCGAAGCGGCGGAGAGCGCGCCGTCGAAGCCGGTGCTGATCGAGGGCGTGAGCAGCGTGCCCGTCCACGCGCTCGCCTACGAGGCGATGCCCAACAGCCGGCAGGTGCGGCTGTATTGGGAGCCGCGTCAGGAACGGACGCAGTGGGTGCTGACCCCGGGCGGGGGACAGGTGGAGCGGCCCGTCACCTACCGCGTCAACGTCTATCGCCGGTTTCCCCCGGCGCCCTGGCCGCTCAGTCCGCTCAATCCCGCGCCGCTGGAGGCGCTGCAGTACCTGGTGCAGCCGCCGGCGTCGTCGGCCATCGGCGGTGCGGGCCAGGTGGAATACTCGATCCGGCTGATGGATTCGTTCGGCAACGAGGGCGCGCTCGCGCCCGCGGTCTCCCTCTCCTTTGCCGCCGGAGCGCCGGGATGATCCGCTCCGTCGCAAGCACCGCCGTCCGCACCGCCGCCCGCATCGCCGTCCGCACGGCCGACGCGCGGGTGCGGCGACTGCCGCCGCGCACCCGGGGCGGATGGCTCGCGGCCGCCGCGCTGCTCGCCCTGCTGCTCGGCGGCGCGGGCTGCTCGACGTCCCTGCCGACCGACGCGCAGATCGAGACGGCCTCGCCGGCCGGGCTGCAGACGATCGAATCGAAGCTGCGGGAGCAGACCAAGGACAGCCCGGACAATCCGCGCATCCAGTTGCAGCTCGCGCGCGCCCTGCTGCGGCGCGGCGCGTTGGCGGAGGCGGAAGTGGCCGCGCTCCAGGCCGACCAGCTCGCCCCCGCCCAGGGCCCGATCCTGGACGTGCTGGGGCAGATCCACCTCGCCCAGGACCGCCGCTTCCGCGCCCTGACCACGGCCTCGCAGGCGATCCAGTTCGATCCCGACCTGCTCTCCGCCTATGTCACGGTGGGACGGGCGAACGCCCTGCTGGGGGAACCGGAAAAGGGCATCCGGGCGCTCGACGAGGCCCTGCGGCGCGAACCGCGCTATTTCCCGGCCTGGTACACCCGCGCGCGCATCCTGTACGAGATCGGCGCGCTGCACGACGCCGAAACGTCCCTGACCGAGGCGCTGCGGATCAATCCCACCTCCAAGGAGGCGGTGCAGCTGCGCATCCGGCTCGTCAAGCGCTCCGGCCGGCTGGCGACGGCGAGTTTCCTGATCGAGTCGGCGCTGAAGACCTGGCCGGAGGATCCGGACCTGCTGCTGGAGCTGCTGGACCTGTACCGCCAGCGGCGCGACTGGGTGACGGCCGGGCAGGTGCTGGAACGGATGCTGAAGCTGGGGCCGCTGGCGCCCGAGGCGAAGCTCGCCCAGGTCGAGCTGTTCCAGGCCCAGGGCCAGACCCAAGCTTATACAGCCAGCCTGCGGGAGCTGCTCTCCGCGTATCCCCGCTACTCGCCCGGCTGGCTGGCGCAGGCCAAGACGGCGCTGGCGGCGGATCGCACCGAGGAGGCCATCCCGGCCCTGACCCGGGCGGTGGACCTCGATCCGGCCTCGGTCGAGGCGCGCTACTGGCTGGCGGTCGCCTACTACCAGACGGGCGAGGTGCAGCAGGGCAATGCCGCGCAGGCCGAGGCGGCCCGGCAGGCGCCCGACTTTCCGCCGCTGCGCCTGCTGCGCATCCGGCGGGCGCTGGTCGAGGCCCGGCTGGAGACGGCTTGGCAGTTGCTGGCAGCCTTCCTGAACGACTTCCCGTACGATATCGAGGCGATCCTGCTGAAGAGCGAGTGGTACATCCTCTCGGGCGACGTCTCCAGCGCGGCGGCCCTGCTGGCCACGGTCCCGCCCGTCGGGGACGACGCGGTGCTGAACATCAGCCGCGCGCGGCTGGCCTACCTGCAGGGGCAGTACCGCAAGGTGCTGGAGTACACGCGGCCCACCGGCAAGGAAGGCAGCATGCCCTGGCGGCAGGCCTACCTGCGGGGCGCGGCGCTGGGGCGCCTGGGTCAGCAACGCGAGGCGCTCGCGCTGCTCCAGCCGTACCTGCGCCTGCCGGAACCCGACGGGCGGATGCACCGCCTGGTCGGCGACATCCAGCAGCTGGCCGGGGACCGGCGCACCGCCGAGCGCACCTACGT
The DNA here is from genome assembly GCA_041476685.1 of bacterium. Lineage (GTDB taxonomy): Bacteria > SAR324 > SAR324 > SAR324 > JACQKK01 > JBGPEV01. Next base: position 2,405 of record JBGOTW010000172.1, on the reverse strand, counting down.
GGATGGGCTGGCGCTCTTCCCGCGCAAGCTGATCCTGCTCGATGCGCTCAGCCGCCTGTCCATCGAGCTGGACAACTGGTCCCAGGCGAAGGAGATGCTGGAGCGCGGCCTGGAGACGGACAGCGAGTACAAGGCGCTGTTCGCCGAGCGGCTCAATCTGGTCTACCGCAAGATGAACAACTCCCAGGGCGTCAAGAGCAGCCGGGAGAAGTACCTGGAGGCGGCGGATCCCGTGCTGAAGGAAGCGCTGCACCCGGCGGATCGGGGCGTGCTGTTCGGCATGACGATGCCGCCGCTGGAGCCGATCTTCCGCGCCTCGCCCGTGTCGCGCATCCCGCCCCCGCCGGTGCCCACGTCTCCGCCGCAGGTGAACCCGCTCCCCGACGGCCGCGCGCCGCGCTGATCCTGCCGCGCTGGCTTCCCCCCGCGCGGCGCGAGCCAAGCCGCGTCAGCGCGGCGTGCGGCCCGCCCGTGTGCCTGGTGTGCGGCCCTTCGGCTTGCCGGATGCGCGGGTCGCCCGCTCGCCCGGCACCTGGCCCTGCGGATTTCCCGGCACGTTGCTTATGCGTTTACCCGGCGCGCGGCCGGTCGGTTTGCGCGGCACGCGGCCCTGAGGTCCGTCCGGCGCGGACGCACGCCGGCCGAGCAGCCCCAGCGCGTGCAGCCCCATCCGGTAGGCGGCGCGCTTGAACGGCACCACCAGCTCCAGGGCCCGGGCCGGCGCCACCCAGCGGAAGGCGTCGAGCTCCCGCGGCTGATGGTCGAAGTGGATGTACCTGGTGCCGCCGCGCAGCCGGACCAGGAACCAGTGCTGCTCCTGGCCCCGGAAGCGCGCCAGCTTCGAGCCTTCGGCCTTAAGCTTGCGCACGACCTGCGCCGGGTATTCGTACCGGATCGGGTCGCGCGCCCGCCCCAGCACCTCCACGTCGGCGGTGCCGATCTCCTCGTCCAGCTCGCGCCGTAATCCTTCTTCCGGGGATTCGCGTGCGCGCAGCCCGCCCTGGGGGAACTGCCAGCGGTGTCCGGGCAGCAGCTTGCCCACCCGGCGGAAGACGAGCACCCGGCTGCGGTCCTCGTTGACCAGCACTGCGCAGACGTTGCGCCGGAACGGCTTCATCGTCACCTGCTCTGCCGAGTGTGGACGGCCCGTCGCGTGCGGCATGTCGCCTGCCGCCTGTTGCGTGCGGCCCGTCGCTTGCGGACCGTTGCGTGCAGCTTGTCGCGCGCAAGCCGTCGCGGATGAGCGCCTCAGCCGGCGTGGATCGCCCGCAGCACCGCCGGCACGTCGGCGAAGGTGGGAAACACCGCGTCGGGCGCGTGCCGCGCCAGCTCCTGAGGCGAGAAGCGGCCGGTCGCCACGGCGATCGCCTTGACTCCCAGGGCGCGCCCGCAGGCGATGTCGTTGGGGGTGTCGCCCAGGATCACGATCTCCTTGCCGCGGAAGCGGCGGCCGGTGAGGCGCTCGGCCCGCTCCGCCGCCACGGCCGGAAGCTCCTCGCGCCGCTCGTGGTGCTCCCCGTAGGCGCCGACGACGAAGCCGTCCAGTCCCGCGCAGCGCAGCTTCTTGCGGGCGGCGGCCTCGCAGTTGCCCGTGAGCAGCCCCAGCACGCAGTCCGGATCCGCGGCCAGGGCGCGCACCACCTGCGGCACGCCCGGGTGCACCGTGGTGGTGCCGGAAGATACGTGCCGCTCCAGCTCCTCCGCGTAGCGCCGCCAGAAGTCGGGCAGGCGCGCGGCTACCTCTGCCCGCGTCAGCCCGGCGAGCGCCATCAGCTCGTGCGTGATCTGCAGCTCGGTCTTTCCGTCCATGCGGTAGTCCAGCGCCGCCGCGTCCCGCCCGTACACGTGCCCGTAGGCGGCCAGCATGGCCTGCACGGCCCGGCCGTGGGTCGTCAGCAGCGTCCCGTCAAAGTCGAACAGCACCAGTCGCTTCATGTCTACCGGCACTCCCGTGCATGTGCATCGCTCCACCCAGGATGCCGCAGGCGGGGGCGCGGGGGCAAATGCGAGAGAGGCGCGGCATCCGAGTAGTGACTCAGTCTGAATTTACGCGCAGAGTAAAATTATGGATTCTCGCCGGATTTGAGCGCTTGGGTTGCATGCAAATGGCTGGTACACTAGGCTTTGCTCGTTACATCGCTGTGCCAATTGGAATGCCTCCAATGGGGTTGGACATGGAAGTACAGAATCTCTTGCTGGGTTTTGTGCGTTCTGCCGATATGTTCGGCGTAACGTCGAGTTATTATGGAAGCAGCCTTTTCGTCCCAGCGCCCACACGACAACAAATTCAAGCGGCGATACTGAGCGCGCTTAATTCTTATGGCCTCCAAACCTCCATATATTTCGTTACGGCGGTTCAAACCTCAATTGGCAATGCACCCATTCCGTATAGTCCAAATGCATCT
>JBGOTW010000171.1:0-9354 GCA_041476685.1 bacterium | reverse complement strand
GGGGCCGCCCACATCCGCTCCAGCCCACTCGAGCCCGACTGGCCCCGACCAGCAGCGGCCTAGGATCCGGTGCACATTGGCATTGGCTTCGTTCTCTAAATTGACATATCAAGATACTGCTATTACTAACTATTTCAGAAGCAAAATCGGCCTGCAGCGATGCCCATTTTCCCGGATTCCGCCCGTAGCCGAAGCGATTTCCGCGCTCGCCCGCGCCTGCTTGCAGGCCATATGTTCATCCATCGGCTCAATCGTATATAACTCAGGAGGAATGAACAAACACTTTTTTGTTGACTATCGTCTTCGGCCCATGGAAAGGTGGCTCACGCCAGCCGGCTGAGCCTCAGCATCCTCAGCCTCAACCACCTCAGCCTCAACCACCTCAGCCTCAACCACCTCAGCCGCAGCATCCTCAGAGGAGGCGACCCATGACGATGATCCGTCCCCCCGTGATGAACCCCAGCATTGTGCGCTGGCCCGGAGCCTCCGGACGCTGGTACGCGCACACGGTCTTTCCCTGGGACCTGCTCCCGGAAGTGGAGGGCGCCAACTTCATCCTCGTCGCCGCTCGCGGCAAGGACGCCGGCACGCTGCTGTACATCGGCGCCGCCGAGGCGCTCACATCGGAGCTGCCGCTGCGCCCGGAGTGGTGCGCCGCGCAGATGCACGGGCTGACCCATGTCCATGTGCACCTGCTGGCCGTGGACAAGCAGGAGCGGGAAGCGATCCGGGGGGACCTCGTGGCCAGGATTGACACGCCGCTCAACGGCGAGCCGCGCGCGCCCGGCCGGGGGGCCGCACTGGGCGGCGTGCTGCACATGACGCCGGGCGGATCGGTGCGCTGGCTGGGCGGACGCCAACCGTCCGCGCGGGCGACACAACTCGGCCTGGAGTTCGTCCTGCCCCAGGCCGCGGGGGTGCGCCGGGCGGGGTGACGTTACGCGAAACGCCCGCCGGGGCCGCTTGCATCGGAGTCCCGCTTGGCGCTAAGCAGCGGCAGGCCGGAAGTGCCGCACGCCCGTCCGGGGGAGCGATGCCCGACGCACGCACCGTGGCCGCGTGGCGCCATGCCGCGCAGGAGCCTTTTGTCGCCCGGGCCGAGCACCTGGACGTGGCGGTGTCTGTACTGAGCCGGGCGTTTTCCAACGATCCTGTCACGGACTGGTTCCTGCGCGCGGACGCCCGGCGCGAGGCTGCGCTGCAAGGCATGTTCCGGAGCATTCTGGGCGGGTGGGCGCTCGACTTGGGACATACCTACCTCGCAGCCGACGGCGGGGCGTGCGCGCTGTTCCTTCCGCCGGACGACGAGCCCACGCAACGCGGCCCGCTGGGCTGGGCGCAACTGGCCTGGCAGATTCGCAGCACGACGGGCCTGGCGCGGCTAGCGCGGGGCCTGCGCCTGATTCGCACCATGGAGCGCCACCATCCCGCCGCGCCGCACGCCTATCTGTGGTTCCTCGGCGTCGCCCCGGAGCGCCAGGGTCACGGCCTGGGGAAGACGCTCTTGCGGGCGATCCTGGCGCAGTACGACCGGGCGGGCGTGGCCACGTACCTTGAGAACTCGAATCCGAAGAACACGCGCTTCTACGAGCAGCTCGGCTACCGCGAACAGGGCGAGTTTCGCGCCGAGCCGGACGCGCCGCCGTTGCTGCCCATGTGGCGGAAAGCCGGCGGCGAGTAACGGAAGGGCCGTCCTGCGCGGCGAGCGTCCGGCCAAGCGGAGGCGGGTCGCCGCACGAACCGCTACTTGAGCGTGCCGTCGAGCAGCCCCACCAGCGTCTGCCAGTGGCGCTCGGTGGCGGCCGGGTTGTGCACCGGCGTGTCGGTGGGCACCCAGCCGTGCTTGGCACCCGCGTAGGTCTCGAGCGTGTAGTTCACCCGCGCCTCGCGCAATGCCCGATCCAGACGCGCCTTCATGTCGTCCGGAAAGATCGGATCTTCCACGGCGCCCGCAATGTAGACGCGGGCCTTGATCCTGGGCGCGAGCAGGTGCGGGCTGTCCGGCGCGTCCGTGGCGAGCCGTCCGCCATGGTAGGAAGCCGCCGCGAAGACGCGCTCCGGATAGGTTCCCGCCGCCGTCAAGGACATGCCCCCGCCCATGCAATAGCCCGTCGTCCCCAGCTTGCCGGGCTTCACCTCGCCCTGGGCATCCAGGAACTCCAGGTACGAGCGCATGTCCCGCATCACGTTCGCGTAGGTCGCCGTGGACATGAACTTGTCCAGCCAAGCCTTGCGGCGCTCCGGATCGGAAAACAGCGCGGCCACGTCGTTGGGGGGATATGGCCCCGCCCGGTAGAACAGGTCGGGCAGCAGCACGTAGTAGCCGTGCCCGGCCAGGCGCTCGCCCAGCTCGAACAGGGCGGGACGGATGCCTGGGCCGTCCATGAACACGATCACCGCCGGCCACGGGCCTTTCCCGGGGGGCCGCAGCACCGACGCCGGGCAGAGCCCATCCTGGGTCTTGATTGCGACCGAAGTTCTCGCCATCTTGCGCTCCTGATTCGTGCCGGGATCGACACGGGCTCCGGCCATTGAGAGGCACGACAGATTGGTCGCTGCGCTCGAAACGACCGCCCTTCGTCACCCCGAGCCCTTCGCTTCGCTCAGGTCAGGCTCCGCCAGGGGTCAGCTGTTTGTGAGGCGCAAGACTCGGGCGAAACGGACCCGCAACCCTTGCCGCCAGGGTCATGCTGCCACGTTTTCGCCCTTACATCGTCATGCCGCCGTCAATGAAGAGGGCCTGTCCGGTCATGTAGGCGGACTCGTCGCTGGCCAGGTATGCCGCCAGGGCCGCGATCTCCTCGGGCTTGCCCACGCGGCCCATCGGCTGGCGGGCGATGAAGTCCTTGAGGGCCTGCTCCGGCTGGGGCGAGAGCTTCACGCGCTCGTGCCACGAGGGCGTCTCCACCGTGCCGGGGCAGATGGCGTTGACGCGGATGCCCTGGCCGACGGTGTCCATCGCCAGGCTCTTGGTCAGCCCGATCACGGCCGCCTTCGACACCGAGTACACGCCGCGCTCCTTCACGGCGAAGGGCCCGGCCACGGAGGCCATGTTCACGATCGAGCCCTGCTTGCGCTCCAGCATGAGCGGCACGACGAGCCGGCACAGGTTCCACATCCCGCGGGCGTTGATGTCCATGCTGCGCGTCCAGCTTTCCTCGCTCGCCGTCAGCAGCGTGCCCACCTCGACGATGCCGGCGATGTTGCACAGGATATGGGGAATCCCCAAGGTCTGGCGGGTGAAGTCCACGGCCTTGCGGCAATCCTCCGGCCTGCGCACGTCGCCCGCGATACTGTAGGCAACGAAGCCGTGCGCCACGGGCTTGCCGTCCGCGAGCCGGCGCGCCGCCTGCGCCACGCGCTCGGCCTGGGCCGCGTTCACGTCCAGCGCGACGACCTGCCCGCCTTCGCGCACGAATCGGTAGCAGATTTCCTCCCCGATGCCGGCGCCGGCGCCGGTCACGAGGGCGATCTTGCCTTCCAGCCGCTGCATGGGATTCCCCGGTGTGGGCCGCCGTTGCGGCGCGCCGTTTCGGCCCGCAATGGGCGCGCCGTATCGCAGGGCCTTGGCGCTGATCCGTGCGCCGGGTTTCTCGCCTGCGGAGCAGGTGTACGCCACTCCTTAGCACACGCGGCCGGCGGAGGGGTGGGGGCGGAATGGCGCGGCTCACTTTGCGGCCAGCAGGGTGTGGGTCAATTTGCTGAAGTGGACGTGAACTGCACCAACGGATTCCTCGCATTCGCTCGGAGTGACAAAGGGCTGTCATTTCGAGCTGAGCGACAAATCTGCTGTTGTCTCCAAATTGATCCAGTATCCGGCAGCAGTGCACCTTGCGGCCGGCGGTTCGCCTTGCAGCACTGTGGGAAAGCCCGTAGAACCGGACGGGAAGGGGCCGCACCCGGAACGCGGGCCGCCGCTTGGACCAGAGGCGGCTTCCCGCAGCGAGGACGAGGCCTGTGAGCGACCTGCTGATCGTCATTGGGAACAAACGCTATTCGAGCTGGAGCCTGCGCGGCTGGATCGGCGTGCGAAGCCTGAACCTGCCCTTCCGCGAGCACCGCATTGCGCTCTACCAGCCGGACACCGCCGCGGAGATCGCCAAGCACTCCCCGGCGGGCCGGGTGCCGATCCTGGTGGACGACGGCCTGACAGTGCACGACACCCTCGCCATCCTGGAGTACCTGAACGAGACCCATGCGGGCGGCAAGCTGCTGCCCGCCGGACGGGCGGAGCGCGCCCTGTGCCGCTCGGTCAGCGCGGAAATGCACGCCGGGTTCGCCAGCCTGCGGCAGGCGCTGCCGATGAACCTGGCGCGCAAGGCCGGCCCCGTCCCGCAAAGCGAGGCGGTGCGTGGCGATATCCGGCGCATCCTGACGATGTGGGAGGAGTTGCGCGAGCGCTTCCGGGGCGCCGGCCCGTACCTGTTCGGGGCGTTCAGCATGGCCGACTGCATGTACCTGCCCGTGGCGGCGAGATTCATGACGTACGAGGTGGATCTGACGAGCTATCCGCGCGCCCGCGCCTGCACCGAGGCGCTGCTGTCCCTGCCCGGCTATCTGGAATGGAAGCAGGCGGCGTTGCAGGAAATCGAAGTCAATCCGGCCTACGAGTAGACCGCCCGGCCTCCTCCCCCTGCCGCAGCCCGAGCCCGCCATGACCGCCTCCCCAAGCGCCGCCGGCGCCGCCAGCGCAACGACAGGCAGCGTGCTGCGCGTGGAGGGATTGACCAAGCGCTACGGCAACTTTGCGGCCGTGACGGACGTGTCCTTTTCGCTCGCGGAAGGCGAGGTCGTGGCATTCCTCGGACAAAACGGCGCGGGCAAGTCCACCGTGATCAAGCTGCTGTGCAACCTGGTGCGGCCCAGCGCGGGGCAAGCCTGGCTCGACGGGGAGCCGATCCTCGGGACGCGCGGCGCGCTCCACCGGCGCACGCTGGGGGCGGTGGTGGAGGCGCCCGGCTTCTACCCGCAGCTGAGCGGGCGGCGCAACCTGGAGCTGGTCGCGCGGCTGCGGGGAGTGTCCGCCGCGGCGGTGACGCGGATGCTGGAGCGGGTCGGCCTGGCCGAGCGCGGCGCGGAGCGCTTCGGGCGCTACTCGCAGGGCATGAAGCAGCGCCTGGGGCTGGCGGCCGCGTTCCTGCACCGGCCGCGCCTGGTGATCCTGGACGAGCCCACCGGCGGGCTCGACCCGGTCGGCTGTGCCCAGATCCACGAGCTGATCCGCGGCCTGGCCCAGCCGCCGGACGGCGCGGCCGGCGGGCCCGGCAACCCTTCAGCCGGCGACGCGGACCGTCCGGCCCAAGCGCCGGCACGCCCGCACCGCTCGAGCGTCTTGCTGTGCACCCATCAGCTGTCCGAGGCCGCTGCCGTCTGCCAGCGGGCGCTGGTGATCGAGCGCGGCCGAATCGTCCTGGACGCGAATCTGGCCGGGCCGGGTGGCATGGCCGCGGTGCGCGGAGTGTTCGAAAGCCTCGCCCACACGGGCAGGGACGCAGCGGTTCCGGCCTAGACCCGGTGACGGCCTGGGGACGGTGCGGGCCTGAGGACGGTGCCGGCGCAAGGAGCAAGCACGATGGGCGAGCTGATCCGGCAGGAAATTGTCAAGCTGTGCAGCCAGCGCTTCCCCTACGTGCTGGTGGCGCTGGTCGTGCTGCTGCAAGCGGTCACCACGATCGCCGCGGCCCGCACGGCGCCGGAAACCACGCTCGATGTCGTCAACGCACCCCTGGTTTTTTCCGAAGGGGCCCAGGCGGGCCTGCGCGGCACGGTGTACCTGCTGCTGATGCTGGGAGCGATGAGCCTGTCGCGCGAGTTCTCGCTGGGCACGGCGAAGACGTTCCTGGTGCTTCCGGTGACGCGGCGGGCGTGGCTGCTGGCCAAGCTGGCGGGCCTGCTGCTGCTGGCCGCGGCGCTGGTGCTGCTGGTGAGCGGCGTGGGGATCGCCCTGGCGGCGCTCGCGCCGGGCTGGAGCGACCTGCGCCAGGAGGGCCTCATGCTGGCGGGCGGAGCCGTGCTGGCGCGGGAGCTGGCCACGGCCACCGGACTGACGATCCTGCTGTTGGCGCCGGTGTGCGCGTTCGGGCTGCTGATCGGGCTGCACTTCGCGTCGTCCGGCGCGGCGGTGGGCGTGGCGGTGCTGCTGGGCGTGATCCTCGAAGCCGCGGCCAACCTCGTGGATCCCCTCGGGCGCTACGTGTTCCTGGCTTACGTGCCCAAGCCCTTCGGGCAGGTCGGACGGCTGGCCAGAGGTCTGCCCTACGAGTGGAGCGGGTTGGCCGGCTGGGGCCTGGGCATTGCCGCCGCCAGCTTCGTGCTGCTCGCCGGGTGGAGCCTGTGGCGATTCGAGCGGATGGACCTCGGGGGGTGAGACTGCCCCTTCCCGAACCGAAAAGGCGCAACCGCCGCGAGACCGGGGCGGCGTGTTTCGCGCCCAGGCCGCGGGGTCCGCGTTCGCGGAACCCATGGCTGGCCCCGCAGGCGGGCCGGAGCGCGGGCGGAGTCATGGACGCTGCTTCGGGCATCGTGATAGGGAGGCGCTTGGCATGCCGCGCGGCCGTGCAAGCCGCGGCGCCGTGCTGGCGGCGGCCCGGCATAGTTGCGCGGCTGCGCGACAGCTTGGGAGGGGAGACACGCATGGGGCGGCTGTCCGGAAGAGTGGTCTTGGTGACCGGAAGCGGACGCGGAATCGGACGATCCGTCGCGCTGGCCTGCGCGCGCGAGGGTGCCCGGATCGGCCTCACTTCGCGCACGCAGGCGGAGCTCGATGCGGGCGTGGCAGCCATCCAGGCGTCCGGCGGCGAAGCCTTTGCCCTCACGGCCGACCTCATGGATGGCCCGGAGATCAAGCGCATGGTCGGCCGGATGATCGGCCACTTCGGCCGGCTCGACGTGCTGATCAACAACGGGGGCGGAGTCGTGGGCGACCGTTCAAGACTGGTGGCGCTCACGCACGACGACGAACTGTTCGAAAAGAACGTCTTCCTCAACATGACCTCCGCCTATTACGCAACGCGGGCCGCGCTGCCGCAGATGGTCATGCAGGACTACGGACGGGTGATCTTCATCGGCTCGGGTTACGCCAAGACGGGCGGCGGCGGGATCGCCTATTCGGCCGCCAAGCACGGTCTGGTCGGAATGACGCGGGCCCTGGCCTATCAGGTGCCGAAGACGATCACCGTCAACATCCTTTGCCCTGGCTGGACCAATACCAGTCTCGTCGACTGGGAAGCGATCGGCCGCGCACGCGGCACCGACGCCCAGCGGGCCAAGGCCGCGGCCGAAAGCGAAAACGTCCAAAGACGCATCCTGGAACCCGACGAGTTGGGTCCGATGGCCGTGCTGCTGGCCTCCGACGAGGCGAAAGGCATCACGGGCCAGGTCATCAGCGTTGACGGCGGGTACCGGGTATGATGGCGATCACCCACGTCCGCCTGCGCCCTGCGCCGCGGAGGGCGCGGCGGGCTTTCCCGCATCCGCCTGCGCCCGGCCTGCCTGCCGCGGCGACAGCCGGTGCGGCGAAGCGCGGCGACCGTGTGTGACAGCCTGCCCCCGTCTTTCGCGCAGCCGCGGGGAGCAGCGGGGAAACGTGCCTCCCGCGCGGGAACCACCGGCATGAGCGAACCTCCGTGACGAATGGCTTGCAGGGAAAAGTGGCGCTGGTGACAGGCGTGGCGAACAAGCGCTCCATCGCCTACGCCGTGGCCGAGGACCTCGCCGCGCAGGGCGCGCAGCTCGCAATCGCCTATCAGCGGCTGGACAAGGAGCGCGCCGAGGACAAGATCCAGCGGGTCACCGAGGAGCTGAAGCCCGCCCTGCTGGTGCCCGTGGACGTGGGCGACCCCGCATCCGTGACCGCCATGTACCGGGCCATCGGCGAGCGCTTCGGCAAGCTGCACGTGCTCGTCCATGCCATCGCCAGCGCCAAGCGCCAGGAACTGGGCGGACGGTACTCGGACATCACGCTGGACGGGTACACGTACGCCCTGAACATCAGCGCCTACAGCCTGATCGCGCTGACGCGGGAGGCGCGCACGCTGATGAGCGCGGGCGGCTCGATCCTCACGCTGACGTACATCGGATCGGAGCGCGCCGTGCTCCACTACAACGTGATGGGCAGCGCCAAGGCGGCGCTGGAGGCGAACGTGCGCTACCTGGCCCGCGAGCTGGGGCCGGAGGGGATCCGCGTCAACGCCATCTCCGCCGGCCCGATCCGCACGGTGTCCGCCTCGGGAATCCAGGACTTTCTGGATCTGCTGCACCAGGCGGCGGAGTTTAGCGCGCTCAAGCGCAACGTCACGCCGGAGGAAGTGGCCCACGCCGCCAGCTTCCTCGCCGGCGACGGCGCCTCGGGCATCACGGGCCAGGTCATCCACGTGGACGCGGGCTACAACATCTTCGGCTGACGGGAGCCGTCCAATGGGCAAAGCGCTTTCGATCGTCACCTGGAACGTGAACTCGCTGCGGGCGCGGCTGGAGATCGTGCTGCGCTGGCTCAAGGAGCACGAGCCGGAGGTGGTATGCGTGCAGGAGACGAAAGTGCCCGACGAGCTGTTTCCCCAAGCGCCGTTCACGGAGCTGGGCTACGAGATCGCCCTGCACGGCCAGAAGACCTACAACGGCGTCGCCATCCTGTCCCGCCTGCCCATCACGGCGGTCGCGCGCGGCTTCGACGGCAAGGGGAGCGACGAGCAGAAGCGCCTGATCGCCGCCACCATCGCCGGCATTCGCGTCGTCAACGCCTATGTCCCCAACGGCAGCGAAGTGGGCTCGGAAAAGTTCGCCTACAAGCTCGCGTTCCTCGACGGGCTGCGCCGCTACTTTGCCGAGCGGCACCGCCCCAAGGAGCCGCTGGTGTTCGTGGGGGATTTCAACGTGGCCACCGAGCCGAAGGACGTGTTCAGCGTGGAGGAGATGGAGGGGCAGGTCTGCTACCACCCCGACGAACGGGCGGCCCTGGCCAAGGTGTCGGCGTGGGGATTCCAGGACCAGTTCCGGCGCTTCGAGGAAGGCGCGGGGCACTACTCCTGGTGGGACTACCGGCAGGCGTCCTTCCGCCGCAACCGGGGCCTGCGCATAGATCACATCTGGACGACGCCGAGCCTCGCGGAGCGGGGGCGCTCGTGCTGGATCGACCGGGAGGAGCGGGCCCGGGAGAAGGCCTCGGACCATGTGCCCGTGACGGCGACGTTCTCCCTCTAATCCCCGCATTCCTGGACTGGTTCTTGCTTAGAGAACAACGGGGTGCCCTGTTCCGGGGCGCCCGGGCAGGAGCGAAGTGCCTGGAATCGGGGCTTTTTGTCTCGAATTCGTGTAGCATACGGTGCGGTGCCGTGTGGGCCGCTGGCGGTACATTGC
>JBGOTW010000170.1:0-9384 GCA_041476685.1 bacterium | reverse complement strand
CGACGCCCAGACTGTTCAAAACCGCTGCTGAAGGACCCCAACCTGCTACTGAGCGCTACCTTACGCATCTCCCCTTCGCCGTCGTGCGCTACACGCTCTTCCGGGCCCATTCGACCACGCTTAATCCGTGCAATATCAGTCAATTACAAAAAAGCGCGAAAACAAACCCACGCCATTTGGATTGGGGTCGGGGGACCGCGGCGTCGTCCCCGGCCAGCAGTCGCAACGCGGTGGAGAGTCCTTCTCCACGCCGGCAGTTCGGCGTTGGAGAAGGTGCCCACAGGGCGGATGAGGCCCGCCGCAGGCGGGAGTGCACGGCCCAATCGGCACGACCGAGGACTCAGCGGTTGCCCAGGCTCAGCGGATCACCCATCTCCACATCCCCCGCTTTCCGTGTAATCTCTGCTGTGAGTGAACGCCTCACAAAGGAGTCTCCCGTGCAGTCACCTAAACCCAGCCCACCCCTTCGTCCCGGCACCGCCCAGTTCCCCGGCCAGAACCACGCCCAGATCCTGCGCATCCTGCAGACCTACAGGCGCATCGCAATGGTGGGGCTGTCGGCCAATACGAACCGGCCCAGCTACTTCGCCGCCACGTACCTGAAGGACTACGGCTACGACATCACGCCTGTCACCCCGCAGTACCCGGAAGTGCTGGGGCGCAAGGCGTACCCGACCTTGCAGGCGGTTGTGGAAGCGGGCATACCGCTGGAAGTCGTGGACATCTTCCGCCAGCCGGAAGAAGTGCCGGCGCTCGTGGCGGAGGCGATCCGGCTGGGGGCCAAGGTGATCTGGATGCAGCTGGGCATCATCCATCTCGCCGCGCGGGACCAGGCGCAGGCCGCGGGGCTGGAGGTGGTGATGGACCGCTGCATGAAGATCGAGCATGCCCGCTTCCACGGCGGCTTGAACTTCGCGGGCATCCGCACCAATGTCCTGTCGTCCCGCAAGCCGCGCATCACGCTCAAGTTTTGACCGGCGGGTTCATGCAGCCCAAGCCCACTCACGGCGGCGCGCCGCATCACGCGCCGCGGAGATCCGCGCTCTTCAAATCGTTCGTGAGGCCGTCCGTGCTGATACTGGCGACGTTGGTATTGGCGTTGGGGACCTACGCCCTGCTCGGCCGAGGTCCGGCGACTGCATGGGAAGGCGTGAAGGGCGGGATGCTGCTGTTCCGGGACATCCTGCCGAACCTGGTGCTGGGCTTCCTGCTGGCGGGGCTGGCCCAGGTGCTGGTGCCGCGGGACCTTGTGGCCAAGTATGCGGGGGAGGATTCCGGCCTGGCGGGCTATCTGGTCGCGATGGGGCTCGGGGCCTTCACGCCCGGCGGACCATTCCTCCAGTTTCCGCTGGTGGCTGCGCTGTGGAAGGCGGGCGTCGGCGTCGGGCAGATCACGTCGTACCTGACCGCGTGGGCCTTGCTGGGCTTCCAGCGGATCCTCATCTACGAGGGGCCGCTGATGGGCTGGCGCTATGCGTCCTCCCGCGTCCTGGCGAGCCTGGTTGCGCCACCCCTGGTGGGCTACCTGGCGACTTGGATCTTCCGCACGCTGCACGGCGTCGGCCAGTCATAGCGCGCGGAAACTTCTTGGGGCTGCCTCCCGCTGGCGCGGAGCGGGTCGCGCGTAGTCCGACGCGGCGGTGCCTGCCCCAGTCACCGTTCATAAGCGGAGCTTGCCGATGCCCGAATCCACTCAAGATCATGCGGGGATCAAGTTCCATCCGCCCCTCATCTATCTCGCGTTCCTCCTGCTGGGCTTCGGGATCAACGCTGCCTGGCCGGCCGCCTTCCTCCCCGAAAGCCTGCGCTATGGAACGGGCGGAGTGCTGATCGCGTTGGGTCTGAGCCTGTCTGCCGCGGCCTTCTTTCAGTTTCGCCGCGCCAAGACCTCCGTCCGGCCCGATCGTCCTACGACCGCGATCGTGACGTCCGGCCCGTTCCGGTTCACGCGCAATCCGTTCTATCTGGCCCTGAGCCTGGTGTATGCGGGGATCGCCTGCGTCGGAAACAGTGCCTGGGTCCTGGTGCTGCTGGTGCCCGCGCTCCTCGTCATCCGCTACGGCGTGATCGCGCGCGAAGAGCGCTATCTGGAGCGGAAATTCGGCGACGCGTACCTGCGCTACAAGGGGTCCGTGCGGCGCTGGATTTGACCGGAGCCAAGCGGGCGGCCGCTACGGCGTCTCGTGGGCGCGGATCAGGTCGAGCGCCGCCACGGGCGTGGGGGCCTCCAACAGGCTGCGGCGGGTGTCGGCGTCGCGCATCAGGCGGGCGATCCGGCTCAGCAGGTGCAGGTGCTCGTTGCCGCCCGTCTCCGGCGCGACCAGCAGGAAATAGAGCCGCGTGGGCTGTCCGTCGATCGAATCGAAATCCACTTCCTGCCGCGTCCGGCCCAGCACCACCAGGGGCCCGCCCACGTCCGCGCTGCGGCCATGGGGAATGGCCACGCCGTGCCCGATGCCGGTCGAGCCCAGGCCTTCCCGCTCCAGCAGCACCTGCAGCAGCCGCTCCTGATCCCCGATGCTTCCCACGCGCGCCAGCAGCGCCACCAACTCGCGGAGCACCTGCTCCTTGGTCTGACCTTCCAGGTCGAGCCGGATGCCCGCGGGGGTCAGATGGTCGACCAGTCTCATGCGAGCTTGAGGGTGACTTGCCGCTAGAAAAGCTGCTTGCGCTTGTTCGAGGGCAGCAGGTGCAGGGCTTCGCGGTACTTGGCGACGGTGCGGCGCGCCACCTTGATGGTGCTCTCCTTCAACAGGCGATCGGCGATCTGGATGTCCGTGAGCGGTTCGCGATCATCCTCCGCGGCGATCATCTTCTCGATCATGTCCTTGATCTTCTTCGAGGAAATCACCTCGCCCTGGCCCTGATCGATCCCGCTGGTGAAGAAGAACTTCAGCTCGTAGATGCCCTGGGGGCTGTGCACGTACTTGTTCGTCGTGATGCGGCTCACCGTGGACTCGTGCACCTGGATGTCCTCGGCGACGTCCTTGAGCACAAGCGGCTTGAGGTAGTGGATGCCCTTCTCGAAGAACTCGTACTGGTGCTTGAGGATGCTGCGCGTCACGCGGAGGATCGTCTTCTGGCGCTGCTCGATGCTCTTCATCAGCCAGTTGCCGGCCTTGATCTTCTCGTGGATGTACTCCTGGGTCAGGTTCGACCCGCTTCCGGCCCGCTCCGCCAGATTGCGATAGTAGTCGCTGATCCTGAGCCGCGGCAGGCCGCTGTCGTTGAGCACGACGCGGTATTGGCCGACCCGGTCCTCCGCGTCCGGCGCTTCGCCGTACACCTTGTAGATGAACACGTCGGGGATGATGTGCTGCGGCCGGTCGCGCACGAAGGGCCGGCCGGGCTTGGGCTCCAGCTCCATGATCAGCTTGTACGCCTCGACCACTTCCTCGATCGCCACTTTCTGCCGCCGCGCCACGCGCTTCAGGTCCTTGTTCTCCAGCAGCTTCAGGTCCTGGTGCACGATGCGGTAGCTGAGGTGGTTCTCCAGGCCCAGCGAGCGGAGCTGGATCTCCAGGCATTCCTGCAGGTTGCGCGCGCCGGCCCCGGGGGGATCGAATTGCTGGATGTGGCGCAGCACCGCTTCCACACGCAGCGCCGCTTCCGGCTTGACCTTGATGCGCGCGGGTTCGGGTTCGGGCGCCGCGGCGCCGTCGCCTTCCTCGCCCTCGAACACCGGCGGCGCCTTCTTCTTCGACACCGGCACGCGGGCTTCGGAACTGGTGTGCTTCGCTTCGAACAGGGCGGGATCCACCTGCTCCGGCACCGGGAGCGCCAGCGTGCCCTGCTTGGCGGCATGCAGCACCGCGCCATGCAGGTCCGGCCGCGCCTCGAGCAGTTCGGTGATGCTGGCGGTCAGGTACCCGTCGTCGTCAATGCTGCCGATGATGTATTCGCCGATTTCCTGCTCGAGTTCGGACAGCGCGCTCATCTCGAGTTGCCAGGACAGGTGGTCCTGCACCGTTTCGGCGCGCGTGAGGGTGGCCTCGAGGTTCGGCTCGTCCGAGTCGCCGCGCGAGCCGCGTTCGGGAATGATGCCGCTGCCGGAATTGATGTACTGCTCCCAGTCCCGGTCCGCCTCCTGGTGCCGGTCGTTTTCGATCAGGTCGCCTCCGGCCTCCTGCTCGGCCACCGGCGCCGCGGCCTCGGTGGCTTCGGCGGCTTCCAGCGGCTCGCTCTCCGGCGCCTCTTCCTCCAGCACCGGATTCTCCACCAGCGCCTGCTCGATCAGTTCCTCCAGCTCCTGGCGCGACAGCTGCAGCAGCTTGATCGCCTGCTGCAGTTGCGGCGTCATGATGAGCTGTTGGCTCAGCCGCATCTGCAACTTCAAGTTCAGCGCCATGGCCCCCGCTCTTCCCGCTGCCGGCATCCGTGCGGCTTGGGGGGCCCCGTTTGGCGCGGCCCCCGGTCTTGCGTTGCGCCGAAACCCTGTTTCCGTGTGGGCGGGAATGGCATTGTTTTTGCCGCATGATCCCGCTGCACGACCCTAACCGCAGCAGCCCGCGAATTCAAGCGGGAAACAAGCCCCA
This sequence comes from bacterium, assembly GCA_041476685.1. GTDB lineage: Bacteria > SAR324 > SAR324 > SAR324 > JACQKK01 > JBGPEV01. The sequence goes on along the minus strand of JBGOTW010000170.1, from coordinate 4,849 downwards.
GGCGCTTCGGCGAGCCACGCCTAAAACGCGACAGTCAATAGGCTTGGCCGTGCGCGGGCCTTGCGGCTCGCTGGACCGACCGCTCGCCTGGCCGGCGCGCGCAGGTGGAGATCCGGCGCGGCGGCATGTGGTTTGAGTGCCGCCCGCGTGCGCTCAGGCGGGTGCGCTGCCGCGGACTGCGCCGCAGAGCGATCGCGGCGCCGGGGGTTCGTGGCGCACCGGGAATGCATCGGACGGCGTGGGCGCGGATCCGGTTTGCCTGGAGCGGATTGATGTCGAGCTGGATTACGCGGCACGGGGCGTGCCGCCCGCCCTACAGCGTAAAGCGTTCGCCCAGGTAGATCTTGCGGGCCACCTCGCTATTGGCCAGCTCCTTCGGCTTGCCCTGCACGAGCACCGTGCCCTGGTTGATGATGTAGGCGCGGTCGGTGATGCCGAGGGTCTCCCGGACGTTGTGGTCGGTGATGAGCACGCCGATACCCCGGTCGCGGATGGCGCGGATGACCCCCTGGATGTCGAGCACGGCGATCGGGTCGACGCCGGCGAACGGCTCGTCGAGCAGGATGAAGTGAGGCTGCAACACGAGCGCGCGGGCAATTTCGACCCGCCGGCTCTCGCCACCGGAGAGCTGGAAGCCCATCGCGGTGCGGATGTGGGCCAACCCCAGCTCCACGAGCGCCTCTTCCATGCGCGCCTGACGCTCCGGCTGAGTCAGCGGCAACTGTTCGAGCACGCCCATCAGGTTGTCCTCAACCGACAGGCGCCGGAACACGGAGCGCTCCTGGGGCAGATAGCCGATCCCCAGGCGCGCCCGCTGGTGCATGGGCAGGCTCGTCATGTCGAGCTCGCCCAGGCGGATCTTCCCCGCCTCGGCCTGGATGACCCCCACGATCATGTAGAAGACGGTGGTCTTGCCCGCGCCATTGGGGCCAAGCAGTCCGACAATCTCGCGCGGCCGCACGTTGAGCGAGATGCCGTCCACGACGGCCCGGCCGCGGTAGCGCTTGACGAGCCCTTCGGCGACGAGGGCGTCCGGTTTTACTTGCGCCGCCGCGGGACGGCGGCGCGCACGCGTCTTCGGCGGCTTGGGCTCGGATGCGGCCTGCGCGGGAGGGGTGCTCACGGACGCGCCTGGTTGACGATGGTCGGCAAGTAGCGTTCGGACTCCTCGTCCGTCAGGCGCTGCTTGACCGACTTCTGGAACGCATCCTGGTTGGAGAACGTGAGGCCGGCCATCGGCTCGAGCTTCCTGATGACCTCCTCGGACACTTCCTGTTCCTTGAGGCGGGCCAACCGGGGCGCATCCAGCCGCCAGGTGTTGCGCGACTTCAGGTCCAGGAACAGGGACATGGGTCGCTGCCGGTCCTCGCTGCGCACGGCTCCCCGCTTGGTATCGGTGAACACCTCGAGCCGCTCGGAAGACAGGTCGAACTGGCCTTCCTGCTGCATGCGCGCCTTGCCTTGGAGCACGATCGTCTGCATCTGGTTCAGGGTGCGCGCGCTGTCCCCGAGCAGGAGGCGGCCCGGCTGGGTGATGACGACGTTGCCGCGCGCCTGGAATCCCTGCACCTCGTGCTCCGCGTTGAACTGCACCGTGACGCTGGCTGCGGTGACGGTCAGCGAGCGGACGCCCATGTTCACGTTCACCGCTCCGGTGAGGAAGAGCTGACGGCTCCGCTCCTCGGACACCGCCCGCTGGGCCTGCACGAGGGTCCCGCTGACGGGGCGCACGGTGGGCTTATCCGCGGGCTTCTCCCCGGGTTTCTCCGCGGCCTTCTGGCCGGACTTGTTCGGGACCGGCGCGTCGGACTGGGCCGGCGTGTCCGCCTTGGCCTGCCCCTGCGCCTTGGCCGCGGCCTGGCCCCTGGCCGAGGTGTCCGCCACGAACAGGGTGAGCAGGTGGGCGGGCGTGCCCTTCAGCGTGAAACGCCGCGGCTCCTGCTCGATGATCAGCTCGTCTCCCTCGCCCCAGCGCCGCTCATCGTCCAGGCGCACCTTTCCGTACGCCGTCGCGACGTTCGGCTCGATCACGGCGTGGTCCGACACGATCCTCCGTCCGGGCTGGGTCAGTTGCACGGCGCCGGAAAGCTCGATGCGCCGCCAGGACTGCTTGCCCTCGCGCTGCGCCTTGAGGCGCTCGCTGGTGAAACTGAGGCGCTGCGCGCGGATGTAGCCGCGCACATTCCCGCTCAGGTCGGCCGTCCCGGTGCGGACGTCGAACTCGCCGCGCTCCTCGGAGCGGATGCACACGTTGCGCTCGGCCGGACACTCGGCGAGAGGCGGCGGGGCCCCCACCGGCAGCAGGGCCGCCTTCAGCGGCGCCTGCGGCACCACTTCCGCCGCGCCGGCCGTCCCGGACGGGACGACGCCGATCCACAAGCCCATGCACAGGAGCAGCGCGGCAAACGGCGCCCAGGATCGCCCCGCCCGCACCGCCCCCGCGGCGAGCGGGGTCACGCCGGGACGGGGGCAAGCGTCACGCCGTCTCCCGCCGCAGCTCGGCTGTCTGTTCATGGCGGGCCGTCTGGGCATGGGCGAGAGCGGCCTGAATGAAGGCCTTGAACAACGGATGCGGGTCGAACGGCTTGGACTTGAATTCCGGGTGGAACTGGCAACCGACGAACCACGGATGATCCTTGAGCTCGATGGTCTCCACGAGCCGGCCGTCGGGGCTGGAGCCCGAGACCAGGAGCCCGGCGCGCTGCAGGGGCGGCAGAAAATCGTTGTTGACCTCGAAGCGGTGCCGGTGGCGCTCGGAGACCAGGAAACGGTCGTAGGCCTCGTGCACCTTTGTGCCGGGCACCAGCTTCGCCGGATAGCCGCCCAGCCGCATCGTGCCCCCCTTCTGGGTCACGTCGCGCTGCTCGGGCATCAGGTCAATCACGTTGAACGCGTTGCCCGGCGCGAATTCGGCCGAGTTGGCGTTCTGCATGCCCGCCTTGTTGCGGGCGTATTCGATCACGGCGGCCTGCAGCCCCAGGCAGATGCCGAAGAACGGGACCTTCTTCTCCCGCGCGTAGCGGATGGCTTCGATCATGCCCGGGATGCCGCGCTCGCCGAAGCCGCCGGGGACGAGGATCGCATGGGCGCCCTGCAGCAGCGCGTCGCAGCCCTGCTTCTCGATATGCTCGGAATTGACGAACTTAAGATCCAGCTCCACGTCGGCTGCGATGGCACCGTGCACCAGCGCCTCGTTCAGGCTCTCGTAGCTCTCCCGCAGGTCCACGTACTTGCCCACCATGGCGATCGTGACCTTCGGCTTGCTGCGCTCCAGGTACTCGTGGATCTGTTCCCAGGGCTTCAGGTTCGGCCGGCCCGTCCAGATCTGCATCCGCTCCACGATCTGCTCGTCCAGGCCCTCCTTGTGGAAATTGAGCGGAACCTCGTACACGCTGCGCGCGTCCGCGCCTTCGATGACGCACTCCAGGTCCACGTTGGTGAACAGCGCGATCTTGCGCCGCATCTCCGGCGAGAGGGGATGGCTGGTGCGGCAGATCAGGATGTCCGGCTGGATCCCGATCTCGCGCAGCTTGTTCACGCTGTGCTGCGTGGGCTTGGTCTTCAGCTCTCCGGCCGATTCGATGTACGGAACGAGCACCAGGTGCACGTACAGGATATCCGGGCGCTTGAAATCGAAGCGGAATTGGCGGATCGCCTCCAGGAACGGCAGGGACTCGATATCGCCCACCGTGCCCCCGATCTCCACCAGGGCGATGTCCACGCCCTCGGCCGCCCGCAGGATCTTCGACTTGATCTCGTCGGTGATGTGGGGGATGACCTGGACGGTCGCGCCGAGAAAGTCCCCCCGGCGTTCCTTCTGGATGACCGTGTCGTAGATCTGGCCGCTGGTGAAGTTGTTGTTGCGGGTGCCCTGGGCATGGGTGAAGCGTTCGTAGTGGCCCAGATCCAGGTCCGTCTCCGCACCGTCCTCGGTGACGAACACCTCGCCGTGCTGGAACGGGCTCATCGTGCCCGGATCCACGTTGATGTAGGGGTCCAGCTTGGTGATGCTGACCCGCAGCCCGCGGGCTTCCATCAGCGCCCCGAGCGAGGCGGTGGCGATTCCCTTGCCGAGCCCCGATACGACGCCGCCGGTGACGAAAATGAACTTGGTCCTGCTCGACCGCAGGGGGGTCCTTTCAGCCATGGACGCTCACAATCCTGCTGGTGCCTCGCGCAAGCGCTCGGCAACCTGCCGGTGTGGCTGGGCCTCCGGGCAAGCCTTCGGCACAACCGGGTTGGGATCGGGTTGCCTTCCTGGCAACCGCGTGCGGGGTCAGCGCCCGGCGAAAGCGCCGCAGGATAATTCAGGGAGCCAGGATGCTCCAGCCGGGTACACCCTGGACTTGGACCCTAGCGGACGGCTCGGGGAAATGTCAATGCGAGCCGGGCGCCTGGGCGGCCTCCCCGCCCTCGTCAATCCGCTCCAGCAGCGGGTTGGCGCAGGATTTCGGGCGGCCGTGCCACCCGCGCCCGCCCGCGGGGCGGCGTGCCGCGGCGTCGCAAGACGCAGGCCACGGCGAGACCGGTCCGGGCTCCCCGCACGCAGCGTTGCAGCGCTCCGGGTGGCGGCCCTGCTGGCTTGCCTGGTCATGGCGGCTTGCCTGGGGCCCTGGCACTCGTCCGCCGCCCAGACTCCCCGTCCCGCCGCCCATCCCATGCTAACCGGCCAGCCGACGGTAAGCGGCCCAGTGGTTGGCAGCGCAGCGGCCGGCGGCCCGTCTGCAAGCGGCGCTGTGGCTGGCGGTACTGTCTCTGGCGCCGCCGTAGCCCAGCACTGGAGCCTGGATCGGCCGCTCCTGCGCGTCGTGGACGGAGACACGCTGGACGTGGACCTGAACGGGAACGG
>JBGOTW010000169.1:0-9400 GCA_041476685.1 bacterium | reverse complement strand
GTCCGCTGGGGGCAACGGATATCTTGGAGAAGATCGTCCGGCGAAGTCAAGGCAGCGCGGCACGGACTGATTTCTCGCGGAGCGCCGGATATCCCCGGATAACCCATGCCTCCGTCCAGGGATGGTTGAAAGTCTTCTGGTCCAGCCCTGCTGCTCCGGTTCCTCACCCCGCCCGCTGCGCGGGCACTCCTGTCCGACCGCGCGGAGAGGGGCACTGCCGGCGGCGCCAAGCTGTTGTCCTTCTCCACGCAGTCGAAGAAGGACCGCGCCGGCAGGTGCGGCGCGAGGTTGAGGACTCGTCGGCAGCGCCGCCTTCCGGCCTTACCCGATGTTTGAGGTCGACCCACGATGCCTTGACCTGACCCGAAGGGGCTGATTAGGGTGGGGACTGCCCGCGGCGCCTGGAACGTTCGGCGTCAAACCCCTGCGGCGCCCGGAACACGCTGCGCCAAACCCCTGCGGCGCCCGGAACACGCTGCGTCAAACCCCTGCGGCGCCCCGAACACGCCGCGCCAACGCCGCACCAGCGAGGAATCGCATCCATGAAGCCCAATCGCGTCAAGCAACTGCTCCGGGAAGGAAAGAGCGCCTGCGGCACCTGGGTCAGCCTGTGCAGTCCGCTGGCCGCCGAGGTGATCGGCCTGTGCGGGTTCGACTGGGTGCTGATCGACATGGAGCATGGCGCCGGCGACTTCCAGACGCTCCTCGGCCAGCTGCAAGCCGTCGGCTGCGCCGGAGAGACCGAGCCGATCGTGCGCGTGCAGTGGAACGACGCGGCGGTCGTCAAGCGCGTGCTGGACGCGGGCGCCCGCGGCGTGATGATTCCCGCCGTGAAGACCGCGGAGGAGGCGAAGCGCGCCATCGCCAGCACCAAGTATCCGCCCCAGGGCTTCCGGGGCATCGCCTCGGTGCGCGGCGGGAAGTTCGGCTTGGACGCGGGCTATCTGAAGGAAGCCAACGATCAGATCCTCGTGTTCCTGCAGATCGAAATGAAGGAGGCCGTGAAGGACATCGACGCCATCCTGGACGTACCGGGGATCGATGTCGCCTTCGTCGGCCCCAACGATCTGGCGGCGGATCTGGGCCACATCGGCGACCTGGCGCACCCGGAGGTCGCGGCGGCCATCGAGCGCGTGGAGAAGGCGGCGAAGGCGCGCAAGATCCCCCTGGGCACGGTCTCGCGCAGCTGGGACGCGGCGCGGGTCCTGTTCGAGAAGGGATACCAGGCGGTGTCGGTGCAGAGCGACCTCAACTTCATGCTCTCCGCGGCGCGCCAGGCGCTGGACAGCTTCCGCGCCCATCCCGCCGGCAAGCGCTAGATTGCCGCAAGCGCCGGTTGCCAAGAACGACGCTGCCCGCGCGAGGGTGAGCCCGCTTGCGGAGCCGCCCCGCGCCGCGCGACTCGATCCGCGCCCCGCTTCGTGGCTCGACCCGCGTCTTGACTCGCGACTCCAGGAAGGGTTCCGATGAGCGCCTTTCCGCCGGAAGCCGTGAGCATGACTGCGTGGATCGGTCTTGCGGCGCTGGCGGGTTGGCTGTGGGGCAGCTTCCTCAACACGGCCGTGGACCGCGCGCCGCACTGGGGCCAGACCGCCACGGAGAGCCTGCTGCGCCCCTCCCGCTCCCGCTGCCGGGGCTGTGCCACGGTGCTGCCGTGGTACGACCTGGTGCCGGTCTGGTCCTGGCTGCGCCTGCGGGGCCGCTGCCGCACCTGCGGCGCCCGGATCGGCTGGCGCACGCTGGCCCTGGAGTGCGCGACGCCGGCGCTGTTTTCCAGCTACGCTTGGCTGCTGGCGCAGGTGCGCGACTACGTCGCCTGGGGCGCCCTGGCCGGCTTCGGCTTCGCCGCGCTGAGCTGGCTGCTCGTGGCCGTGCCGCTGCTGCTGGAAGGGCGGCAGCCCCGCACGGGTTTCCTTGCGCTGGGCGTGGGGCTGTTCGCCGCGCTCGCGCTGACGGCCGTGGTGACGGCCTTGGACGTGGTGAGCGGATGAGCCAGCCGGCGGCCCCGCAACGGATCCTGCTGACGCAGCTGCGCCGGATCGGGGACGTGCTGATGACGACCCCGGCCGTGCGGCAGGTGCGCGAGGCGTTCCCGCAGGCGCACCTGACCTTCCTCACCGAGGCGCCGTCCGACCAGATCTACCGCCACAGCCCGCGCGTGGACGAGGTGCTGGCGGTCCGGCCGCACGGAGGACTCGTGGCGCGGTTGGGCCTGATGGCGCGGCTGCGCGCGCGGCGCTTCGACGCGGTGGTGGACTTCTTCTCCAATCCCGGCAGCGCGCAGCTGACGCGGATCAGCGGGGCGCCGCTGCGGATCGGCTACGCGTTCCGCGGGCGGCGCTGGGCCTACACGCATCCCGTCGCCCCGCCAACGGGGCTGACGTACGCGGCCGCGGACAAGCTGCTGTTGCTGGAGCCGCTGGGGATCGCGCCCCGGCCCACGCAGGGACCCGGCGCGGCGCTGCTGCCGGAGCTGTTCCTGGCGGAGCAGGAGCGCCGCTTCGCGCGGGAGACGCTGGCCGCGCTCGGCGTCGCGGACGGCGACCTGCTCGTCGCGCTCTGCCCGACGTCCCGGCAGCCGTACAAGGTGTGGCCGGCGCGGCACTTCGCGCGCCTGGCGGACGGCCTGATCGAGCGGCACGGGGCGAAGGTGCTGATGATCTCCGGCCCCGGGGAGGAGCCCTTCGTGGACGCCGTGCGGCGGGCGATGGCGCGGCGCGCCCTGCCGAGCATCGCGCCGCCGAGCCTGCTGGAGATGGCCGCGCTGCTGGAGCGCTGCCGGCTGTTCGTGGGCAACGACGGCGGGCCGCGGCACTTCGCCGTGGCGGTGGGCACGCCGACGGTGGCGGTGTTCGGGCGGCCGTTTCCCGAGCACTGGACGCCGCCCGGGATGACGGAGCATCGCACGGCGAGCTATGATCCGGGGTGCAAGAACGCGTGCACGTATCCGCGCTGCAGCCACCTGAACTGCATCAACCTCGTGCGCTACGAGCCGGTGGAGGCGCACGCGGAAGCCCTGCTGGCCGAGGTACCCAGGCATGGACGTCCTGCTCGACGTGGACCGGCTGCTTGAGCTGCACGCGGCGTGCGTGGAGCGCTGGCACGAGGCGGCGCTGAGCCGCGACGCGGCCGGCCCGCCCTGGGACGTGATCCTGGACAACCACGGCCGCAACTTCGAGCTGTGGCACGAGGAGGACCGGGCGCGCGACCGGCAGGCCAGCGACACGGTGATCGCCCAGGTCAAGCGCAGCATCGACCGGCTCAACCAGCAGCGCAGCGACGCGGTGGAGCGGCTCGACGAATGGCTCACCCGCGAGCTGGCGCGGCGGGGCACGCGCCCCCCGGACGACGCACCGCTGAACTCGGAGACCGTCGGCAACATCGTGGACCGCCTGTCGATCCTGGCGCTGAAGGTCTATCATATGCGCGAGGAGACCCTGCGCACGGACGTGGACGAGGCGCACCGGGAAAAGTGCCGGGGGCGCCTGGCGGTGCTGGAGACGCAGCGCGCCGACCTGGCCCGCAGCCTGGCCCTGCTGCTGCAGGAGCTGACGGCCGGCAGCAAACGGCTGAAGGTGTACCGGCAGATGAAGATGTACAACGATCCCACGCTCAATCCGGTGCTCTACGGCGGCGGCAAGGAGGGTCGGGGCGGCTGATGCGCTGGCGGGCGGATCAGCGGTCCGGCTGGGCCGAAGCGCGGAGCCGAGATATACGTCGTAATTTGACAGATTTCCAGGCGGCCTCTAGACTGAAGACGGATGAAACGGCGCGCGCGGCGGGCTTATCCGGCGGAGCGGGGGCCTGGCCCACCGCGAGCCAGAACGGCCGCGAACTTGGCCGGCTGAGAGCCTGAACAGCAGCGAGCCTGACGGACTACTTGCCTGACCCGTTGCGACGCAGCAGCGGACGAAACGCGAGGACATCGAGATGAGCGGTCAAGAGGAGAGCGTTACCCTGTCGCGCCAGCCGGAGGGGCAAGGCGGCGTGGCGGCCACGGTGGCACCGGCCACGGTGGCACCGGCCACGGTGGCACCGTCAGCGGCGCCCGGGGCAACCGCAACGCCCGCGCAAGCGGCAGCGCCCGCGGTGGATACGACCGCAAACCGGCTGACAGCGGAGCAGTTCCTGGAGCGGCGCCGCACCAGCCAGACCGTGTACGCGTTCGACCTGCGCTCCAGCGAGGCGTACGACGCGGGACACCTGCCGGGGGCCTACAGCCTGCCCTTCGAGCACATCGAGCCCAACCTGCACCGGCTGCCCTTCTCCGGCGACATCCTGCTCTACGACGGGGGCGAAGGGACGGTGCGCCAGGCGGCCGCGCTGCTCAGCGACAACGGTTTTTCCGATTTCTGGTACGTGGAGGAGGGGTTCACCGCCCTGCTGGAGACGATCCGCACGTCACCGGCGGAGGTGCACTACGAGTCGCTCACGCCCCAGGAGCGCGCGGCGAAGATCGACCAGGTGTTGAACGAGAAGGTGCGCGAATTCCTGGCGCGGGACGGCGGGGGCCTGGAAGTGATGGGGATCGAGGAGAGCAAGGTGATCGTGTCCTACCAGGGGGCGTGCGGCTCGTGCTCCAGCTCGACGGCGGGAACGCTGCGCTTCATCCAGGGGATGCTCACGATCAACCTGAACCACGAGATCGAAGTCGTGCCCGTGGACACCTGATGCGCCCCCCGTCCGCAGACACGCCAGTGGCGGGGCAACCCGGCAGCTCGCCCGCCCCTATGACCGCGCCCACCCGCCCGTACAAGATCACCTTCCTGCCCCTGGGCAAGACCGTCGCGACCGGCACGCTGGACCCCGCGGCCCATCACGAGGGCGAGCCCGGCTCGATCCTCGACTGGGCCGACCGCAACGACATCCCGCTCGATCACGCCTGCGGCGGCTTTGCCGCCTGCTCCACCTGCCACATCATCGTCAAGCAGGGCCTCGAGTCGTGCAACGAGACGAGCGAGGACGAGGACGACATGCTCGACGAGGCGCCGGGCCTGACGCTCCAGTCGCGCCTGGCCTGCCAATGCATCCCCGACGGGACGCAGGACGTGGTGGTGGAGATCCCCGCCTGGAACCGGAACCGGATCAGCGAAAGTCACAAGTAGCCCGGCTCCCGCCCGACCGCTCCCACCCAATCCGCCTGCAGCGCACGCTTTCATCGCAACTGCTCGCGCCCGCCGCGACCCGTGGGGCCGTCGCGCCGTGCCATCTTGCGCCGGCCGGCCGCTGCGGTGGACGCGGTCGAGCGGCACGGCCGAATGGAAAGTCGCGCCAAGATGCAATAAGACGGGATGCACCGACACGGGATGCACTTAGACGGGATGCCCTGACACGAGTTGCCCTGACAACTGGGGAACCGTCCATCCGATCCCGGCCCGCAGGCCCCCTTTCGCGGAGAGACATTGCGATGAGCAGCGCCGACACCTACGAGGTCTATGCGGTCAAGTACGGCACGATGGAACATCGCGTGCGCCGCGAGAACTTCATCATGGCCGACAACCACGACGCGCCCATGCCGATGGACTATTACGTGTGGGCGATCGTCAACAAGGAGCGCGCGATCGTGGTGGACACCGGTTTCGACCGGGACTCGGCGCGGAAGCGCAACCGCACCATGCTGCGCCTGCCGCGCGAGGGGCTGGCGCTGCTGGGCATCGAGGCGGCCAAGGTGCAGGACGTGATCGTGTCGCACATGCATTACGACCATGCGGGGACGCTGGACGACTTTCCTGCGGCGCGCTTCCATGTCAACGACCGGGAGCTGGCCTTCGCCACGGGGCGCTCCCTCTGCCACCAGCCCGTGCGCAATTCCTTCGAGGTCGAGCACGTGTGCACGATGGTGCGGCGGCTGTTCGAGGGCCGCGTCGTCTTCCACGACGGCGCGGAGGAGATCGCCCCCGGCGTGAGCGTGCACCACATCGGCGGGCACACGCCGGGCATGCAGAGCGTGCGCGTGCGGACGAAGCGCGGCTGGGTGGTGCTGGCCTCGGATGCCTGCCACTACTACGAGAACATGGAACGCGGGCGGCCCTTCCCCACCGTGTACAACGTGCCGGACATGCTGGAGGGCTTCGCCAAGCTCAAGCGCCTGGCGGATTCGCCGCAGCATGTGGTGCCCGGGCACGATCCGCTGGTCATGCAGCGCTATCCCGCGCCGAAGTCCGCGCTGCGGGGCGCCGTGGCGCGGCTGGACGTCATGCCAAAGGGCTGACCGATGCGCCCTGGCGTTCATGCGCCCTGGCGTTGATGCGCCTTCACGTCCGCACGGAGGAGGGAGCTCCCCCTCAATCAAGCGATGGGGTTCGGTTTCTTCAGCAATGCTGCAAGCGCCGTCGAATTGCAGAGCGATTGAAAGCGGCGGAAGGTATTGCGATATCCAGTGCGAATCCGACGGCCACCCAAGCGAAGAAGCCGATCGCCCCTGCATCGAACCAGTAGCGTGCGGCCGGTGCGCCCCCGGCACTTGCGTCATTACCCCGCGCACTGGTCGCTCTCTCCGAGACCTGCCGACCTTTCTCGGCGAGATTCGGGCGCTCGACATAGACCTGTACCTGCATCAGCAAGGCGTGGATATCACGACACCCGCCGGAACACCCAACCCGGGGCGCGGGGGAACTTTGTTCGATACGCTGGCAGAAGATGTTCCGCACCTGCTAACGGCGCGGCAGCGGAGAGTACCCGATGACGCCGTTTCGCTCCAGATCGTCAATCTCTGCGCCGGTAAGACCCAGTAAGTTTCCCAGGACGGCATGGTTATGCTCTCCCAGGCAGGGCGCCCGGCGGTACACGCGGGCCGGGGTGTCCGACAGGCGAATGGGTTGGCCCGCATAGCGGTGGCGCCCGGCCTCCGGGTGATCGATCTCCCAGTAGAAACCGCGCTCCCGCAAGTGGGGATCGTTGACCAATTCTTCCGCATTGACGACCACTCCCGCGGCCACGCCGGCCTCCTGTAGCCGCCGCATGAGTTCAAAGGCGTCCTCGCCGCAGGTCCAGGCGCCGATCGCCGCGTCAAGCCCGTCCTGGTGGCGCAGACGGCCCGCCAGGGTGGCGAAGCGCGGCTCCCCGCTCCAGGTGGGCCGGCCCGCGACCGCGAGGAGGTTGGCCCATTCCGCGTCGTTGCCGACGGAAATCGCGATCCACTTGTCCTCCCCCCGGCAGGGATAAGCCGCGTGCGGGGCACGGCGCGGATGATGATTTCCCTCCCGGGGCGGCAACTTTCCGGAAAGCGCATATCCCAGCGACGCCTCGCCGACCAGTGCGGTGCTGGCCTCGGCCTGCGAAAGGTCAATGTATTGGCCCTCACCGGTGCGCCGCTGGTGCAATAGTGCCGTGAGCAGGGCGCCGGTGGCGAAGAGCGCCGCGACGGGGTCCGGATAGGCGTTGCCGCTCAGGTGCGGTTCCCCGCCCGGATAGCCCATCAGGCTGGCGAGGCCCGAGGCGGGGTCCACGTTGGTGCCATATGAGATGAAATGACTGTGCGGACCCGACGCGCCGTAACCGGGCATGGAACACAGGATGATGCGGGAGTTGAGCGCGCGCAGCGCGGCGTAGTCCAGGCCGAATGCCGGCATGACGCGGGGGCTGTAGTTTTCCAGCACGGCATCGCTGACACTCACCAGCCGCTTGAAGAGAGCCAATCCGTCAGGAGTGTTCAACTCCAGGGTGATGTCGAGCTTGTTTCGCGCAAGGTCATTGGTTTGCGAGTTGCGGTTCCAGTGGCGCTCCCCCGGGTCGTCGTTGGGATAGACCCCGAGCAGGCGGGCCGTCTCCGCGGAAACGACCGCGTCGCCCACCAGCCGCCGGGAAGTCACATGGATCACCTCCGCGCCAAAGTCTGCCAGCAGCCGGCCCGCGTGCGGACCGGCCCAGACGCGCGTCAAGTCGAGGACGCGCACCCCGTGCAGGGCGCCTTGCGGCGACACGCCAGGGGTCAGCCGGCCTCGCGTTACGGCCGTCATAGGATCCCCCGGGCTTTCAGGTCGGCGAGACGCGCCTCGCCGAATCCGAGCCGCCCCGCGAAGACCTCCCGGTTGTGCTCGCCCAAGAGGCAGGCGCGCCGCACCGCCGGCGGAGTCCCGCTCATGTGGAACGGCAGGCCCGCCACGGGCCGGGTGCCCGCTACCGGGTGCGAAAGCTCCTGCCAGAAGCCCCGCGCACGGAATTGCGGATCGTCCATGACCTGCCCCACGTCGTTGACGAAGGCCGCCGGGACGCGGTGTTCCTGGCACGAGTAGACGATCTCCTCCCGCGTATGCTCCATCAGCCACGGGCGGATCTCGCCATCGAACGCCGCATCGTTCTCCGAGCAGACGGATATCGTGGCGAACCGGGCGTCGGCCAGCAGATCGGCCCTGCCGATCAGGCGCAGGAAGCGCTCGTATTGGTCCTGCATGCTGACGGCGATGGAGACGAGGCCGTCCTTGCACGGATAGATCGTGATGGGGTGGGCACGCTGATAGCGGTTTCCGATCCGCTTCTGGATGCGCCCGGTATAGACGTAGCGGTTCACGGTGAATTGGTGCATGGAGGCCATGCACTCGTGAAGGGAAATCTCCACATGTTGCCCGCGGCCGCTCCACTCCCGCGCCAGCAGGGCCACCAGCGCGCCGGAATAGCCGTGCAGCCCCCCCTGGTATTCCGGCTGGTGGCCACCCATCGCGAGCGGCTCGCGCTGCGGATGGCCGTTGACGTACATGTAGCCGCCCAGCGCCTGCTCCACCATGGAATCGGCTTTGTAGTTCCGGTACGGACCCGTTTCGCCGAAGTTGGAAATGGAGACCGTCACGAGCCGCGGATTCAGGGCGCGCAGGTACTGGGGAGCAAGGCCCAGCCGCGCCATCTCGCCCGCGGCGAAATTTTCGATCAGCACATCCGCCTGGCGCGCCAGTTGCCGGAGGATTTCCGCGCCTTCCTGATTCTTGAGATTCAGTGTCGTGCCCTTCTTGCCCGTGTTGAGGTAGAGAAACAGGGCGCTGGCTTCCGGATCGGGTTGGCTTCCAGGAAAGGGACCCTCGCGCCGGGCGCCTTCCCCTTCTGGCGGCTCGACCTTGATCACCTCGGCGCCAAAGGCGGCGAACAATTTGCCGCAGTAGGCGCCAGCCACGAATTGAGACAGGTCGAGCACCATCAACCCGTCCAATGCCGTCCTCGTCATGACCGCTTGCTCCGTTGAATCGTGGCCGCCGCAATTAATCCCGTGAGGCGTGGAGTCGGATCAATGGATGACTCCTTTGAGGCGCGGGTCCAGCACGTCGCGTAACGCATCGCCCAGCAGGTTGAACGCCAGCACGAGCAAGAAGATCGCGACTCCCGGAACGATGGAAGGCAGCGCCTGCCGCGCAAGCAGCGGAAAGGCCTGCTGGAGCATCGCACCCCAGGTGGGCGTCGGAGGCTGAATGCC
>JBGOTW010000168.1:0-9409 GCA_041476685.1 bacterium | reverse complement strand
CGCGCCCAGGTCGCGCAGCGACTCGGCGCGCAGCTTCATCAGGTAGCCGTACATGCCGAATGTCTCGTGGAACGCCAGGCCGTGATAGGCCGGCGAGGGATCGGCCACGACCTTGTAGCGTCCGTTCGACCAGTCGAAGGTGCCGGCCTCGGCGACCACGCCGCCGATGCTGGTGCCGTGCCCGCCGATGAACTTGGTCGCCGAGTGGACGACGATGTCGGCGCCGAACTCGATCGGGCGGCACAGGTAGGGCGTGGCGAAGGTGTTGTCCACCATCAGCGGAATGCCCGCCTCGTGGGCGATCGCCGCGACCGCCTCGATGTCGAGCACGTTGATGCGCGGATTGCCGAGGGTCTCGCCGTACAGCAGGCGCGTGCGCGGGGTGATGGCCTTGCGGAAATTCTCCGGGCGCTCCGGATCCACGAACGTCGTCTCGATCCCGAGCTTGCGGAAGGTGATGTCGAACTGGGTGTGGGTGCCGCCGTAGAGGGTGGTGGCGGCCACCATGTGGTCGCCCTTCTCGAACAGGCCCAGGATCGCCATGGCCTGGGCGCTCAGACCGGACGCCGTGGCCAGCCCGCCGACCCCGCCCTCCAGCGTGGCGATGCGCTCCTCCAGCACCGCGTTGGTCGGATTCCCGATGCGAGTGTAGATGTTGCCGAATTTTTGCAGGGCGAACAGTGCCGCGGCGTCGTCCGTGTCGTCGAAGACGTAGCTGGTGGTCTGGTAGATGGGGACGGCGCGGGAGCCCGTGGTCGGATCGGGGCGCTGGCCCGCGTGCAGCGCGAGGGTGTCGAATGCGAACTTGCGATCTTCGGCCATGGGGCACACGTGGAGGCTGGATGCTTGAGGTGTTGAGACCTGCTGACGCCTAGCGCGACGGCTTGGACGCAATCAGTTCGGCCAAGAGCCGATCCGTCTCGCGCTGCAAGACCGGCAGATTCGATAGGACCACGAGCCAGACGCGGCGGTCGTCCAGGACGTCGTATCCGTGAGCAATCACATTCCGAAAGCCGACGATTTGGTGTGCCTGCGACAGGCTGGCGGCCAACTCGGGGTGCATGTCGACGAGGCGCCGCATCGCTTCGCCAATGATCTCGAACGCCCGTTCGACTGCAAGCCGCAGCCCCTCGTCGCACAAGTAGTCGGACTCCGAACGGTCCCGAGTCAGCCTGTGGATGGCCGCCCCCGCTTGCCGAATGTCCTCCAGCAACTGGATGGCCCTATGCCGCATAGACCATCACTCTCGTCGCGTCGAGCTCTTCCCGGAAATAGCGGTTCTTGACCCCCCCCGCTTCCACAAGATCCACCTTGCGCCGAAAGAGCTTCTCCAAGCCTTCCTTGAAGCCAAAGTAGGAGCCCAGCGGATCGGTGAAGCCCTCCGGCAAGTACTCGACGACGAAGTCGAGATCGCTCCGCGCGGGATCGAAGCGCTCGCCGGCGCCCGAGCCGAAAAGATCGAGCCGCTTGACGTGGTACTGGCGGCAGAGGTCAATCACCTGCGGAAGCCGTTCCTGGACATAGGGGTGCATAGGTGGCTCGGCGCAAGTCACACGCGGTTTGCCGTCCAGCCTAAGCCGCCTGACAGGAAATGGAAACCGGGTCCTACTCCCCCTCGTAGTAGTCCACCTGGCTGTCCTTCATGTAGATCGCGCGCAGGACGGGCGCCGTCCGCGTTCCGACCATAGCGCCCACTTTGCCCGAGTCCGGGTACTCCACCACTTCCGGCGAGACGATGGTCGAGAAACACAGGTATTCGAGCAGCGTGGCGCCCGTGTTGAGAAGCTGATGCGCGGGCCCTCCGGCAGGCAGGGCGATGTAGTCCCCCGCGCCGACCGGATGCCGCTCGCGGCCCAGGCGCAGGCTGCCAGTGCCGCTTAGGACATAAATCGCCTCCTCGTTGGCATGGTGCACGTGGGCGGGGAAGGCGGTCTTGCCCGGCGGCACTTCATAGAGGGTGCAGCCGAGCTTCTGGCTTCCGGCGGCCACGCCGAGGCTGCGGCCCTTCAGGGCAAACTTGTCGCCATGGGAACGCTCCAGGGGCGCGACGTCGTCTTGCTGGACAATGTTGGCGGGGCGAAGCATCGGAGTCTCCTGTCGCGGGCGGAACTTGCCTAGGCCAGCTCGTAATCCCGCTTGAGCGCGGCGCGTTGGCCGTGCTTTTCCACGGCCAGCTCGACCAGGCGGGTGACGAGGTCGGTGTAGCTGAGGCCGCTCGCCTCCCACAGCTTGGGGTACATGCTGATGGGGGTGAAGCCGGGCAGGGTGTTGATCTCGTTCACGACGATGCGCCCGTCCGCGGCAAGAAAGAAATCCACGCGCGCCATGCCGTCGCATTCCAGCACGTCGAACACGCGCAGGGACAGCTCCTGCATCCGCGCCTCGGTGGGGGCGTCGAGGGGCGCCGGCACCAGCAGCTCCGCCCCGGCCTCGTCGAGGTACTTGGCCGCGTAGGAGTAGAAGCCGTGCCGGGGCCGGATCTCCCCGACCCGCGAGGCGCGCGGGCGCGCGGTGCCGTGTCGGTTGCCGAGCACGGAGCATTCCAGCTCGCGGCCGGCGATCGCCTGCTCGAGCATGAGCTTGACGTCGAAGCGCAGGGCGTCCTCGACCGCGCTCTCGAAGCCCTGGCGCTCCGTCACCCGGCTCACGCCGACGGACGAGCCGAGGTTGGCGGGCTTGACGAACAGGGGCAGGCCCAACTCGCGCGACGCGGCCTCCCACGCCGCCTGGAAATCGTCCCCGCGCCGCAGCACGTGGAAGCGCGGGATGGGCAGGCCCGCCTGGGACAGCAGACGCTTCATCGCGTCCTTGTCCATCCCGATCGCCGAGCCCAGCACGTCCGCCCCCACGAAGGGGATGCCCAGCAGCCGCAGCCAGCCCTGCAGCGCGCCGTCCTCGCCGTCGGTGCCGTGGATGATGGGAAAGGCCACGTCGAGCGCGGCCAGTTCGCGCAGCGCGGGCTCGCCCAGCAGCACCAGCCGGCCATGGCGGGCGAGCGGAACGACCTCCGGCGCGGACGGCGCGAGCCGGATGCGGGCCGGATCGTGACCGTCGAGGATGAGGGCGTCCAGGCTTCCCGCCCGCCAGCGCCCGTGCTTGTCGATGGCCAGCAGGAGCGGCTCGAAGCGCGTGCGATCCACGGCGCCGAAGATGCCGCGCGCCGAGCGCAACGACACCTCGTGCTCGCCGCTCCGTCCGCCGCACACGATGCCCAGCCGCATCACGCTCGTGCTCCCGTATGCGCGCCCCGTGCGAGGCGCAAGCGCCGCTGCCGACCCGCCCGCCAACCCACCCGCCTGACCATCAGCCAGCCCGTCAGCCTGCCCGCCCGCCAACCCGCCCGCAAGCCCGTCAGCCTGCCCTTAACGAATCGGCCGCCGTTGGGCAACCGGACCGGCCCGGCATGCACCGCCGGGTAGTGGGTCAGTCTGTTGACCTGGCCGCGAACGGCAACAATAGACTCCTCGCATTCGCTCGGAGTGACAAAGGGCTGTCATTTCGAGCGTAGCGAGAAATCTGCGGTTGTCTCCAAACTGACCCACCCCGCCGGCGGTTGACGCCTGCGCGGTGCCGCGCTACCAATGCCTAATGCAACTCACTTGCAGTACGCGGAACCGGATCATGTCTTCGCAGTGCGTCAGCAGCGCTCGCTCCCCTGCCGCGCAGCCGTGCGGGGCCATGTCCAGCCGCTGGCGGCTCGCCGCGGCGCTGGCCGTGATCCTGCTGGTCGCCTGGACCCAACTCTTCCTGGGCGTCCATGAGCTGAGCCATCTGGGTCAGCGGGACGCCTCGGCATGCCGATTCGCGCTGGTGGCTACCACGTGCGGCGGTGGCACCGCCACGGCGCTCTTTGTCCTGTTCGCTCCGCTTTCCCCGGCTGCGGCGTACCTGGTCGTCCCCGGCCACTTCTTGCCGGGGGTCCGCATCACCCAGCAGGCCAGGGCTCCTCCCGCGCTCTCGTAGGGCCGCATTTCCCCTTTTGACCGCACTCGAACCTGCGCGCCCCGGAGCGGGAGGGAACCCGTTCCCATTCCGCGTTCGCCGGCGCGTACCGAGGAAACCTCATGCTGCAACGACGGCTCAGGCGAGCCCGCATCGCCTTGGGCGTGCTGAGCGGCGCCCTGGGCATGCTGACCGGCGCGGCCGGGATCACCCATGCCGATCCCGGCGCACAACTGGACCGATTCTACGCCGGCACGCCCAACAGTCCCACCTACCCGTACCCCGGCGCGGAGCGCGCGCCGCTGCTCGCCCAGACGAGCGGCGGCGGTCCCGGCGGCAGCGGGTCCATCTCCACTTATGGCATGAGCGACCGGCCCGCGACCGGCGGGGTATCGCCGTCGGCCGCCAACCCCTACACCAGCCTCATCTTCAATGGATACTACGCGGACTTCTCCAAGCCGGACTCCTCCAAAGCGGGGGACGTCCCGGTGCCGGGGTTCCCGCTGGGGCCGGACGTGGGCGCCGGCAAGCCGGGGCTGCAGCTGGCCGAAACGGAGCTGGGGATCTACGGCAACGTGGACCCGTACCTGTATGCGAACGCGGTGCTTTCCTTCGCGCCAGACAACGGCGTCGCCGTCGAGGAGGCGTTCCTCCAGACCACGTCCCTGCCCTTCGGCTTCATTGCCAAGGCCGGCCGCTACCATTCCAGCATCGGCTACCTCAACGTGTTCCACCGCCATGCCGACGATTTCGTGGACACGCCGCTCGTCTACAGCGCGTTCTTGAACGGGCAGCTCGCGGACGACGGGGTGCAGCTGCGCTGGCTCGCCCCCACGGACGTGCTGCTCGAATTCGGCGCGGAGCTGCTGAACGGGCAGAACTGGCCCGCGGCGGGGTCGGGCAATAACGGCAAGGGCACGACAACCCAGTTCGTCAAGCTGGCCGACGATGTCGGGGAAGGCGGGAGCTATCTACTCGGCCTGTCCCACGTGGACACGGCGGCGACCGACCGCCGCTCCGGTGGAGACAACGCCGGCACCCATGCGAACGGGCTCGCCTTCACGGGCACAAACGCGCTCAACATCGCGAGCCTGGTCTACAAATGGTCGCCCCTCGGCAACGCCAAGTACACGCTGCTCAAGCTCCAGGGGGAGTATTTCTCCGGCGACGAGCACGGCACGTACACGGTGCTCGACGGCGACGGGTTGCCGACCCGCACGACCATTGATCTCAGCGGGAGCAAAGGCGTGCAGCGCACCGGCTGGTACTCACAGGCGGTGCTGAAATTCTACGAGCGCTGGCGGATCGCGCTACGGCAAAGCGAAGTGACCAGCGAGCGCGGCAAGGACCCGAACGCCCTGGGGACGGCCCTGGACAGCCAGGGACGCGTCCCGTCCATCTCCAGCGCCATGCTGGAATTCTGGCCGAGCGAGTTCAGCCAGTTCCGGCTCCAGTACAGCGCCGACCAGACGGTACCCAGGCATCCCGTGGATCGCGTGACACTCCAGTACATCCTGATCATCGGTGCCCACGCGGCCCACACCTATTGAGAGTGCCGACCATGACGACGCGACGTATCCGCATCCACACCGCCTGGGCGCTCGGGGTGGCCGCACTACTGGCAGGCTGGGCCGCGCCCGCCTCTGCCGCCGTGAGGGTGTTCGCCTGCGAGCCGGAATGGGCGGCGCTGGCGCAGGAGATCGGCGGGGACGACGTTGCCACGTTTTCCGCCACGACGGCCATGCAGGATCCCCATCAGGTGCAGGCGCGGCCCAGCCTGATCGCCCGCCTGCGCAACGCCCGCCTGCTCGTCTGCAGCGGCGCGGAACTGGAGATCGGTTGGCTGCCGCAGCTCCTGATCCAGTCCGCCAACGCGGACGTCCAGCCCGGCACCCCCGGCTACCTCATGGTGGCTGAGCACCTGAAACTGCTGGAGATTCCCGCGCATTTCGACCGGGCGCTCGGGGATGTGCATCCCATGGGCAATCCGCACATCCAGACGGACCCGCGCAATTTCGCGGCTGCGGCGGGGCTGTTGGCGGAACGCCTGAGCGTCATTGACTCGGCCCACGCGCAGCAATACCAGGCCCGCACCCAGGATTTCTCGCGGCGCTGGGAAGCGGCCATCAAGCGCTGGGAGGCCGAGGCCGCACCGCTCAGGGGAATCCCCGTCCTTGCCCATCACATGAATTGGCCCTACCTGAACGACTGGCTCGGCATCCAGGCCGCCGGATTCTTGGAGCCCAAGCCCGGCGTGCCCCCCAGCGCGGCGCACTTGAACGCGCTGCTGGTGCAACTGAAGGCGCGCCCGGCGAAGATGGTGCTCCGGACTCCCTACGACTCGCCGCAGGCTTCGGAGTTCATTTCCCAGCGGCTCGGCATTCCGCAGGTGCTGCTGCCCGGCACAGTCGGTGGCGACGCGCGCGCCAAGGACTTGTTCGGCCTATTCGACGACACGATCGACCGGCTGCTGCGGGCGGCCCAGGGCAAGTCCGTGGCCCAACTGGGAGCCGCGCCCCGCTAGCGTTTCCGAGCGCGCACCTGCCGGCCCCGGCGCTTCCGGGGGGCGAGCCGCTTCCCAGCGCTGTCGCGCACCTGACGAGCTTTCCGCCATGACCGTTGCCGGATTCGACCTGAGCCTGCTGCTGATTCCCATGCTCGTGGGGATCATGGTGACCGTGACCCATGTGCCCCTGGGTCAGGAGGTCTTGGCCAGGGGCATCATCTTCATGGATATCGCCATCGCCCAATTCGCGGGCTTCGGCGTCATCCTCGCCGATGCACTCGGCTACGAGCCGCACGGCTGGGCCGTGCAGTTCTCCGCGGCGGGGGCGGCGCTGGTCGGCTCGCTGATCCTGAACGTGACCGAGCGCCGCTGGCCGGAAGTGCAAGAGGCGCTGATCGGCGTGGGCTTCGTGCTGGCGTCCACGGGCGGGATCCTGGTGCTGTCCAACAATCCGCATGGCGCGGAGCACCTGAAGGACCTGCTGGTGGGGCAGATCATCTGGGTGCTGCCCCACGAGGTGATCGGCCACGGGATCCTGTATGCCGTGCTCCTGATCGCGTGGTTCGGATTCCGGGAACGGGTCGGCCGGCCCGGATTCTACGTGATCTTCGCCCTGGCGGTGACGGCCTCGGTGCAGCTGGTGGGCGTGTTTCTCGTGTTCGCCACGCTGATCCTGCCGGCCCTGGCGACGCGGCGGCTGAACGGGATGAAGCGGCTCTGGATCTCCTACGGCCTGGGCGGCCTGAGCTATGCGGCAGGACTCGGGCTGTCCGCCGCGTACGACTTGTCCACAGGGGCGATCATCGTCTGGGTATTCGCGGCGCTGTCCATGGCGCTGGGATTCGGGATCGGGATCGCGGCACGCCGCACCGCGCAAAATATGAAACGGGGTTGAGGCGCGGGCGCTTGACTTCACCTCGCCCGTGCAGGGACAATACGCGTCTCGATGGGGATGTAGCTCAGCTGGGAGAGCACGACGCTGGCAGTGTCGGGGTCAGGGGTTCGATCCCCCTCATCTCCATAGACAAATCAGGGAGTTACGGGAGACCGTGGCTCCCTTTTTTGTTTGGGGAAACGTGGGGGCAAGGCGGCGAATCGGCGCAGGTCCGATATCGGAACGGCCGGCGGCATACCATGCCGTCCGCAGGCCGCCCGCCGAATGGCCGAGCGGCACGGCCAGAGTCACGAATGGGATGGGTATCGTCCTGGCCCTGGATGCGAGCCGTGGCGGGATTGCCGGTGTCACCAGAACAGCGGCTTCTCCGCGGAGCGCAGGGAGATCCTGGCGTCCTCCGGCTTCATCAGCTCGACGAAAGCCTCGAAGCAGACCCGGCTCGATCCCTCGCAGATGGGCAGGCGCAGCAGCTCCTCCAGTGCGCCCGTGATGCGCCAGGGATTGCCCTTATAGAGCTTGGGTGCGGTCAGGGCATCGTAGATGTCCGCGATGGCCACCAGCCCCACTTCCGGCTCCCAATTCCCGTTGCAGAAATCGCCCGATTCCAGCCGGTACAAGGCATCCAGGCACGGCGCCAAGTCAGCCAAACCCAGCGTTTCCACCGCCGTCTGGGTGCATTGAAGCAGCTGGCTGCGCAACGCGGCCTTCTGCTCCGTTCCGGGGCACGGGCCGTTCAGCAGAGTCCCGTCCAGCGCGTGCTTGCCCAGGTCGTGCAAGAGGGCGATGCGCAGCAGGCGCTCGGGCTGGATCTCCTTGAGCCGTAGCGTGCCATCCGCTGCCCAGGCTTCCCGCGACGACAAGAAGCGGTAGAGCGCGGTCGCATAGCATGCGACCGACTCGTTATGTCCCAGCGAGCCGTCCCGCGACTGCAAGCTCACGAAGTCGATCATGGGGAAATTCCGCCTCCGGAATTCGTAGACCTCGTCGGCCACGGCGCGGTATTCCCGGGCGAGGATGCTGGTCGGATCCACCCGGCGCGGGTCGGCGGCCAGGCTCTTGATCCCCTTCACGCAGTAGCGGGTCATCATGCCCTTGCCCTTGATGTCGCACTCGCCCTTGGACTCGATCTCGAAGTAGGGCTTCACCAGCAGGTAGGTCTCTTCCGAAATGGCAACGGTGCCGGGCTCGGCGTTGTGTTCCATGCGGCTGGCCACGTTCACCGTGTCGCCCAGCACGTCGTAGAGCGCCTTGTTGCGCGCGCCGAGCATGCCGGCGGTCACGTGCCCGGAGTTGATCCCGATCCGCATCGGCAGCGCGAACTTCTGGTACAGCTCCCGCTGCAAGGTCAGCGCCGCCAGCACGGCATCGGTCGCATGGGTGTAGTTCCCGGCGGGCACGCCGAACAGCGCCATCACCGCGTCGCCGATCGTCTTGTTGACGTAGCCGCGGTAGCGCTGGATGATTTCGCCTGCCCAGTCGCACAACGCGTTCAGTTGCGAGAAAACCTCGTCCGGCTCCAGTCCCGAGGAGTAGCTGGTAAAGCCCACCAGGTCCGTGAACATCACCGTGATGGCCATCCGGCGCGCGTTCAGGCGGTCCGCCAGCAGTTCCGAGATCACCTCGGGCGGCGCCAGACGCATCAGCAGGGCGCCGCTGCGATTGCGCTCCTGGGTCACTGATTCCAGGGCGCTTGACAACGCGCTGGTGCGCTCCTCCACGCGGCCCTCCAGCGACTCGTTGAGCCGCGACAATTCCTTGTTCAGCCGGTCCAGGTCACTCGCCCGCTGCAGCTCGATCTCGTGCTTGCGGGCGTTGGAGATGGCGTTCGCCACCTGGTTGCCCACGATGGTCAGCAGCATCTCGTCCAGTTCGTCGAACGCGCTCGCCTGCTCGCTTTCGACGGTGAACACGCCGATCAGATCGTCCATCACGACCAGCGGCACGGCGATCTGGCTCTGCGCGCCGGGCAGGCCGGGCAGCTTGCCGGCCGGTGGTCCGGGGGCATCTGTGCCCGGCTCGAGCCGGGCACGCAGCGCGGACTGGTAGGCAAGCTGCGACTGCCTGCT
>JBGOTW010000167.1:0-9434 GCA_041476685.1 bacterium | reverse complement strand
TGGTCTCCGTGTCGAGCACCAGCAGCGGCGCCTCCAGCCAGCGCGCCACCTGCTTGCGGATCGCGTCGAGGGAATCGAGCGTGACGTAGCGGAGCCCGGAAGGCTTCTTTTCCGCCGGCGCGCCGGCGAGGCCGCGCTTGATGATCCGGTCGCGCAGGCTCTGGAACTCCAGCTCGGTCAGGATCTCGACGAGGGGGCGGTTGTTCTCGAGCGAGATGTCCTTCACGGCCAGGTCCGCCAGCTTGACGGGCAAGGGCACCGCGCGGTCGATCGTCACCAGCTCGCGCGACAGGAACGCCTGCGCCTTCTGCTCCGCCAGCACCTGGCGCAGCTTGTCCCCCTTGACCTCGTCGAGATGGGCGTACAGGTTCTCCATCGTGCCGTACTGCTCGATCAGCTTCGTCGCGGTCTTCGGGCCGACGCCGCGCACGCCCGGGACGTGGTCCGAGGAGTCGCCCATCAGCCCCAGCACCTCGATCACCTGCTCCGGCGTGCAGCCGAATTTCTCGCGCACGCCCGCCGCGCCCGTCACCGTCACCTCGTCGTTCTTCGACCAGTACATGACGGTGCGCTCGTCAATGAGCTGCATGTAGTCCTTGTCGCCGGTGACCATGAAGGTCTGCCAGCGCTTCTCGGTGGCCTGGCGGGCGAGCGTGCCGATCACGTCGTCGGCCTCGTAGCCGGGCACGCCGATGTAGGGCAGGTGCAGGGCGTTGACGATGCGCGGGATGTAGGGCAGCTGGGCCACCAGCTCGTCGGGCATCTTCTCGCGGGTGGCCTTGTAGTCCGGATATTTCACGTGGCGGAAGGTCGGCTCCGGCGTGTCCGTGACGACGGCAAGGTACTCGGGCTTCTGCTTGTCGAGGATATTGAACAGCGTCATCACGAGGCCGTGCAGTCCGCTCGTGTTGAGGCCCTTCGAGTTGACCAGGGGCGCGCGGATCATGGCGAAGTACGAGCGGTACAACACGCCCATCGTGTCGATGGCGAACAGGCGGGGCGTCCCGGCGGTGGGCTCCATGGCACCTTTCGGCCGAGGGGTTGCGGGGGCGGGCTGGGCGCCGGCCGGGCGTCCGTGGCCGGTCGCAGCGGGCGCGGTGGGCCGCCGGGGCGCGGCGGGCTGCCGGGGCGCTCCGCGCATGGCACGCCGCGGCGGCGCGGCACGACGGATCGGCGGTCTGCGACGAGCCGGTACCGCAGCGGAAGACCGGGTCGCGCTGCCCTGCGCCCGGCTTGCCCCTCCGGAGCCAGACCGGCCTGGGGCCTTTCCGCGCCGCGCCACGCGGCCGGAAAGCCGTTTTGCCGGGGCCGCCGCCTTGCGCTTCCCCGCTCGCCCGCCTGTCGCCGCTGCCCGTGCCATGGGATGGTATAGCCCAATTCCCCCTAGCGGTGCTATGGGGCGCAAGGAGCCGCAGCGCACTTCCAAGGGGAGAACCGCATGAGCCGGGTGGACGGAAAGACGGCATTGGTCAGTGGGGCCGGGCGGGGCATCGGCGCGGCGACCGCCAAGCGCCTGGCCCGGGAAGGGGCCCGCGTGATCGTGGCCGACGTGCTGGAGGAGTTGGGACGCCGCACGGCCCAGGAGATCGCGGCGACCGGGGCCCAGGCCGTGTTCGTGCGCATGGACGTGACGCGGGAGGCGGACTGGGGCGCAGCCTGCGAGACGGCGCGCACGCGCTTCGGCGGGCTGGACATCCTGGTCAACAATGCCGGGGTGTTCCTGTCCCGCTCGATGGAAGAGACGACCCTCGACGAGTGGCGCAAGCTGCAAAGCGTGAACGTGGAGGGCGTATTCCTGGGCACGCGCGTCTGCACCCCGCTGCTGAAGGAAGGCGGAAAGCGCTGGCCCGGCGGCGCGGCAATCGTCAACCTGTCGTCCATCGCCGGCCTGATCGGCTCGCCGCGCGCACCCGCTTACGGCGCCACCAAGGGCGCGGTGCGGCTGTTCACCAAGTCCTGCGCCCTGGAGTTCGGCCAGAAGCGCTATCCGATCCGCGTCAATTCGGTGCATCCCGGCGTGATCGACACCGACATGGGCCAGGAAGTCGTCAATCTCGTGATGGAGCGCGCGGCGAAGGACGAGGCGTCAGCGCGGGCGACGCTCGCGGCGTCGCACGCCCTCGGACGGCTCGGCAAGGCGGAGGAGGTCGCCGCCGCGATCGTGTTCCTGTGCTCCGACGACGCCTCGTTCATGACCGGGAGCGAGCTGGTCGTGGACGGGGGCTACACGGCGCAGTGAGCGCGGGGCCGGCCCGCCGCCGATCGAGCGCGGCCGCTGCGGGGGAAAATCTGCGAGGGAAGATCCGACGCTCCCGGACGGGAAGCTTCCGGCGCTCTCAGTCCACCGACGCATGGGCGGCTGGGGCCGCGGGGGGTCCGGCGCGCAGGTGCGCCGGCCGGCGCAGTACGAGCAGCAGCGGGATGGCCGCCAGCGTCACCCAGAACAGCAGCTTGAAATCGTTCAGATAGGCGATCATGGCCGCCTGCCGGTTGACCATGCCGTCCAGTGCCGCGATGCCTGCGGGCGTGTCGAAGCCCATTTCGGGAAAGTTCGCGGCCCAGGCCGTCAGGTCGTACGGCGTCAGGCGCTCGCCGATGCGGGAGTGCATGAGCTGGATGTTGCGGGAGAGCAGGGTCGTGCAGACGGAGATGCCGATGGAGGCGCCGAGGTTCCGGGTCAGGCTGTACAGGGCCGTGCCCTCGTTGCGCAAGGCCGGCTGGAGCGTCGCGAAGGTGATGGTGCTCATGGGCACGAAGATGCAGCCCAGCCCGAAGCCTTGCACCAGGCCGGACACGATCACCGGCTGCATGCCCATGAGCGGGGAGAACTGGATCATCATCCACATGGATCCCGCCGTGATCAGCAGACCGCTGGTCAGCAGCACGCGCGGATCCATCCGCTCCACCAACCGCCCGCATACGATCATGGCGGCCATGGTGCCGATCCCCCGCGGGGCCATCACGAAGCCGGTCGTGATGACGGGATAATCCAATACGTTCTGCAGCAGCGGCGGCACGAGCGCGCTCGTGGCGACCAGAATGGCGCCGACGAGCGTGATCAGGATGCTGCCGGTCACCAGGTTCAGGTCCTTGAACATGGCGGGATTCAGGAACGGCGACTTCGCCGTCATGAAGTGCACGAGCGCCATCCAGAAGCCCATCGCGGACAACGCCGCCTCCCAGAGAATCTCCGTCGAGGAGAACCAGTCCAGCAGCTCGCCCCGGTCCAGCATCATCTGCAGGCAGCCGATCCCCAGGGACAGCGCGGCGAAGCCGAAGAAGTCGAACGGCCGGCTGAGCCCGGTTTCGGTCTCGCGCATGAACAGCAGGATCCCCAGGAAAGCCAGGATCCCGACCGGCACGTTGATGTAGAAAACCCAGCGCCAATTGTAGTTCTCGGTGAGCCAGCCGCCGAGGGTCGGGCCCATGATCGGCCCCACCATGATGCCCGCGCCCCAGATCGCCATGGCCTGGCCGTATTTCTCCCTCGGATTGATATCGAGCAGGGTCGCCTGGGACAGGGGCACGAGCGCCGCGCCGAAGACGCCCTGCGCGACGCGGAACAGCACGATCTGGAACAGGCTCGTGGCGGCTCCGCACGCCATCGAGGCGACCGTGAAGCCGGCCACGAATATCAGGAAGATGCGCTTGCGCCCGAAGTGCCCGGCGAGCCAGCCGGACATGGGCGTCATGATGGCGGCCGCCACGATGTAGCTGGATAGCACCCAGGTGATGGTGTCCCGGGCCGCCTGCAGGCTGCCCTGCATGCTGGGCAGGGCCACGTTGGCGATGGTCTGATCCAGCGCCTGCATGATCGTGGCCAGCATCAGCGAGATGGTGATGAGGGCCTTGAAGCGCACCTTGGGCGCGGGTTCCGCGGCGGCGGCGCTCATCGCCCAGGCTCTCCGCTCTTCGCTTCGAGGCGGGGCTTGGCCAGCGCCGCGGCGCTCTCGGCCGAGCCGAACAGCCCGAGCAGGGTGCGCCGGTAGCCGGTGTCGATCTCGACCGAGACGCTCATGCCCGCGCGCAGCACCGTATCCGCCCCGACTTCCAGAGGCTCGAGCCGGACAGGGACGCGCTGGACGACCTTCACCCAGTTGCCGCTGGCATTCTGGGGCGGGAGCAGGGAGAACTCCGAGCCCGTCCCGGGATTGATACCCGTGACACGGGCGCGGATGTCATGGTTCGAGAACGCGTCCACGGACAGCGTGGCCAGCTGGCCCAGGCGGACATGGGTCAGGTCCGTCTCCTTGTAGTTCGCTTCGATCCAGAGCGGGTCTGTGGCGACGATGGCGAAGACGGGGCGTCCCGCCTGGACATACACGCCTTCGCGCAGCGAATTGTTGGCCACCACGCCGGTGGCCGGGGCGAAGATGCGCGTGTAGCTGAGCTCCAGGGCCGCCTGATCGCGCATGGCCTTGGCTTGCAGGAAGCGCGGGTGCTTGGAAAGGGGCCGGTTCGGATCCCGGTCGAAGTTGGATAGTCCGCCGGAGGCGCCTTCCCGGGACGCCGCGGCGTTCTGCCGCGCGATCTCCAGGTTGCGCGCCGACTCCACCTCGAGCATGACCAGGTCGAGTTGCGCCTGGGTGCGCTGCAGGGCGATCCGGAAGGGCGCCTCGTCCAGCCGGAACAGGAGCTGGCCCTTCTTCACCGGCGCCTGGTCCCCCACCAGCACTTCGACGACCCGCCCGGACGCGTCCGCGCTGATGGGCACCTTGTCCTGCTTGACGTACGCGTCGTCGGTCGAGACGAAGCGGGCGCCCGTGACGTAGAGCCAAAGGGCGCCCGCCAGGATCACCAGGGGACCCGCCGCAAGCAGCGCCACGCGAATCATTTCCCGCCGCCGCCAGGCGGACGGGCGCACGTAGGCAGGACCCAGGAGCCGCACGGCCAAGCGCCCCGAGCGGCTCGCGGCGAAGCCTGAGTCTTCAGGAGCGGACGGCGGGCGTGTGGAGTCTGAGGAGGGGCGGTCTGTGTCTGCCATGGCCCAAAGATATCACGGAGCGGCGTGCTGCGCGGAAGGTCGGCTCGGATCGCTCCGAGCCGCTCGCTCCGTTCCGCACCACCCGGCCGGGCCTACCCCCCACAGCCCGGATTCTCCGTCTCGTCATTGCAACGGGTTACCGCCTGCCGCGCCTGGGCCCCCGTTCGCCCCGCGCAGCGTTCGCGTAAGCTTTTGAGTATCCCAGCATAGATATCCCAGACTCGCGCGTCCATTAAAATGGTCGGGCGGGGAGGGCCGGTACATATCGAAGGCCCCGGGGGTTCTCCACAGCCTCGACAATGGGGTGCAGGTGCTGCGGGAAGGGGAAATCGTCGCGCGGCACCCGGCCGCACGTCCTGGACCCATCCTGCCCTCCAGCGCCGGCTGTGGAATGCCGGCGCGGTTGCCAAGCGTCTGGGATTGTGATTCAAGCTGGGTTCGGGCGCGCTGGGGGGACGCCCTGCAAGATTAGATTGTACCCCTGCCGAAAAAGGGAAGAATTCGTAGCCCGGAGGTGTTGATCGGATGCGGTCGGCTGCCGGGTTGGGCAGTCCGCCGGGCCGATCCGGCTGCCCGATTGGGCGGCCTGCCGGGCCGAAGCGGCTGATAGAGACGGGGACACCGCTCCGAAAGGGCGGATCCTAGCGGCAGTTCATGAATCACCTGTGGAGGAAGGCATGAAAAAGTTTGCCGTTTTGACAATCGGGTTGCTGATGATGGCCTCCTCGGCCTTCGCGTTTCACTGCCCGAAGGACATGAAGAAGATTGACGAAGCCCTGCCGAACGCGAAGATCTCGGCGGCCCAAATGCAGGAAGTGAAGGAGCTGCGGGCCGAGGGCGAAAAGTACCACAAAGCAGGCAAGCATCAGGAAGCCGTGGATACCCTCGCCAAGGCGATGAAGATTCTCGGCATCGCGTAGCAGCTTCGCTGTCGAGTGCTGGAGCCGGGGTTCCGACGTAAACCCGGCTCCGCACATTCCGCTTCGACCAGGTGTCGCGCCCTGCCGGATTCACCAGAGCAGCAGAGGCGTCATCCCCAGCGCCGCCAGCCCCACGAGGAACGCCAGGCTCATCCCGCGCGATGCCTTGGACGAGAACCAGAACGCGTAGATTCCCTTGACGATGTTGTTGCTGGCCGCGGCGATCACGATTGCGGCGGCGGCCACATCCAGGGGCGTCAGCCCGCCAGCTTCCTGCGTCATCCCGATGATGAACGGATCCACGTCCGCCACGCCCATCACGGCGGCCAGGCCGTACACCCCCGCCTTGCCCAGATAGAGAACGGCCAGTCGCGTCACCACCAGCATCGCCAGGAACAGCAGGGCGAAGAACAGCGCCGCGCGGAGCTCCAGGGGATTGAGCGCGACGGTCTCCCGGCTCGGCGCCGCACGCCTCTTCTTCTCCCGCCGCGACCAGAGCCAGCCGACCGCGCAGGCCAGCGCCGCCAGCACCAGGAAGGGTGGGCCCAGCAGCGACATCAGCTGCCGGTTGAACAGGCTCACGAGCACCGCCAGCCGCAGGTACATCATCCCGCTCGCCATCAGGATCCCCGCCGAGAACAGGGCGACCTGGGGCTCGCGCGCCGAACGCCGCGCCAGCACGACCGTCGTCACCGTGGACGAGTACGCCCCCCCGAGCAGCGCGGCCAGGAGCACGCTGCCCTGGTCCTTGGTCACCCGCTGCAGCACGTAACTGCCATAGGACACGCCGCTCACCGCCACCACGACCAGCCAGGTCTTGAACGGGTTGAGGTTGAACTCGGTGAAGCCCTCGTTGGGCACGATGGGCAGGATCACCGCGGTGAGCAGGAGGAACTTGGTGAAGGTGAGAATGTCGTCCGGGGCAATGCGGCGGGTCATGCTTTCCAGCCCCGCCTTGAGTTGCAGCAGGAACACGCCGATCACGCACACCGTCGTCGCGATCCAGAAGTGATCGTGATACACGAGCGCGCCCACCAGGTACGTCGTCAGGCCCGACATCTCCGTCGTCACGCCGGCCAGCCCGCCGGCCGCGACCTTGTGCCAGTACGACATCAGCAGGAAGCCGCCCACGACCACGAAGCCCAGGGACAACGGCAGCACCTGCTCCCCGGAGAGCAGCGCCATGGAGTATCCGATCAGGCCGATCAGGGGGAAGGTGCGCACGCCGCCGAAGGCGAAATGCGCCGACGCGGCGGTCTTGTGCTCCTCGCGCTCCAGGCCGATCAGGAAGGACAGGAACAGCACGAGAATCAGCTTCTCGCCCTCGGGCGGAAGCCAATCGTACAGCTTGGTGGGCATGGGCGTCGCTCCGGGTGACCGGGAGCATGCTGCCGGCTGCTGCACCGTCTCGCGGCACCGCCTTGCAGCGCCGCCCCGCAGCGCCGCCTTTCAGTGCACCGCACAGCATCCTGGCCCCACGCTTACGCGCACGTCCGGCACGCTGTCTATTGATTTAGGTCACGCAGGCCCGCCGCACGCGCGAGGCCCCGCCGCCCCTTGGCATCCTGCCTCGGCATGGGATACGGGGTAGCTGACCGTCGCGCGCCTGGCCCGCCGGGTGCGCGCGTTCACGCGCTTCCACGAGCCAGGAGCCAGGCGCATGCCGACGATGACAACCGCGGAAGGCGTGGTCGAAAGCCTCGTCCGGCACGGCCTGACGGCGGTCTATGCCCTGCCCGGGGTGCACAACGACCCGCTCTTCGACGCGCTCTACCGGCAGCGCGACAAGGTGCGCGTGATCCATCCGCGCCACGAGCAGGCCGCGGGCTACATGGCGCTGGGCGCCGCGCTGGCCACGGGCAAGCCGCAGGCCTTTTCCACCGTGCCCGGTCCGGGCTTCTTGAACGCCAGCGCCGCGCTGCTGACGGCCTACGGCATGAACGCGCCTGTGCTGGGCCTGATCGGGCAGATTCCCCAGGCCCAGATTGACCGCGCCCACGGCCAACTGCACGAGATCCACGATCAGCTGGGCGTCGCGCGGCACTTCGCGAAGTACGTCAACCGGATTCGCGCGCCCCACGAAGGGCCGGGCCTGGTCGCCGAGGCCCTGCACAGCGCAACCTCCGGACGCCAGCGCCCGGCGGTGCTGGAGTGCGCCTGGGACATGTGGGGCCGGACGGGCGCCGTGACCTTTCCCGCCATGCCCCTGCCCCGCACCGTGCCGCCCGTTGACGAGGACGCGGCGGAGCAGGCGGCCCGCATCCTGGGCGCGAGCGAGCGGCCGCTGATCGTGCTGGGCGGCGGGGCGCAGGACGCGGCGGCCGAAGTGGCGGCCCTGGCCGAGATGCTGGAAGCGCCCACGCTCGCGGGATACCGCAGGGGCCACGGCATCCTGCCCGGCAGCCACCGCCTGAGCGTGAACCTGCCCATCGCCCACCGCCTGTGGAAGGACGCCGACGCCGTGCTGGCGATCGGCACGCGGCTGTACATGCAGCACGAGCAGTGGGGCGTGGACGCCAGCCTGAAGATCGTGCGCGTGGACATCGACCCGGAGGAGCCGGAGCGCTTCCGCAAGCCGGCCGCCGCCCTCGTCGGGGACGCGGCCCCGTGCCTGCGCGCCCTGCTGGAGCGGCTGCCGGCGCACAACCGCCGCCGGGCATCGCGGGCCGAGGAGCTCAAGGGCCACCGGGGCTGGCTGGCCGAGCGCCTGACGCGCCTGGAGCCGCAGCTGGGTTTCGTCAAGGCCATCCGCGCCGCCCTGCCCGCCGACGGCATCCTCGTGGACGAGGTGACGCAGATCGGCTTCGCCAGCCGGCTCGCCTATCCGGTGGAAAAGCCGCGCACCTTCCTCTCGCCCGGATACCAGGACAACCTCGGCTGGGGCTACGGCACGGCCCTGGGCGCGAAGGCGGCGCGGCCCGCTACGCCCGTGGTCGCCATCGCCGGCGACGGGGGCTTCATGTACCAGGTGGGGGAGCTGGCCACTGCGATGCAGCACAAGCTCGCCGTGGTCGTCGTCGTATTCGACAATGGCGCGTTCGGCAACGTCCGTCTCCTGCAGCGGGAGAACTTCGGCAATCGCCTGATCGCCTCGGACCTGCGCAATCCGGACTTCGTGAAGCTCGCCGAGAGCTTCGGCATGGCCGCGTTCCGCGCCAAGACGGCCGCGGAGCTGGAGGGGGCGCTGACAAAGGCGCTCAAGCTGGACGCGCCGGCGCTCGTGCATGTGCCTTGCGGCGACATGCCGAGCCCGTGGGACATGATCCGCATGCCGCGCGTGAGAGGGTAGCGCCGGAACGCTCAAGCCGGACGGCCGCGTGCCGGCAGGCACGACCCAGGGCGGCCGCGCGCCCGGCGCCACCGCGCTCCAATCGTCCCACTCCACCCGAGAGGGCTCGCGCCATGAAGATCACGGACCTCACGCTCACCCTGTTCGCCTGGGACGATATTCCGGGCACCACCTACGGGCGGCACACCGGCCGCTTCGAGGGCAAGAGCGACCTGGGCCTGCTCACGCTGCAGACGGACGA
>JBGOTW010000166.1:0-9461 GCA_041476685.1 bacterium | reverse complement strand
GGCGCGTGCCTGCAGGACGCCCACAATGCGGACAAGAATTTCGTCTTCGACAATGCGAACGACCCCACGTCCACTTCATCCAGCGGAATCGCGATCGTGGCCGTGGACTACCTGAGCACCGTGCAGACCGTCGTGATCGTCAATTCGAGCGGCAACGACCAGGACATGAACAAGTGGTCGCTGCTGAACCAGACCACCACCAATATTTATGGATTCGCGGCGTTCACGCTCGCCCACGGAACCTTTGTTCGTGTCCACCCCGGCACAGGGACGAACACCGCCACGGACATCTATACGGACGCCCCCGGCCCGACCAGCCCATCCTGGAAATTCAACGATGTCGCTATCCTCCGGAACGACGGAGGCGGCAACGTGTCGTCCTGCACGGTGGGGAGTCCCACATGCTGATCCGCCCCCGGCGGATCCTGAGGGGAATGCCGGCTCTGGCGGCAACGCGGGGAGGGTCGGCGCGGGTCGCGGCGCCGCATGTAACGCTGCCGACATCGCCGCCGCAGCGCACACGCCGGCCGCCCCCACCGACGCTGCACTCGCTGCGGCCGCCCCCACCGACGCTGCACTCGCTGCGGTTGCTCCGCCGGCTGCTGCTTCGCGTCCCGCTGCTCGTCCTGGCGCTCGCGGGCGCTGCGGGCATTTCCCGACCGGGCTGGGCCGCGGAGCTCCGCGTCGTGCTGGAGGCCGCGCCGGTCACCCTCGACCCGCTCCTCGCCTCCGACGCCTCCGGGGTGCGCATCAGTCACCAGCTCCTGTGCGAGACGCTGCTGACGCTCGGGGAATCCCTCAGCATCGAGCCCGGGTTGGCCCTGCGCTGGGAGCGGCTCGCGCCGACGCGCTACCGCTTCCATCTCCGGCCCGGCGTGCGCTTTGCCTCCGGCGCGCCGCTGGACGCGCGGGATGCCGTCGCCACGCTCGAGCGCGTCCTGGATCCGGCCACCGGCTCGCCCTATGGAGCGCCCCTGCGGGAGAAGGTGCAGGCCCTGCGCCTCGTCTCCGCGGGCGCCCACCCACCCCTGGCTTTCGACGTGGAGCTGAAGCGGCCGTACGCGTCGATCCTGAGCGACCTGGTGCTGCCCGTGCTGAGTCGTGCGCCACTGGCGGGCCGTGCGCCGGACGCGCTCCTCCCCTTCGATTGCAGCGGGCCCTACCGCCTCGCCAGCCGCAGCCCGGCCGAGATCGTGCTCGAGCGCTCGGACACCTTCCACGGACGGCAGCCGCCCCTGCAACGGATCGTGTTCAAGATCGTGCAGGACGAGAACACGCGCCTGCTGAAGTTCTACAAGGGCGACCTGGACCTGGGCATCAACGCGCTGCCCGTGGACAAGCTCGACCTGTTCGCCAAGCGCCCGCTGGCCGACCGCTACCGGGTGGTGGAAGGGCCGGGCCTGTCCTTCGAGTACCTGGGCTTCAACCTGGAAGACCGGTTGCTGGCGGACCGGCGCGTGCGGCAGGCGATTGCCCACGCCGTGAACGTCGCCGACCTGATCCGCTACCGGCAGCGGGGCCACGCCGTGCGCGCCGTGAGCCTGCTGCCCCCGGGCAGCCCCGACGCCTGGCCCGGCACGCCGCCCGCCTACGATCCGGCCCTGGCCGAGCGCCTGCTCGACGAGGCAGGCCATCCGCGCTCGTTCGGCACGCGCTTCACGCTGGTGTACAAGACCAGCACGGAGCGGGCGGCCCTTGCGCGCGCCCGCATCGTCCAGGCGGATCTGCGCCGGGTGGGGATCGCGGTGGACATCCGCTCCTTCGAGTGGGCGACGTTCTTCGACGACATCCAGAAGGGCAACTTCGAGCTCTATGCGCTGCGCTGGATCGGCGTGAGCGATCCGGCCTTCCTGGCCGAGGTGCTGCTCTCCGACCGCATGCCGCCGCAGGGCCGCAATCGGGGCCGCTACCGCAATCCGGCAATGGACCGCCTGCTGCAGGCCGCGCTGGTGGAACCCGACGAGGTGAAGCGCCGCGAACTTTACCGTCAGGCGGACAAGCTGGCGCAGGAGGACCTGCCCTACCTCCCGCTCTGGCACAACAACACGGTGGCGATCGTGTCGAAGCGCTTCGC
This sequence comes from bacterium, assembly GCA_041476685.1. Taxonomy (GTDB): domain Bacteria; phylum SAR324; class SAR324; order SAR324; family JACQKK01; genus JBGPEV01. The sequence goes on along the minus strand of JBGOTW010000166.1, from coordinate 7,387 downwards.
CGGCTTCCGGCTGCACCCCACCGGCGGATTCCAGTCGCTGCCCTTCATGCACGCAGCGCCCTAGGCTTTGATTGAGAACAGCTACCGAGGGGCTGATGTCTGGGCAACCGCGCCCCTCGGACACCCCAGCAGGGTGCAGCGAGCCGCCGCTTGGGCGGCGAGCCAACAACAAGGCTCCCTGCACCCGGATTCGGCGCGAAGGCGGCGCTGATGCCTGGGCCGCGCTGTTGCCTGGGCCACCGGGTGCCTGGGCCACCGGGGGCGCGGGTCAGCGCCCCGCGATTTGCAGCGGTTACACCCAACTGCGATGTTACAGTCCACCAGGTTGCCCGGGCACCCGGCACGGCGCGCTCCGGCGCGCGCAAGGCCTCACGGACCACGATGAGCTTCTTCTTCAACCGCCTGCTGTGGACGCTGCCCATCCTGCTGGGCGTGGTGAGCCTGGTGTTCCTGCTGCTGCACCTGGTGCCCGGCGATCCGGTGGACCTGATGCTGGGGGAACAGGCGCTGGCGGCGGACCGCGCCCAGCTGCGGGCGCAGCTCGGGCTGGACCGGCCCCTGGGCGAGCAGTATGCGCGGTACCTGCGCCGCACCTTTGCGGGCGACCTGGGCCTTTCGCTCCCCTCGCGCGAGCCGGTCGCCGGCCGGATCGCGGAGCGCTATGGGGCGACGGTGGAGCTGATGCTGGGCGCCATGGCCGTGGCGCTGGCGATCTCCTTTCCGCTGGGGATCCTGGCCGCAGTGCACCATGGCCGCTGGCCGGACCAGGCGGCCAGCACGTTCGCCGTGCTGGGCGTGGCGGTGCCCAGCTTCTGGCTGGGGCCGATGCTGATCCTGGTGTTCGCGATCTGGCTGGACTGGCTGCCGGTGGACGGGCGCGAGGGGCCGGCGAGCCTGGTGCTGCCCGCGCTGACGCTGGGGCTGGCGCTGGCAGCCCTGCTGAGCCGGATGCTGCGGGCGGCGCTGGTGGGCGTGCTCGGCGAGGACTACGTGCGCACGGCGCGGGCGAAAGGACTGCCGGAGCGCGCGGTGCTGTGGCGGCACGCGCTGCGCAACGCCCTCATTCCCGTCGTCACGCTGATCGGCCTGCAGATCGGCGTGCTGCTCTCCGGCGCCATCATCACCGAGAGCATCTTCGACTGGCCGGGCCTGGGCGGTCTGCTGCTCGACGCCATCCGGCGGCGGGACTATCCGCTGGTGCAGGGCTGCGTGCTGGTGATCGCCCTCACGTATGTGGCCGTCAACCTGGCGACGGACCTGACGTACGGGTGGATCGATCCGCGCATCCGGCAGCGCGAGGGGAGTTGACCGCTACGATTGAACCCATGCAGGCGGGCGAGGGGCGATGAGCCGCGCGGGCAAGAAGACGATCCTGCTGCTGGCCCTGCTGGGGCTGGGCTTCTGCGCGCCCACGGTGCTGGCGCCCTGGCTCGCGCCCTACGATCCGGGCGGGATGGACCTGGCCGGGGCGCTCGATCCGCCGAGCGCAGGCCATTGGCTCGGGCAGGACGAGAGCGGCGCGGACATCCTCAGCCGGCTGCTCTATGGCGGGCGGGTCTCGCTGCTAGTGGGTGTGGCGGTTGTAATCGTCTCGGCGAGCCTGGGCACGCTGGTGGGCCTGCTGGCCGGCTATGCGGGCGGCTGGGTGGAACAGGCGCTGATGCGGCTGGTGGACGTGCTGCTGGCGTTTCCCGGCCTGCTGCTGGCGATCGCCTTCGCGGCGGTGCTGGGGCCGGGCCTGGGCAACGTGATCGTGGCCCTGTCGGTGCTGGGCTGGACCGGCTACGCGCGCGTGGTGCGGGGCCAGGTGCTGGCCCTGCGCGAGGTGGACTACGTCATGGCCGCCCGGGCGCTGGGTATGGGTCACGGCCGGATCATGGCCATGCACCTGCTGCCCAATGTGCTGCCCGTGCTGTGGGTGCAGGCGTCCTTTGGGCTGGCCGGCGCGGTCCTGGCCGAGGCGAGCCTGAGCTTCCTGGGCCTGGGCATGCCCCCCGGCACGCCGAGCTGGGGCGCCATGCTGGCCGACGGGAAGGCCGTGCTGATGCAGGCGCCCCATGTCTCCCTCTTCCCCGGGCTTTGCATCCTGTTCGTCGTGCTGGGCTTCAACCTGCTGGGGGATGCGCTGTCCGATTGGCTCGACCCGCGCCAACGCTAGCGCCGCGTGCCGCCCCGCGTGGCGCCCTGGGGGGCACGAGCCGGCGCCAAGGCCGGCGTGACTTTTCGCCGGGCCGTTGTTAGCCTTTTTCGTGCGCCGGAACGGGGTGCCGCGCGGTAGTCCGCTGCTGGATTGCACGGTACCGCACTGTCGGCTGCGCAATGGACGGCCCAGTGAGTGGTGCCGTGGCCGCCCCGGCCGCTGCCCCGGCACAGCCTTTCACCAGCCTCGCCAGCACAGGCGCCGCATGGAGCCGCACGCGCCGTTTTCCGCGCAGCCCCTGTCCCAGGCCGACCTGAACCTGCTGATCCTGGACATCGTCCAGAAGCTCCAGAAGTCCTACCAGCCGGGCAAGGATCGCGTCGTCACCCCCGACAACGTGTACCAGGCAGGCGTCGCCGCGGGCCGGGCGGACCTGGAGGCGTTCGTGCTGCGGCTGTTCCTGCCGGGCTCGGCGGTGGTCGGGTTGGAGCACCTCGACGAGGCGCTCGCCCAGGTGCACGCGGGCCGCAGCGTGCTGTTCCTGTCCGAGCACCGCGGCAATCTCGACGTGCCGTCCTTCCACGCCCTGCTGCGCCGCGAGCATCCTCGCTATGCCGACATCCTCCCACGGCTGGTCTATGTCGCCGGGCGCAAGCTCAACGAATCCTCCGAATTCATCAAGATGTTCACCGAGAAGTATTCGCGCCTCGTCATCGTCCCCAAGCGCGACTTCCCCAAGCCCAAGCCGGACGAGACCGCGGAGGAGCGGGCCGCGCGCGACGGCTTCGAGAAGGAGGCGGGCCGGATCAACCGCGCCGCATTCCGCGAGCTGCTGCAGTTGAAGAAGGTCGGCCAGATCTTCGTGCTCTTTCCCCTCGGCGGGCGGCTCAAGCCGGACGCCGACAACGTGCCAGTGCGCGAGTCCACATCGTACGTGCGGGCCTTCGACTCCGCGTTCCTTGTCAGCATGGACGGCAACCTCCTGCCGCCCCTGCCGCGCATGGAAGACGAGCGGCCGATCCAGACCCGGGTCGTGTTCCGGGTCGGTCCGGCGCTGGACTGCAAGGCCTTTCTTGCCGACCAGAAGGCGTCGTTCGACACTGCGGTTCGCTCCGGCGCGCTTGCCCCTGACGCGGACCTGGACCAGTTCGTCGTCGAGAACATCATGGTCATGCTGGCCAACCTCCGCCTCACCGGCGGCTACGGCCCGCCGCAGCCCAAAGCAACGCCGGTGCAAGTCAGCGCCTGAGCGCCCGCCTCAACCCAGCTCGATAACGGGTGCCGGATTGAGCCTGATCCCGTGCCCCAAAAGAGAGAACTAACGTTCTATAAACCGGGCGCACACCAGCCACCCGGAGCCAGCGTCGGCATGCCCTAGGAATACATTTGACGTTGATAACGCGTGACGCAACAGATAGTTATGACTCGACGAGCCCGCCCTGCCGGCCAGCGAGATCCCCACATTGCATTGACGCCCCCCGGGGCGAAGCGTAGTCTGCCTCGCATCATCCCCAGAAGGCAGGGCACGCTTGCGGGAGGGCTGAGCCATGGGTGCGGACAACAGCGCCATTACCGGCCTAGGCACGGCAATGGTAACGCCGTTCACGGCCACCGGGGAGGTGGACTGGGCGGCGCTGGAGCGATTCATCGAATTCCAGATCACGGGCGGCGTGAACTTCCTCGTGCCCTGCGGCACGACCGGGGAGACGCCGACGCTGACCGACGCCGAGCAGCTGCGCATCATCGAAACGACGCTGAAGCTGGCCAAGGGCCGCGTGCCGGTGGTGGCCGGATGCACGAGCAACAACACCGCCGAGCTGATCGAGCGGGGCAAGAAATTCAAGGCGATCGGGGTGACCCACGTCCTGTCGGCCAGCCCGTACTACAACAAGCCCACGCAGGAGGGTATCTACCGGCATTTCAAGGCCTTGCGCGATGCGACAGGTCTGGAGATCATGGCCTACAGCGTCCAGGGCCGCACGGCGAGCAACATCGCCCCTGAGACCGTCAAGCGCCTGGCGGGCGAGCGCGTCATCTTTGCCATCAAGGAAGCCTCCGGCAGCATCCTGCAGCAGCAGCAGATCTGCCAACTGGTCAATGGCACGCTGACGGTGCTCTCCGGCGACGACGCCATGACGCTGCCGCTGATGGCGGTGGGCGGGAGGGGGGTGGTGTCGGTCGCCGCGAACGTGGTGCCGCGTCCGATGCGCACATGGGTGGACACGATCACCGAGCGCAACTTCGTCAAGGCGCGCGAGCAGCTGGGGCCGCTGCTGCCGCTGTTCGACGCCTGCTTCGTCGAGTCGAACCCGATTCCGGTGAAGGGCGGATTGTGCCAGATGGGCCTGATGGGCCCGCACTACCGCCTGCCCCTGGTGCCGCCGTCCGAGAAGACGATGGCCGCCATGAAGCAGGCCCTGGCGCCATTCCTGAAGAGCTAGCCGCGCAACATCATCCGTATCCGCGACGGGGAAGAGGGATCCGGGCACGGACGCGGTACCTCGAGCGCCGCCACAGCCCGACCCTGGCGCAGGCACCGCTTTCAGTTCCACGTCCCTCCGCCAGGACGCGCCTCCTGCACCCGCAGCGGGCGAACGCCACGCTGCCGGACCGTCCGTCATGCTCGCTCCGACTCTCGTTTCCCCGTCCGCTTCCCCGGCGGTCGTCGAGCGCCTTCCCAACGGCCTGACCGCCGTCGTCGTGGACCGGCCGGCCAGCCATCAGGTGCTCGTGAGCCTGATGGTGCGCGCCGGATCGCGCTACGAGTCGCCGGCCGAGTCGGGCATCTCCCACTTTCTCGAGCACGTCCTGTTCCGCGGCAACACCGCCGCGCCGGATTCCCACGCCCTGACGCTGGCTTTCGAGCAGGTCGGCGGGATGGTCAACGCCATCACCGGCGTCGAAGCGACCGAGTTCTTCCTGATCGCGCACCCCGAGCGGCTGGAACAGGCGCTGGATCAGCTCGCCCGCTTCATCCGCGAGCCCGTCTTCGCCGACGTGGACAAGGAGCGGCAGATCATCCTGGACGAGATGCTCTACGATTATAACGACAAGGGCGAGCTGATCGACCTGGCGACGCTGAGCGCGCAACTGCTCTGGCCGGACCATCCGCTCAGCCAGGCCATTCCCGGGACGCCGGAGATCGTGGGCCGGCTCGGCGAGGCTGACTTGCGCGCCTACCACCGCCGCTGCTACCTGCCGGGGAACTGCATCCTGGCGCTGGTGGGCAATGTTCGCGCGGAGCAGGGCATGGCCCGGGCGCGCCGCCATTTCGGCGACTGGCCGACCGGCCCCGCCGCGCTGCTGCGCCGCGCCCCGGCCCTCGACGAGGCGCCGCGCTCATCCCCGGGTCCCGCGCTGAAGACCGTCGCGGACGCGGACAACCAGTTCCACATCCAGCTCAGCTTTCCCGGTCCGGGCTACAACGCGCCGGAGGACTTGGCCCTGGGCCTGCTCTCCCGCGTGCTCGACGATGGACCGGCGAGCCTGCTGCAGCGGGTCGTGCGCGAGGAACGGGCGCTCGTGTACGGGATCAACGCGGGGTATTCGGCCTACTGCGACGCGGGACACTTCGACATCACCACCAGCGTGAAGGCCGAGCGGCTCGAGGAGCTGCTGGACTGCGTGCTGGGCGTGCTGGCCGGCTTCCGCAGGGACGGGCCCTCCACGGAGGAGTTGGAGCGGGCGCGGCATAGGCACCGCTTCGACCTGGAGTTCGGTCGCGATTCCCTGGGCGCGTGGGCGGAACGCTATGCCTGGCCGCTGCTGTATTCCAGCGTGCGAGACGAGCGGAGCGAGCTGGAGCAGATGGAGCGGATCAGCGCGGGGGAGCTGCGCGCGCTGGCCGCCAGGCTCTTCGCGCCGGAGCGGCTGCACCTGGCGCTGGTAGGGCCCCTCGACGACGATACCCGGACGCTATTGGAACGGGCCATCGCCCGCTTCCCGGCCTGAAAGCGCCGGGATCTTCGCAGTCGGGAATGGGCAGGCTCTTGCCCGGCAAGGCTGGCGCGCGGGGAAGTCTAGGACAGAACTCTAGGATGGAAATCTAGGACAATACCGGATACGCCGATTCGACCTGCCCGCGGCCGTGCTGGTCGCAGCGGTTGCGATCGTCAAGATAGGGAAAGAACGGATCGATTTCCAGGGCGACGCGATCGCAATCCACGTGCGTGCAAACCGGGATCTCGCTGAAATACCGGCCCCAGAACTGCCCCAGGTCCTGCTGGGCGCGGCCGTGGGGCGCGCTGATCGTGCGATCCATACCCCAGTTCTCCCCGAACGGTGCGACGATGGGTTCGCGCCCCCGGCAAGAAGCGGGGGCGGTTTCCGCGCATCCATTAGGTCGCAACAATGTGGAAGAATCATGGAGAACTCCTACGATTGTGTTGATTCGCAGATGGCGTGAATGAGCGCCGCGGGCGAGACGTGGATCCTGGTGTGCCGGGCCGGATTTGAGCGCGCTCTATGCGAAGAAGTGTCGTGGAAACTTCACTCCGGCCGGCGCGCGGATGGGGCACGGCACCCCGTCGCCGCGAGCGCTCCGGCGCGCATCGGCGCGGAAGGGGCGGTTTCCTGCGAGCCGAAGGCGGACGCGGGGTGGGTGGCGCTGGGCGCGCCGCCTCCGCCCGGGCCGGCTCCGTTCATCTTCGAGCGCCAGCGCCTGCCGCGGGCGCGCTGGGACCGCGAGAGTGCCGCGCTTCTCGCCGCGCTCCTCGACGCCTGGGAAGCGCCGCTTGCGGGGCGGGGCGGCCCGTGGACCCTGCACGCCTTTGCTCCCCATCCCGACACTGGGGACTCGCTGTCCGGCGCCGCGCAGGGATTGGGCCATGCCCTGCGCCGGGCCCTCGCCGAACGTTGTCCGCCGCTCGCCGCCGCGTATGTCGAGCCGGACGAGGCGGCGCGTCCGCCGCGGGTTCGGCTGCCGCACGAGCCGCTTGCGAGGGCTGCGCCTCCGCAACTGCGTGTGCTGCAGGTGTGCCGGGTGGAGGGCGGCGTCTGGTCGAGTCTCGCGGACATGGCGGAACTGAGCGATCCGTGGCCGGGCGGCGTGCACCGCATGCCGGAAGACTCCGTCGCGCCATCGCGCTCGTACCTGAAGCTGGAGGAAGCGCTGGACGTGATGGGGATCCTGCCCCGTCCGGGCGAGCGCGTGGTGGACCTGGGGGCGGCGCCGGGCGGGTGGAGCTGGGCATTCGTGAAGCGCGGCTGCGCCGTGACCGCGGTGGACCGCGGGCCGGTCAAGCTCGC
>JBGOTW010000165.1:0-9525 GCA_041476685.1 bacterium | reverse complement strand
GTTGCGCCCGGTGGACAGATCCATCACCGTATCGGCGCCCCAACGCGTCGCCCAGACCATCTTGTCCACCTCCTCACCCACGGAGGAAGTGACGGCGGAGTTGCCGATGTTGGCGTTGATCTTGACGAGGAAGTTGCGGCCGATGATCATCGGCTCGCTTTCCGGGTGGTTGATGTTGGCGGGAATGATGGCCCGGCCCCGCGCCACCTCGGCGCGCACGAATTCCCCGGTCACGAACTCGGGGATGGCCGCGCCGAAGCTCTCCCCGTCTGCGCGGCCGGCTCCGCTCGCCGTACGCTCACGGCCCAGGTTCTCGCGCAGGGCGACGAACTCCATCTCGGGAGTGACGATGCCGCGGCGGGCGTACTCGAACTGGGTGACCGCGCCGCCGGCCCTGGCGCGCAGGGGACGGGTCCGCGCCGGGAATTCCGGGACGGCCTTCTGGGAGCCGGAGCCGCGGTTGTCCTCCGCCTTGACGCGCCGTCCGTCGTATTCCTCCACGTCGCCCCGGGCGCGGATCCAGGCGGAGCGCAGGGGATGCAGCCCGGCCAGGATGTCGATGCGCGCGTCGGGATCGGTGTAGGGTCCGGAGGTGTCGTACACCCGCACGGGCGGCTCGTTCGCCGAGGGATGCAGCGCAATCTCGCGCAGCGGCACGCGCAACCCGGCCTGTGCGCCGTTCAGATAGATCTTGCGCGAGCCGGCCAGCGGACCGGTGGTGACGGTGATCGCGGGGACGTTCTTCCCGTTGGAGCCTTCGGACGGCATGGCGGATCTCCTCTGCTGCGGCGGAGACCCGGGCGGTGCGCGGTGCCTGAGGCGCTTCACGGCCGCGCGGCTCGCCCCCCTGGGGCAGGTTCCGCGGTGCCGTTCGGCGCCGGCTTCTGTGTCAGGAAACCCGGACGCGTGGGAGGCGGGACCCCCGTCCCGCCTGCGTCCTGCGATCCCTCCGCCGGCATGACCCGGATCAGGTTCAAAGGGTCCCCATGTCGCGCGGGCGAACCTGCCTCGCGCCAATGGGTTCTCAGCCCCTTCCGGGGCTCCCCTGATGCATAGGGCAGGATAGGACCGGGGCGAAAGGGAGTCAAATGCGCGCCCCGCTCCGGCCCCCGTCGCGCAATCCGCCGCAAGATCGGCCCGCGCGGGGCTGGGCGCGGGCTGCTCGCCGCCGCCTTTCCTTCCGCGGCGAGCCGCGCTATGGGCTGGCGAGGCGCAGAATTCCCCCGCGGAGGGTGGACATGAAAGTCTGCTTCATCTGGAAGAACAGGCCGGACTACGAGCAGCGCATCCCGCGCGACCTGGAGTGGGTGCGCATCGGCTCCGGCGCGGACGGGCGCTACGCGGCGGCGGACTTGGAACGGGCGCGCTCGTGCGACGCGGTCGTCGCCGCCCACGAGCCGATCGGCCGGGCCCTGCTGGAGGCCCTGCCACAGCTGAAGATCGTGCAGCGCATGGGCGTAGGCACCAACACCGTGGACTTGCAGGCGTGCGCGCAGCAGGGAATTCCCGTCTGCAACCTGGGCGACGTCAACAAGGACGCGCTGGGCGAACATGGGATGGCGCTGCTGCTGGCGCTGACGCGGCGGCTGGTGGAAAACCACGAGCGTCTGCGCGCGGCGGACTGGAGCGGGGCGCGGGCCCTGCTGGAGGACACCTTCGAGCTGAAGGGGCGCACGCTCGGCGTGCTCGGACTGGGCAAGGCGGGCTACGAGTTCGCACGGCGGGCGCGGGCATTCGGGATGCGCATCCTGTATCACAACCGTTCGCCCGTGGATGCGCGGCTGAGCGAGGCGCTGGGCGCCGAGCCGCGCGCGCGGGACAGCCTGCTGCGGGAGTCGGACGTGGTCGCGATCGCGGTCAGCCTCAATCCGAGCACGCAGGGCATGCTGGACGCGCGGGCGCTGGCGCTGCTGAAGCCGACGGCTTACCTGATCAACCTCGCCCGGGGCGGGATCGTGGACGAGCACGCGCTCGCCGACGCCCTCAATGCCGGCCGGCTCGCGGGCGCAGGGATGGACGTCTTTTCCGTCGAGCCGGTCACGCCGGACAATCCGTTGCTCACGGCCAGCCACGTCGTGCTGACCGCCCATGCCGCCGGCACGACGAAAGAGTGCACGGACCGCGAGGTCGCCTGGTCCCTCGAGAACGTGCGGCGCTTCCTGGAGCGGGGCGAGGCGCCGCAGTGGATCGTCAACGGAGTGAAGGTGTAGCGGCGCCGGCCCTGGTGCGCGGCCGCGCCGCGGGATGGGCGCGTAAGCGTGCAGGTGCGAAGTCGGCGCCGGCGGGGGCCGTATCCGCGCAGCGCAAGAGCCGGGAGACGCCATGGCGGACGTGGAGACGCTCGATCGCGCATACCACTTCATCCTCACGACATTCGTGACGCGGGGCGATCCGCCCCACTACACCGAGCTGGCCGCCGCATTCGACCTGGCGCCGGAGGGAGGCAAGGCGCTCCTGCACGAGGTGCTGGGCACGGGCATCCCTTGCTGGGCCTACCCGGACACGGACTACATCGCCTCGTTCGCGCCCTTCAATGCGCAACCCACCCAGTACCGCCTGTTCGTGGACGGCGCGCCGCGCGGTTATGCCCAGTGCGGGTTCGAGGCCCTGGCGGCCGGCTGGCTGTTTCCGGGCAGGGTGCTGACGGTGCGGGCGCCGTGCCTGGACTGCGGCGCGCCGCTCTGGCTCGAGCTGCGCGACGGGAAGCTGCTGCGCGCCTCCGATCCCGCCCTGGCCGCTTACGTGGACCTGCCTTTCGGCGAGTGGCCGAAGAACCGGCCCTATGCCTGAAGCCGCATGAATCTCTTCCGGTCGGAAGAGCATGCGCGCGGCTGGTCCGGATTCAAGGCCGAGGCGGCGGACGGCCTGCTGACGTTTGCCCAGATCCTGGAGCTGTTCAGCGGTCCGCTCTTCCGGGAGCGCCTGGGCGGGCACTACATCTCGCGCCTGCCGGAGCTGCGCAAGGCCCTCGCGGCTGACGCTCAGCGCGTGACCGGCGGCAAGGCGTTCTGGCGGCGCTGACCGGATCGCCCGGACGCAGCGGCAAGTCGCCCAGCCGGCGCCGGCAGCGGCGGCCCGTTCACGCAGCGGTCAGTGCGCGCGGCGCAGCGCGTGGAAGGCGCCCTATGTGACCGGTCTGAACAGCCCCAGCGCCGCGCTCAGCAAGACGATCGCAAGCGGGCGATGGAGACGGGGACACGTCGGCACGAATCAGGGGTCAATGAGCACGCCGGGGTTGAGGATACCCGCCGGGTCCAGGACCTTCTTCGCGGCGCGGAGCGCCTGGGCGAACAGCTCGGGGCGCTGCCGGTCGTACCAGGGGCGGTGGTAGCGGCCGACGGCGTGGTGATGGGTGATCGTGCCGCCAAGCTTGATCAGCGCTTCGGACACCGCCGCCTTGATCTCCTCCATCTGGCGCAGCTGGCCGCCCTTCCTGCCGGGCGCCTGGATCGAGTAGTAGGGCGCGGGGCCGTCCGGGTAGGCGTGGGTGAAGCGGCAGGAGACCGATCCGCCGCCGCACACCTCGCGCAGGGCCTTCTCGGTCTCCGCCATGATCCGCTCGTGGAAGGAGGGAAAGCGCTCCCAGGTGATGGCGGTCTCGAAGGTCTCGGAAATCATGCCCATACCGACCATGGCGTCGCGGTAATAGGGCATGCGGATGAACGCGTCGCGCCAGGCTCCGGCCGCGCCCTTGCGCGCGACATTCTCGTCCTGGGTGGAGCGGCCGACTTCCTTCGGCCCGGCGCCGCTCGCGTCCTTCGGGACGGAGCCGCCGTGGTCGCGGCAGATCTCCAGGGCGCGCACCATCCAGGCGTCCAGCGCGTGGTCGTGGGACTCGAACCCCAGCACCATCACCGCCACGCTTCCGTCGGCGACGCCGTTGTTGAGCGCCTCGTTCGGGTCGAGGATGCGGACATTGGCCGGGTAGAGATTGGCCTGGCTGATTTGGCGCACGGCTTCGGCCGCCTTGAGGAAGTTCGGGAAGTGCACCGAAGCGCCGGAGCGGAAGCGGGGCCGGCTCTGCAGGCGCATCCAGGCCGAGGTGATGACGCCGAGGATGCCCTCGGAGCCGATGAACATCCGGTCCGGGCTGGGGCCGGCGCCGGAGCCGGGCAGGCGGAAGGACTCGACCGCGCCCTTCGGCGTGACGAGGCGCAGGCTCTCCACGAAGTCGTCAATGTGCGTGTAGAGCGTCGCATAGTGGCCGCCGCCGCGCGTGGCGATCCAGCCGCCGAGCGTGGAGAACTCGAAGGACTGAGGATAGTGCCGCAGCGTCAGGCCGTGCGGGCGCAAGGCCGTTTCCAGATCCGGCCCGTACAGGCCCGCCTCGAGATGGGCGGCACGGGAGGTGCGGTCCACCTCCAGCACGCGGTTCAGACCCTTCAGATCGATGCTGACGGCGGCACGGTACTCCCCGCCGTGGGGCGGCTCGACGCCCTGCACGACGCTGGAGCCGCCCCCGTAGGGAATGGCGGCGATGCGGTTCGAGCTGCACCAGTCCAGCAAGGCCAGCACGTCGGACTCGGCACGCGGAAATGCCACCCAATCGGGTGCCGGCGCGAAGTCGCGCGCGTAGGCGCGGACGACGTCCTTGAATGCCTTGCCGTAGGTGTGGCCGGCGCGCTCGAGCGGCTCCTGCGTGCACAGGGAGGCCAGCGCTCCGGGCGGCTTCACGCGCGGCGGACGAAGCTGAATGTCCTCGATGCGGGGCGGAGGTTGATGGGTCAGGCCCTTCATGCCGTAGCGCGACTGCAGGCGCCCGATCAGCGCGTGGATTTCCTCCGGCGTGAGGTCGTCCTCGACGACGCCCCAGCCCCAGAACTTGCGCGTCTTGCCGGCCATGAGCCCCTTCCCCCGGAGCGGTAAACGGGCGCTCACCCATGGACCACACGGCGCTCGCCGCCCCACTCATAGCCCCCGCCCGGCGCTCCCGCAAGTATCCGCCGGCGGCCGCTACGCCGCTCCCGCGCGCCCCGGCATTCTCCGCGTCGCCTCGCAAGGCCTTGTGGTCCGCGGCCGGTTGGGCAAAGCTGGCGCCTTCGGCTCGGTCCGTTCCGGCGACGGGCGAACCCGCCGCCGGGGCGGATTGCAGGGATGGGCTGCAGAGACAGGGGCGGCACCCGACGCATTGCGGGCTCGCCGCTCCGCCAGGGAAAGGAAAAGCGGGTGAGTCACGAGTCCTTCCTGCCGCTGCTCGCCGCCTTCACCGCCGCGGCGTTCTTCGGCGGGTCCGTGCTGCTGGCGCGGCAGGGCCTGCGCTACGTGGATGCGCAGACCGGCTCGATGATCTCGATCATGACGACGGCGACGATCTATTCGTGCATCGCCCCGTTCGTCGTCAAGGCCGAGTACTTCCGCTCGCCCGGCATCTGGGTGTTCGTGGCGAGCGGGTGCATCCATCCGCTGATTTCCCAGGCCATGTCCTTCGAGGCGACGCGGCGCGTGGGCGCGACGGTCTCCTCGACGGTCGGGTCCATGTCGCCCTGGTTCAGCTCTGTCGCCGCCGTGGCGCTGCTGGGAGAGCGGGTCACGTGGACGATCGTGGCCGGGACGCTGGCGACCGTGGGCGGCGCAATGGTGCTGACGTCGCGAGGCCGGGCGCCGCGCGCCTATCCCGTGGGCTCGCTGCTGTACGCCTTCGCGGCAGCGATCATCCGCGGCACCAATTTTCTCACCGGCAAGTTCGGGCTGCAGATCCTGCCCGTGCCGTTCATGGCGGCCTGGGTCTCATTCATGGTGTCGTGCACCGGCTCGGTGCTGGTCTACCGGGTGCGCAAGGGCAGGCTGCCCTTCGACCTGGCACGGGGCGGCGTAAAGTGGTTTGGCCTGACGGGCTGCTGCATCAGCACGGCCATCTTCTGCATGTACTTCGCCCTCAGCGGCGGTTCCGTGGTGACGATCGGCCCGATCGTCGCGGCGTATCCGCTCGTCACGCTGATCCTGACTCTGGTGCTGCGGCAGGAGATCTTGAGCTGGCGCGTGATACTGGGGACGGTGATCGTCGTGGCCGGCGTCGTCCTGATCAGCCTGTAGCGCGGCGGAACGGTGCCGACGGCGGACACAGGACGGATTCCAGTGTCCCGGCTCTGAAGCCCGCCCCGGTCAGCGCGGCCACGCCCTGGACGCTTCAGCGCGCGCCGGACAGCTCCGCGCGCACGATGCGAGTACCCTCGACCATCGCGTGCAGCTTGCGCTGGCACGCCCAGCGCGGCGTCGCCCAGAATCCGCAGTCCGGATTCACGACCAGCTTGTCCGGCTCCACGTGCTGCAGCGCCTTGCGCAGCCGCGCGGCCACGTCCTCCGCGGTCTCCGGGCGGAAAGCCTTCACGTCGATCACGCCGACGCCCAGCTCCTTGTCGGTATCGAAGCGGCTGTACAGGTCGATTTCGCTCATCTCCCGGCTGGCGAATTCGAACACCAGCTGGCTGCACTTTGCCTTGAGGATGTGTGGGAACAGCCGCCCGTAGGAGCGCGGCGCGGAGAAGGGGCGGCCGTTCAGGTTGCCGAAGCAGACGTGCAGCGCGATCTTCGCCTTGACGCCTCGCACCGCCTCGTTGAACGCCTCGACCAGCAGCGCCGGATCGCTGCGCCCATGCATGGTGAAGTTGGGCTCGTCGATCTGGATGAAATCGGCGCCCGCCGCCACCAGCGCCTTCAGCTCCGCGTTGACGATGCGGATCAGGTCGGCGATGAGCGTGTCCTGGCTCTTGTAGGCCGAACCGCGGCGGATGGGGATGCCGAGCGTGAGCGGACCGGGGCAGGTGGCCTTCATCGGGTGCCGGGTCATCGCGCGGGCCATCGTGAAGTCGTGCACGATCCCCAGCCCGTCGGGCGCCTTGAGCCTGGCGACGGCCGCGAATGGCGTCTCGGTATCCCAATGCGGGGCGCCGGCGCGGCGCGGCGCCGGCAGCGTCTCCAGGCCCTGAATCCTGCCGTAGAAGCCGATAATGAAGTTCACGCGGCGCATCTCGCCGTCGCTGATGATGTCCACCCCCGCCGCGAGCTGGTCGTCAATGGCGATGCGGGTGGCGTCCTGGAGCGTCTCCTCCACGTCCGTCGCGCCGAACTGGTTCCGGGCCATGGCGTCGCGGGCGAGCCAAAGCCAGCTCGGCAGGGCGTGGCTGCCGATCACCGTCGTCGGCAGGAGCGTGTTCGAGGCGGACATACCGGTTGTCTCCCGTGCTGACGAGGGATTGGGATCCGAGCGGCTAGAGCTTGCGCTCCTTCGCGTTCCAGTGCCGCTCAAGGTTTTGCACAAGCTGCTCGCTCACGTGGCAGAACGCCTGCTCATAGGCGTTGGTGGCCATGTATTCGCGGAAGCGGTCCAGGGGCTCGGTCTGGATGCGAATGGCCTTGCGGTTGCCGCCCGCGCTCACCATGCCCGAGCCGATGGCATTCGCCACGCACCGCGCGACCGCCTCGTCCATGCGCTCGCGCGGATGCACCTCGTTGACGAGCAGGCCGCCTTCCGGTTCGTCCACGTAGAAGGTCTTGTCGAACATGATCGCGTGGCGCGCCATGCGCTCGCCCATGAAGCGGGGCAGGCGCAGATTGGCGCAGCCCGGGATGATCCCTTCCTTGCGCGCCGGCAGGTTGAAGTACGACCCCGCTTCGGCGATGACGTAATCCATCACGAGCAGCAGCTGGCATCCGCCGCCGATGGCGAAGGTGTCCAGCACGGCGACCCAGGGCTTCTCGAGGGTCTGCTCCGGCTCGTCGGGCCGGACGTCCATGTTCCCGTGGGCGTCCGCGATGGCGAGACCCCGGTACATCTTGTTCACGAAGCCCATGTCGCGCGTGAGGTAGAACAGGTAGCTCTGCTTGCCCTGATAGATGCGGGTCAGGTTGATCCCCGCGGAAAAGATGCGGCGGCCCTTGTACTTGGGGTGCTCGACCGGGTGGCCCCGCAGCACGCCCATGCGCAGGCCCGGATGCAGCAGGATCAGGTCGCACGCGAGCTCCTGCGGCCCGATCGTATCGTCGTCCTCCGCGTTGATGAAGCGGGGATGGTGGAAGGTCAGATAGCCCGTCTCGTCCCTGGCCTCGAGGCGCACCTTGCCCAGGTCCAGCAAGCCCGTGCGCCGGAACTCGTCCAGCCGCTCGAGCGCCTCCGGCGTGGGCCGCAGCATGGCCGTGCAGAGATGCAGCCCGATCTCCCGGTCGCTGAGCAGCTGACTGAAGAACAGGCCCTGCTGGATCTCCAGTCCGTCCTTGTCCATCTGCATGCGCCGGCTTTCCTCGTCCAGCTCGGCCCGCGTCGGCAGGATGCCAGGCAAGAGCTCCGCGCCGCGCCGGGCCAGCTCCTCCACGCGCAACGGGCGGCTCCGCCGCTCGGTGAGCGCGTCATAGATGCCATGGCGTTGCAGGCGGAAGAAGTGCCAGCTCGCATCCGCGACCAGGTGCACCAGCGCAAGACCGACCGCCTTCTCCTGCGCCGTGCGCTTCGACTTCAGCGGCAGGCGCGCCAGCAGGGAGCGTCCCTGGCGGCAGACGAGAGCCATTCGCTGGGCGCCCTGCGCCAGGTTGGACCCGCGCCGCTCGCCCGGCTCGCCGAAGTGCAGGGTTTCCAGGTCCTGCAGAAACGTCTGGATTTCATCCTCGGGCAAGCCGACCCCTTTCAGCCGCCCGGGCCGCTCCGCCACCGGTATGACCTCGATCATGCCTTCTCCAGAGTCGAACGGGGGCACGCCCGCCCCGGGCGCCCGTCCACGATAGGAGGCCGGACTATCCGGCGCTCGCGGCGTGTTAGCAGGACGGCAGGCCCACGGGGGCGGTCCAAGGACCGCGGCGCGGCCCGATTGCGCCGCATTCGTGTTCCCGAATACAGTATGAATGCGGCGAAGTTGCAAGTGACCCCGAGCCGATCCGCCCCCGCCTTCGCTCCCTCCTCCTTGCGCCGGATGGGCCCATGAGCGCCCTCGTGCTGAATACGGCTATCGCCCTGCCGGCCTACGCCCACACCCAGGAGCAGATCCGGGCGGCCTTGCTGGGCTGGCTGTCCGGCACGCCCGACAAGGCGGAACGGGCCGCGTCCATCCTGGCCCACGGCGAGGTGCGGCGGCGCTTCACCGTGCGTCCGCTGCCTTGGTACCTGGAGCACCGGTCGGTCACCGAACGCAGCCGCGTCTATGCCGAGGAGATGGTGGACCTGTGCGGGCGCGCGGCGGACGAGGCGTTGACCGGCGCGGGCGTGCATCCGGAGCAGGTCGGCCTGATCATCAGCACCTCCTGCACCGGCGTGATGATCCCGTCGGTGGAGAGCTACCTCATCCCGCGCATGGGCTTCCGGCCCGAGACCCAGCGCCAGCCGGTCACTGAAATGGGCTGCGTCGCCGGGGCCTGGGCTCTGGGACGGGCCAACGATTACCTGCGCGCCTATCCCGAATCGGCCGTCCTGGTGGTGGCAGCCGAACTGGCCAGCCTGACCGGCCAGGTGACCGACCGCTCCATGGCCAACATTGTCTCCGCGGCGCTCTTCGGGGATGGCGCGGCGGCGGCCGTGCTCGTCGGCGCCCGGTTTCCCCG
>JBGOTW010000164.1:0-9544 GCA_041476685.1 bacterium | reverse complement strand
TTACGACAGCGGGAGCAGCTGCACGTGCTCCGGCCGGACATGCAAGACCGAGATGTCGCCCCGGTAGCTGGTCTCCCCCTCGAAGATGCTGGGTCCGACCTTCGCTCCGTAGCGGCGGACCGAGCCCATGAAGCGGTCGCGCTCGACCAGGCAGCGAAACGTGTTCACACCGTCCGGCGCGGCGCCCACACCGACATGCTCGGGCCGCACGAGGACCCAGACGCTCCCGCCCGGCGGGCGTTCCTGGGGCGTCAGGCGCAGCTCGCCGAAGGGCACCGCCACGCGGTCCGGCGCGGCGATCCGCCCCGGCCACAGGTTGGCGCGGCCCACGAAGGCGGCGATCTTGTGGGTGCGGGGAAAGTCGTACAGCCGGCGCGGCGTATCGACCTGAACCAGCCGGCCTTGCTCCAGGATGCCCACGCGGTCCGCCATGGAGAGCGCTTCCTCCTGGTCGTGGGTGATGTGAATGGTGGCGATCTGGTGCTGCTTCTGCAGGCGGCGAATCTCGTCGCGCATTCCGACCCGCAGGGCGGCGTCCAGGGCAGACAATGGCTCGTCCAGCAGCAGGGCCTTGGGCTGAAATACCAGGGCGCGGGCAAGAGCCACCCGTTGCTGCTGGCCCCCGGAAAGCTGCGTGACGGGCCGCTGCTCAAAGCCGGCGAGGCCGAGCCGTCCCAGCATGTCCGCGGCGCGGGCGCGTCGCTCCGCGGCGGCGACGTGGCGCACCTTGAGGGGATAGGCGACATTGTCGAGCACCGACAAGTGCGGGAAAAGCGCATAGTTCTGGAATACCACGCCCACTTCGCGTTCTCGCGACGGTACCTCGGTGACGTCCCGCCCGCCCAAGCGGATGCGCCCCGTGCTGGGATGGAGAAAGCCCGCCACGAGGCGCAGCAGCGTGGTCTTGCCGCTGCCGCTGGCACCGATGATGGCCACCAGTTCGCCCGGCTCGAGGGACAGGCTCACGTCGAACACGCCCGCATCGCCGCGGGGGTAGACGTAGCTGACCTGCTCCAGGGTGATGCTCATACGCCCACCGAGCGGCTGGCGGAAGTGGAACGCGCGGTGCCGGCGCCGGCGGCCGCCGCCAGCAGCGCAAGCACCAGCAGCACCACGGTGGCCGCGCAGGCGAATCCGGTGGCCCCATAGAATGCCTGCAGCAGCACGACCGGGTAGGGGCGGCTGAGGAAGCCCGCGATGAGATTGGAAAGCTGGAATTCCCCGATGGACAGGGCCGCCACCATCACCAGGCCCGAGGCCAGCGAGTGACGGAGGGAAGGCACCACGATGTCCATGAACCGCTGGCGGAAGCTTGCGCCGAGGGAATCCGCGGCCGCCTCCAACTCCGCGAGATTCAGGTGACGCATGTCGCTGATCAGCGTCTGCAGCAGGTAGGGCAGCACGAGCACCACGTGTCCGGCAATGAGCAGCCCCAGGCTGCCCAGCCACGGCAGCGTGTCCGAGGAGAATACGAGGATGAAGCCGAACCCCAACACCAGGGGCGGTACGGCAATGGGGAGCAGGGAGATCACCTGAGCGGCGGCGCGCACACCCCGCGTGGCGCCGTTGTACATGGCGTAGGCCAAAGGCAGGGCGAAGGCCGTGCACAGCACGCAGGTCACGGACACCACTTCCAGGCTCACCACGAATGCGCGGCGGAAGCTGGGGTCTCTCGCGACCGTGCCGTACCATTCCAGCGTAATCCCGCTGGGAAGAAGAGAATTGGTCCAGGTCTGCCCCAACGAACCGATCGCCAGAAGAACGATCGGAAGGAACAGGTAGACCAGGTACAGAATGACGACCATTCGGTCCGTTCTCCGCTCGCTTGAACGGCAATCGCCAGCTCTCTCGTTGATACCGGTCGGTTGTGCACGACCGATACCATGCCAGGGGTGGATCGCGAAACATCAGGCATGGGGCATGAAATGATCTGCCGGGGCGCTGCCCCGTTTCTGGCGTGGTTTTGCCCTCGCAACCGCCTTATCACGAACACTGATCCTTCCGCGCAAGACCATGCGAAAACGCTCCTCCGGGAAGAGGCGGAGCGACGGCCCCAACCGAAAGACGGTGGAAACGAACGCGCCGCGCTCTACGCGCCGGTTGACGGAACAGCGGAATGACAGCGTGCTTGATCGCTGATTCAGGCGTCTGAAGATGGACGACGCTGTGCGCGACGTGACCGTGTTTCCCATGAGCCGCCAGCGGCTGCGGGAAGGCGAGACCGCGCGGGCCATCTTCGGCCAGGTCCTCGAACAGGCCCGGGTGGAAAGTCCACTGACGAGCGAGCGCATCACGGTGGTCGGCAGGATCAGCGAGGCCCGGGCCAGTCACACCACCCGCACGGCGCTGCAAGATATCGCCGCCTTCAGGCCTGCTGCCTCGCCGCTGCCATTGAAGAATGCCGGCATTCACTCGCGCGGCGCCGAACTTGCTGGTACTCTCTTCGTCGGGAGGCTCCCCGGGGGCCGGTCCACTGCAATGGATCTCAATCGTTCAAATCAGAGGGTGCAACCCACCGCAAGGATCCGATATTTTCGCGACTGACCCCTTCAAACTGGACTCGTAACTCAACTGGCTAGAGAGCCTGACTCTTAATCAGGAGGTTGTGGGTTCGACTCCCACCGAGTCCATTGGTATCCATTGGTAATGGTGTGCGGCTGCTTCCAAATTGCCGCCAGAACGACCTGCCGTCGCGAATCGCCCCGGCGTCCCATCGCACTTGGCCGCTGCACGCCGGACCGGGAACTCCCGGCGCGATCCCCTTCCCCCGGACTCTCGCGGCCGGGGGCTGGGGATCGGTGTCACTTCCACGGACAAGACCCGCCGCACTCCCTGCGCGCCCAGCCGTGCCACGTCAATGCCTCTGTCACGTCAATGGCTGCCGGGCTACGCCCTGGGCGTCACGACGTGCCGCGCGCGAACCTATGTGGAAAGCTGCCGTCCCGGCGACCGCCGCACCCATCGCGTCATGCTCAGGATGAAGAAGGAGGGGCACACGCTGACGTTCGAAAACGGGGACACCGCTCCCCAGGACGGCGCCATGAACGCCACCTATTCGGGGTGGCGCGGATCGATCATGGTGGCCCTGAACGAGTTGCTGTGCCGGGACCCGTATTTCGCCATCGGGGGAGCCCTGCGCCATGTGAAATTCGACCCCACTCCAGGCACGTTCACCTGCGCGCTGCACCCTGCAAGCGTTTCCACGGCGCCCGTGCAGGCCATGGAGATCTCCCTGTATCCGGCCTACAACGTGATCTCCAAGCTGATCCATGCCGATGCCGAGATGCGCAAGGACTTGATGTGCATCGGCGGGACGAGCCAATGGCCCGCGACGATCTTCCGCGGCACCGACCAGTGGGGCGAGCAATACGGATACGTGTTGCTCGACCTCATCTGCGGCGCCATCGGAGCCTTTGCCCAGGAGGACGGCATCAGCACGGGCGGGCGGGCCCGCACGCCCATCTGCAAGATGCCCAACATCGAGCACACCGAACAGAAGTTTCCGCTCCAGTTCCTCTACCGCAAGGAGCTGGTGGACTCAGGGGGCGCCGGTAAATTCCGGGGCGGGCTTTCCGGAGAAAGCTGCTTCATTCCCCACAACACCGCTTCCATTACCCGGGACACCCTCGCCTCCGGATGCGCCCTGCCGACCAGCCTGGGGATGATGGGCGGATATCCCTCCACCACCAACGGGTACGGGTTCGTGAAAGACAGCGACATCCTGGAACGCTTGCGGCAAAGCAAGATGCCGGCGGACATACGGGAGGTGGAAGGGAATCGCGTGACCCTGCAATTGCGGCAGGAGAACTTTGTGCAGGGCCCCAGCGACGTCTATTCCGTCTGGTGGTGCGGCGGCGGCGGCTTTGGCGATCCCATGGAGCGCGATCCGGAGCGCGTGGCCAGGGACGTGGAACACATGGCGGTATCGGAGCAGGCGGCCAAGGAGGTCTATTGCGTGGTGCTGGATCCCGCCAGCGGCGCTGCCGACATCATCGCCACCGCGGCCCTGCGCTCCAAGCGCCGTGCCGAACGGCTCAATCGCCACGAAATGCCTCCCCGGACCCGCAAGGGCAATACGGTGCTGCAAACGACCGACACCCTCGCGGTGAAGGAGGACGCTGAGGGGCGCTTCCTGGCGTGTGCCAAGTGCGACACGTGGCTGGGTAACCCCGGGGAGAACTACAAGACCCACTGCATTCTGGAAGCCCGGCCGGTCAGTGACGCCAACCCGTTGATCGGGCCGCCCGAACGGTTCATCGACGACAGCGTCGAGTTCCGCCAATTCTTCTGTCCGGGATGCGGGCGCCTGATCGAGAACGAGATCGCCGTGCACCGCGATCCGCTCCTGCAGGATTTCGAACTGAAAATCTGGTGCCCTGTCCGATGCGATCGCTCCAATTCTGCATGGGCGATTGACTTGATGTGATTCGTGATCTTTGGTTTGATAACTTATCCGACAGGACACTAGCCTCTCACGGCCCGCGCGACAGCCTCCCAGTCGTTCCGCTCCAACGCGGCCTCCACCGTCAGGCTGACTCTGTCCCGGCCCACGGTGATGGCCGCGGTGACCCGATTTCCCTCGAAAAAGGCGACGCATGCGTCCCGCTCAGGCAGGCTTCCCGCGATGGCGATGCGGTCCCACGTCTCGGCGTGGCCTGTGTAGGAGAGCATGACGTCGTAATGCTGGCTCCAGAAGAACGGCACGGCATCGAAGCGCCTGCGCCGGCCCAGCATGTTCAGTGCCGCGACCTGACCCTGCCGCTCGGCCACGACCCAGTGTTCCACGCGGATGGATCTGCCGGAGCGCGGGTCGGGCCAGCGGGCGATGTCCCCTGCCGCATACACCCCCCGCGCGCTGGTCTCGAGATATTCATTGACCAGGACGCCGCGATCCATGGAGAGCCGCGCCCGCTCCGCGAGGCCCACGGCCGGCCGCACCCCGACTCCGATGATGACCAGGTCAGCCGCCAGCGACCTTCCGTCATGGAGGGTCACTGAATCCGCCCGAATCGCGTCGGCCGTCTGTCCCAAATGAAACCGGACGCCGTGGGCTTCGTGCAGTCCGCGAATGAAGTCGCCGAGCTGCGGCCCCATGATGCGCTCCAGCGGCCGCGCTTCGGGCGCGACCACGTCCACCTCGATATTGCGGGCGCGCAGGGATGCGGCCACTTCCAGGCCGATGAAGCTCGCCCCGATGACAACCGCGCGCTTCGCCTCCTTGCACCTTGCGACAATCGCCCGGCTCTCCGCGAGCGAGCGCAGATAGCACACGTGCGGCAATGTGCTCCCCGGCGTGGGCAGCCGCACCGGGTCGGCCCCTGTCGCCAGCAGGCAGGCATCGAAGGGTACACTGCGTCCGTCGGCAAGGACGACCCGCATTCCCGCCGCATCCAACACTGTCGCCTCGGTCCCCAAGATGAGGTCGACCTGCTGTTCCTGGTAGAACTCCTTCGACCGGAGCGGGATCCATTCCTCCGGCGCGTTTCCCGCCAGATAGTCCTTCGACAGATTGGGGCGGTCGTAGGGAACCGAGTCCTCTTTGCCGATGAGGGTGACCTTGCCGCCAAATCCCTCGCGTCTCAGCATTTCCGCAGCCGCATTGCCGGCTGCCCCCGCGCCGACGATGACAAGCGAGCCGCCCGCGGCCGTGCGCGGCTTCCGGTCGGGCTGGCGCTTCGCCAAGATGCGCACCCGGTCGCCTTTCCGCTCCACTTGCCAGCACGCGATAGGATTCAATGCCGGCGCAGACACGGCCTCGCCCGTGCTCAAGTCGAAGCGGGCATGGTGCCAGGGGCAGCGGATACTGCCGTTGGCCACGATTCCCTGGTCCAACGGGCCGCCGTAGTGGGAACAATTCGCCCCCACAGCGTAGACCTCTGCGCCGACCCGGCACACGATGACGGCCTCATCAAACGCATGGCCGGGCAGGATTCCGCCGTCGGGAATCTCAGACAGGCGGATGCCCAGGGCCAGATCCGGTCCGGTCAGTGGTGCCGCAGGTCCGCTCATGCCCTGTTCTCCGGGTGAGAATGGCAGGTCGAGCATTGGAGCCGAATCCGCGCTCCACGGGTTGCCGGGCGGATACACGGCGATCGGGATGATGCGGCCGCTCCTGTTTCGAATGGCACGCGGCCGCGCCGGTCATGGGACATGCTCGCCTCATCGTTCCGATTGCGTGGAGCCTTGCAGAAGCATTGCCGGCCCGGCCCGTCTTCGGGCGGATGCCCGCTGCGCAGGCGTATCGGACTCTGGACCCATCGTAGCATTGACCAGTGCGTCTACTTGTCCAGCCACACGTCGGTCATGCGGCTGTAGTTGAACACGGCGTTCTTCGGCACGAGCCCCTTCACGTAGGGCCAGTGCATGAAGTAGTTGAGCCGAAAGGCCAGGATTGGGCGGGCACCATCCAGCTGCAGGCGCCGGTCAATCTCCCAGGTCAGCGCCAGTCGCTTGACGTGATCGGACTCCTGGGAAGCTTTGTCCATCAGCGCTTCCAGCTCCGGATTGCAGTAGTTCGAGTAGTTCCGCTGCGAGCCGCAGGCATAGTTCTCGTAGAAGTTCGCGTCCGGATCGGCCGCTGGCGTGCCCGTTAGGTTGGCCGCGATCGTGAAGTCGCGACGCGCCAGCCGGGCGAACCAGGTGGCCGTCTCCACGGTCTCCAGAGACGCGTCAATGCCGACGGACTTGAGCTCGCCCACCATCCACACCGCCATGTCCGTGTAGAGGTCGAGGTTGCGCGTGGACACGGTGACGCGCAGGGGATTATTGGGCCCGTATCCCGCTTCGCCGAGCAGGCGGCGCGCCTCCGCTTTGTCCTTCGCCGGATCCCCGTAGCCGGGCAACTTTGCCACTTCACCCGGAGGCAGTCCCCAGGTTCCGAACGGCGGCGGCATGACCGTTCCGCCCGGCACGGCGCCGCTAGCCGCGACTGTGCGGATCATAGAGGAGCGGTCCAGTGCGTAATTGACGGCTGCGCGCACCTTCGAATTGTCGAAGGGCGGTTTCTTGGCGTTCAGCAGGACGTTGTCATAGGCGCTCAACAAGACTTCGTGCACGACCATCTGGGGGTAGAGCGCCTTGGTGCTGTCGCGGAATTGCGGAGTCCCGTCGAGGGGATTGAACACGTCGACCTGCCCCGAATGAAGCGCGGCGTAGCGGGTGGGCCGGGACTTGATGACGTAGTACTCGATGCCGTCAAGATATGGCCGCCCTTTGATATAGAAATTCGGGTTCTTCTCGAGCACGATCTTTTGATCGGGCAAAAGCTCCTTCAAGCGGAACGGACCCGTGCCGATCGCCTTGACTCGCATCTCCTGGGGATCGAGGTGAGCCGGGTAGACCGGTGAGTACCCTGTCGCGAGGATGGCCATCAGCGCGGGCTGGGGCCGCTTCAGGACGAATGCCACTTCATAATCGCCATGGACCTCGATCGCAGTGACGTTTTCGTACCAGGCCTTGCGGGGATTGAGCTTCAGGTGCTTTTCCGAGGCGCCGCGTACCACATCGTAGGTCTGCTTCACATCAGCGCTGGTGAACGGTCGGCCATCGTGCCAGGTGACGCCGCGGCGCAGCTTGAAGGTCAAGCGCTTGTTGCCGTCGCTCCATTCCCAACTTTCCGCCAGCTCGCCTACTACGTCGTCCCCGCTTTCGATGGTCTTCTCCGGGTTGTAGAAGACCAGGTTGCTGTACACCGGCAGCATGGGCCAATTCGTGGCAACCGTGTTTTCCTCGTGAATGGACAGACTGGGCGGATTCTCCATCGTGAGACTTTTCAACACGCCCCCGTATTTCTGGGCCTGAGCCGAGCCGGTCAATGCCAAGCCTATTGCCCCCAGCACACAGAGCTGCATCGGTCGCATGGTTTCCCCCCTGGCTTGAGTGCACTTCCGCATCCCCGGCGCAAAGCAGTGCGGGTGACGGACCGCAAGCGCGCCCGAACAGACCCGGGACCGGATGGAACTGCCCAATCGAGATGAAACCTTCCCCAGCTTTGGATACCACGGATGTGCGGGCGGATTCCATCGGAGGTTCCGCAACCAGACGGGGGCACATCCGCTCGTTCATGGTTCTTTGCGCCGAAGGTTTGCGGGCGAAATGCGCCTGAGCGGAGCCTCCGTTACGTGGGTGACCAAAGAATGTGACGTGGCTTGCCCTGCCGGACTCGTGGTACGAGGAGCCGGTCAGCCCGTTCAGCCGCCGGAGACGACACCCTCCGGAAACCGTTCGATCCCAGGACGCCATGCTCATCGTCGACTCGCAGGTTCATATCTGGGGCGCCGACTCGCCTGATCGCCCGTGGCGGCCCGGCGGCGCAGTGCAGGCCCAGAAGCCATACCCGGTCACCAAGGACATGCTGCTTGCGGAGATGGATGAGGCGGGCGTCGGCCGCGTCGTCATCGTGCCACCGTCGTGGGAAGGGGACCGCAATGACCTGGCCCTCGCAGCCGCCCGCCTTCATCCCGGCCGCTTCGCGGTGATGGGAAGGCTGCCGCTGGAGCGGCCCGAGAGCCGGTCGGCGCTAGCCGGGTGGAAGAAGCAGCCGGGGATGCTCGGGTTGCGCTTCACGTTCCATACGGACCTGCAGCGGCCGTGGCTGACCGATGGCACGGCCGACTGGCTCTGGCCGGCGGCCGAGCGGGCGGGACTCCCGCTCATGGTATTCGTGCCGGGCTCCGCATCCGCCATGGACGGAATTGCGGCCAGGCACCCGGGCCTGCGCCTCGTGATCGACCACCTCGCTCTCGGGGGACCCAAGAAAGACGCCGCCGCCTTCGCCCAGCTGCCCGAGGTGCTTGCGCTGGCCAAGCGGCCCAACGTCGCGGTCAAGGCCTCGGCGCTGCCGTGCTTCTCCAGCGAGCCCTATCCGTTCCGCGGGCTGCACGGCTACATTCGCCAGGTCTATGACGCGTTCGGTCCGCGGCGGATGTTCTGGGGAACGGACTGGACGCGCCTGCCGTGCTCCTATCGCCAGGCCATCGCCTTGTTTACCGAGGAGCTGCCCTGGCTGCCGGTGGCGGACCAGGAGTGGATCATGGGGCGCGCCGTGTGCGAGTGGCTGGGCTGGCCGCTTCCCGCGGGCGCGTGACAGCGCATCCGGGAGGAACCACCCTCCGCCAGCGCGAACTCCGCGGACGTCAGGTTCCCAATGCCGGTAGGGTGCAGCGCGGCGGAAAGTCTGCGCGACGGTTCTGCGGGAAGGGGAAGGCGCTTCGGCGCGTCGTCCCGCGCTTGATTCGCGTACGTGGTCTCTGCGCGGGCTTCGCTGGGGACTTCAAGACGATTGCCCTACCGGTATACTCAGGCAGCCAACAGCGCGGATAGGAGG
The DNA here is from genome assembly GCA_041476685.1 of bacterium. GTDB lineage: Bacteria > SAR324 > SAR324 > SAR324 > JACQKK01 > JBGPEV01. The sequence goes on along the minus strand of JBGOTW010000164.1, from coordinate 219 downwards.
CGATGTAGGAAGACGCGACCTGCGGAGCCTCAGGCACCGCGCAAGGCTCCCCACCGGATCTTGGCGGCCGCTTGTCATTCGATCGGATTCGCCCAATCTGAACCCGCAAGTTCCAGTCCTCGCTCGTCGGGGATCGGACCGCCAAATTCCCCACGGTTGCCCTCGTCCCGCCCAATCAAATTCGTCGAGCCGGACGCATCCTCGAAGTCCGCTGGACGT
>JBGOTW010000163.1:0-9550 GCA_041476685.1 bacterium | reverse complement strand
GAACGTGTGGGACTACATCTACGGCGGCGCCGAGACCGAGACGACGGTGCGGCGCAACCGGATGGCGCTGGACGCCATCGCCTTCCGGCCGCGCGTGCTGCGCGACGTGCGCAAGATCGACCTGACGCGGAGCTACTTCGGGCGCAGCTGCCGCCTGCCCGTGATGCTGGCGCCGGTGGGCGCGCTGGAGATCATCGGCGAGGGCGGCGCGGCGACCACCGCCCAGGCGGCGGCGGAGTTCGGCGTCCCGCTCGTGCTCAGCTCGGTGTCGGCGCCGGGCCTGGAGGCCACCGCGCAGGCGGCGCCCAACTGCGTGCGCGTCTTCCAGCTTTACGTGCGCGGCGGCGACGACTTCATCGAGGAGCACGTGCGCCGCGCCATGGACCACGGCTACAGCGCGTTCTGCTTCACGGTGGATACGGCGCACTACAGCCGCCGCGAGCGGGACATCGACAAGCGCTACGTCCGCTCCACGCGGGCGAACGTCACCGGCACCGATTTCCAGTCCGGGCTGACCTGGAAGCAGATCCGCGCCGTGAGAGACAAGTTCGACATCCCACTCATGCTCAAGGGCATCGCGACGGCGGAGGACGCCCTGCTGGCGCTGGAGCACGGTGTCGCGTGGGTCTGGGTGTCCAACCACGGCGGCCGCCAGCTCGACCACGGGCGCGGCACGATGGAGATGCTGCCCGAGATCGTCGCCGCGGTTAAGGGCCGCGCGAAGATCATCGTTGACGGCGGATTCAACCGCGGCACCGACCTGATGAAGGCGATCGCCGCGGGCGCCGACGCCGTCAGCATCGGCCGCATGCACTGCTTCGGCCTGGCCGCGGCGGGCAAGGTGGGCGTGGTGCGCGTGCTGGAGCTGCTCGAGGACGAGGCGCGGCGCAACATGGGCCTGCTCGGCGCCACGAGCCTCGACATGCTCGACGCCTCGTTCCTCCATCCGGCGGCGCCGACCCAACCCGCCCACGTGCTGAGCGCCTTCCCGCTGCTGGGGCTGGACGACTGAGCGGGGCGGCCTGCGCCATGCCCGCCGCCTTCGCGTCCTACAGGTTCCAGCCGCCGCCGACGACGAGGTTGGCGCCGGTGACATACTCGGCAGCGGGGTCGAGCAGGAAGTCCAGCGCGGCGAGCACGTCGGCGAACGTCCCCAGCCGCCCGGCGGGCACGGGGCTGCCCGGCTCGCCCACGCTGGTCTCCAGGAAGCCCGGCGAAAGCTGATTGACCGTGATGCGTTGGGGCGCCAGGACCGCGGCGAAGCTGCGCGTGAGGACGTGCGCGCCGAGCTTGGCCACGTGGTACGGCGTCGCCGTCGTGTGCGCGCTCACCCGGTCCGCGGCGGAATCCCCGATGTTGATCACGCGCGCGGGCGCGCCCGCCTGGAGCAGCGGGACGGCCAGCTGCGTCAGATGGAACACGGCGCTGCACGTCACGTCGAGCACGCGCTGCCACTCCGCCGCGGACGTGTCGAGCAGGCCGCGCTGCGGGTAGATGCCGGCATTGTTGACCAGGACGTGCAGCGCGCCGCAGCGCCGCGCCAGCTCGGCCATCATCCGCTCGCGGCTGGCGGCGTCGGCGAGGTCGGCCCCGAGCGGCACGGCGCGCGCGCCCTTCGCCTCCGCCTCCCGCTGCACTTCGCGCGCCCCGTCTCCGCTGGCGTGATGGTGCAGGAACAGCAGCGTGCCCGGCCGCGCCAGGTGGAGCGCGATGGCGCGTCCCAGGCCGCGGCCCGCTCCCGTCACGAGCACGCTCCTGCCGGCGGCGGCTCCCTGCCGGCCTGTGGCGTTGGATTCGCTCATCGCCCGCCCGCTTGCGGAGGCGCGCTCAGGCGCAGGCTGACAGCCGGACCGTCCGAGCCGGGCAGCGCGTTGGGCTTGCGGATGTGCAGCGCCAGGTCGGTCAGCCCGAAGCGCTCGCTCAGGTGCTCCGCCAGCCGCCGCGCCAGCGTCTCCAGCAGGCGGAAGCGCCCGGCCCGCGCGAAGTTCCGGATTTCCTCCGCCACGTCCGAATAGTTGACGGTGAGCGCGAGGTCGTCGCCCTCCGCGGCGCGCGCAAAGTCCGCGCGGAACGAGGCGCTGACCACCAGCGGCTGCTCCGCCGTGCGCTCCTCGGGATGGACCCCGATGATGCACGGGAAGCGCAGGTTCGCGATGTGGATCGTCTCGTCGCTGATGCGGTGCATGGGAGAGGGTGAAGGGAGGCGACGCCGCGGCCAGGGGGTGAGGCCTCGCTACAACCCCGCCAGGATCTGCTCGCGCTTGCGCTGGTACTCCTGCTCGGTGACGAGCCCGTGCTCCTTCAGGCCTTGCAGCTCCAGCAGCCGCTGCTTCGCCGTGCCTGCCGCAGTGCCGCCTGCACCCGTGCCGCCTGCCGCAGTGCCGCCTGCACCCGTGCCGACCGCACTCGTGGCGCCGGCATTCTCGCCACCCGCGTCCGCTCCGGCCGCTTCCCCGCCGCCCTGGGGCTTGGCCCCCGCCGCTTGCAGCGCCGCCTCCTGGCGCGCCTGATGCTCCGCCGCCTTCTTCGCCAGCGTCTCCTCGAACAAGCGCTGCAACTCCGCGGCGTCCGGCAGCTTCTTCTCCGTGCAGTAGGTCTGTGCGACCCGGCCCAGGGCGTACGTCGCGCCGTAGATCTGGGCGGCGTAGACCGTGCCGCCGAATGGGACGGTGCGCAGCAGCTGGCGCGCCATCAGCCCGCCGCCCAAGGTCGCGAGCACCTGCGTGTAGAGCTGCTTGTCCGCGATGTCGAGCCCGTTCACCTTGCCGATCGCCCCCACCATCCCCACCAGGATCGGCAGGTCCAGGAACGGCAGGGGCAGCGACGCCATGCCCACCGCGGTGGACGCCGAGACCTGGATGATCTCCTCCACGCGGCGCGCGCGCTCCTCGGGCTGCAGGTCCCGGAAATCGCCGCCCAGCAGGCGCTCCAGGGTGTCCCGGTGCGCATGGATCGCCTCGTGCCCGAGCAGGGCGCGCAGGCGCGGCACGGCCCAGGTCGTCAGCCGCTCAAATGGCGAAAAGCCCCTTCCAGGCTCGCCCGCATCCGTTGACATAAGGTGAATACCTGCTCGTAGCTCCAGCGCCGCCCCACTCCCGCGTAGCGGCGGAAGGTGTCGGGACCGACCTCGTGGCGGTAGGGCTCCACGTAGAAGGCGACGCGCTCGTCCAGCGCGCTCAGCGCCTCGTAGTCCGGCGCCAGCCGGTTGATGATCTCATGATCCCCCGGGGGCGTCCACCAGCCGGCCAGCGCGGCCGGGTCCGCGCGGTTCGGGTCGAGCCCCGCCGCCTCGCCCGCCTGACGCCCCAGCAGGAAGTGGCACTGGCGCAGGAACTCGAAGCCCAGCATGCCGCCGAGGGCGTACTTGAGCTGGATGCGGTCGGGAGCCGAGACGGGCGACTGGGCGGCGAGGCGCTGGGCCATCGTGAACACCTCGCGCGCCACATCCTGCGGCGGCGTGCGCCGCAGCAGCCACGCCCGCGCCACGCGCCCGAGCACCGCCGCGGACAAGGCAGGCTCGCCGCACAGGTGCCGCGCCCGCGTGAAGCTCTGGAAATTCCACACCTCCGCTTCACGGTCGAGAAAGCTCTCGTAGCCGGCCAGGCTCGGCACGAGCAGCCCCTTGCCCCCGAAGGGCCGCAGGCGGTGGTCCAGCTCCAGCAGAACGCCGAACTGCGTCGGCGCGGTGAGCAGCGCCGTCAGCTTCTGGGCGAGCTTGGTGTAGAACTCCCAGTGGCTGCGCCCCTTTGTCGTCGTGCCGTCGCCCCGGTACACGAACACCAGGTCCAGGTCCGAGCCGAAGCGCATCTCGCGGCTGCCCAGCTTGCCCAGCGCCAGTACGGCGAAGCCTGACAGCTCCGGCGCATCGGACAGAACCGCCAAGTCGGACTGTGCGGCAGAGCCTGACGATGCGGCGCCGGACGCCGCCACACCGGAATGGTCCGCGTCCCCAGGCGGGTGCTCCCCGGCGTCCCGGGAAGCCTCGTTCTGGGGCAGGCCAAAGCGCGGCACGAGTCTGCGCCAGGCGTGGCGCGCGCACACATCCACCGCCGCCTCGGCCAAGTCCGACAATAACGCATGATGCGCAGCCTGGGCGGCGGGCGACTGGGGGCCGGTCGCCTGGCCGGCAGGAGCCTGGGGCGCGCGTCCGCCGTTCGACCCCGGCGCATCGTCCTGGACGAGGTACTGGCTGAGGATGTGCAGCCGCGCGTGGGCGCTGGCCGTCTGCAAGTCGAGCAGGAATTCCTCCTCGTCGCGGGCATGGTCCAGGATCGCCCGGAAGCGTTCGCGCATCGCCGCGCCGGAGGTGAGCCGCGGCTCGTCCGGCCGCACCGTCAGGAACGATTCGAGGAACTCCGGGTGCCGGATCAGCGGCGGCGCGTGCCGTCCGCCCTCGGCGAAGATCCGGCTCGCCCACGCCAGGCTTTCCGGATGCGCTTCCATCAGGGCATAGAGCGCGTTGCGGTTGCCGATCTGCTCCAGGAACGCGAGCCAGCGGGGAAAGGCGGGCTCGGTGCCCGTCCGGTAGGGCTCCTGACGCGTCAGCAGCCGCTCCGCCTTGAACACGCAGCGCTCGCCGTCGCGCGTGCGCATCAGGCGGTTGAGCAGGGCGTCCACCTGCGCGTGGGCAGCCTCGTCCTCGCCCGCGGGGAGCCGCTCGCGCAGCGTGGCGCGCCAGTCGCTGCCCTGCGGCACGCCGCCGGGCACGAGCCGGGCAAAGAGGCGCTGGTAGCGCTCCTCGGTGCGCGTGCGCGCCTGGGCCAGCGCGGCCTCGACCGGCGCCTGCCGCGCGGCGAAGCGCGGCCGGAAGTCGGTCAGGACGCGCCGCCTGAGCGCGGGGTCGGCCGGCAGGGTGTGCTCCTGCGCCTCGTCCAGCATCTGCACCCGGTTCTCCACGGCGCGCAGCAGCCAGTAGTCCTCGAGCAGCGAGGCCGCCTCCTCCGGCTCCAGCAGGCGCGCCTCCACCAGCGCCCGCACCGCGTCGGCGTGACCGGGCGCTTGCAGCGCCGGGATGCGCCCGCCGTGCAGCAACTGCCGCGCCTGCACGAGGAACTCCTGCTCGCGGATCCCACCATGGCCGAGCTTGAGGTGCCCGTCCCGTTCAGGGGCGAGGTGCCGGTCAATGTCGTGCTTGATGAGGGCCACGCCCTCCATGGCGCTGTAGTCCAGGTAGCGACGGTACACGAAGGGATTGACGGCGGCGGCGAACGCCGCCCACACGTCGGGCGCGCCCGCGACGCGGCGCGCCTTGATCAGGGCCGTCCGCTCCCACTCGCGCCCCTGCTCCTCGTAATAGCGCGCCGTGAACGCGAGCGAGGGCACGAGCAGGCCGCTGCGGCCCTGCGGGCGCAAGTCCACGTCCACGCGGAAGCACAGGCCCTCGTCGGTCTTGCTGGACAGCAGCCGGATCAGCTGCCGCCCCACGCGCTGGAAGAACTCGCCGTTGGCGAGGGCGTGTTCGCCCGCCGGCCCGGCCCGGTCCGCCAGCGCCTGCCAGCGCCCCCACAGCGCGGCGTCGTCCGCCGTCGGGTCTTCCTCCTGTGATCCGGCTTCTTGCGGCCCTTCCCCGCGTGCCCTCGTGCGCCGCCTGCCGGGCTGGCCCGGCGGAACTGAAGACCGCGTGACCGCAGCCGGCGGCACTGATGCCGGCATGAACACAGCCGGCGGCACTGATGCCGGCATGAACACAGCCGGCGGTGCTGATGCCGCCATGAACACAGCCGGCGGTGCTGATGCCGCCATGAACACAGCCGGCGGTGCCGCGTCCGGCGGCAGCGGACGGCACTCCGCGTCGTCCCCGTCGTGAATGAGGATCAGGTCAATGTCGGATGCATAGTTCAGCTCGCCGCCGCCCAGCTTGCCCATGCCCACGATCGCCAGGCCCGCAAGCCGCCCGTCCGCGCGCACAGGCAGGCCCTGCCGCACCACCTGGGCCGCGAACGCGTGGGCCAGCGCTGCCCGCGTCACGCCCTCCGCCACGCGGGTTACGGCGGCACAAGTCGCGGCGGTATCGGCCAGTCCCAGCAGGCTGCGCGCCGTCAGCTTGACGTAGTTGTCGTACTTCCAATGTCGCAGGGCCGCGAGCGCGGCGGTCTCGTCCAGGGCAGCGAATGTCCCCGCGGCACCCGCCGACCGGCTCCACGGCAGGAGCGCCCCGTCCTCCAGGCGCGCCAGCACGCCCAGGGCTAGGCGCTGCGGAAAGGCGCACAGGTGCCGCACGAGAAACGGGGCGGCATACGCCAGGCGCACCAGGGCCTCCGCGGCGTGGGGCTCGCCCAGCCAATCCAGGGGGACACCCGCGTCCCGCACCTGTGCAAGAAGAAGCTCGACTTGCTGGCGCGTATGCTCCGCGCCGTCAGCCCGCCCTTCCGCGTCCTCAGCCGTGCCGCCGGCCGCGTGGGCGGCATCGGCGGAGACCGACATACCGTCCGGCTCGCGCAGGGCGTCGAACGCCGCCTCCAGCGCTCGGGCCGGAGCGGCAGGTACACCAAAGCGATCGGTCCAAGTGGACGGCATGGGCGCCGCACGAAACGTGAACGGGCAGGCAGGCCGAGCGGGCAGAATGCCCGGCCGGTCGGGTCCCCGCGAATCCGCTACGAGGACACGCACCCGGACAATCCGGCTGCGGCGATTCAGGCAACAGACAGTGGCCGCGGACCCTACGGTTGAGGATAGCCGAAACGGGCGAAGATGGGATCGAAGCTGCGCCGGCCGCCGCCCTCGTAGGCTTGCAAGAGGCGCTCGGCCTGGGTGACGCCGGAGTCCACGATCTCGTGCAGCGGCTCCAGGTACATCGTCTCGTTCCGCCCGGTGTCGTCCAAGGCGGCGAGGCGCTCCAGCCCGGCCTGGGCGATCTGCATCAGGTCGCGCAGCCAGTCCTGGATCGGGCGGCCCAGGGCGCGGCCCTTCAGGCCGTGCCGCAGCGCCTGCTCCTGCAGCTCGGGCATGTGCTCCGGCCGCAATGTGCGCAGCAGGAAGCCCGCCTCCCTCAGGGAAGAGTCGTCGTAGAACAATCCGCGCGTCAGGGCCGCAAGGGCCACGATCATCGCCGGCGAACCCACGTCCGCCATGCGCAGCTCGATGTAGCTTTTCAGCCGCGCCTCGGGAAACAGGGTGGTCAGATGCAGGCTCCAGTCCTCCTGCGTCGGCCGTTCGCCGTCGAGGCCCTGGGTGAGGAAGTCGCGGAAGCTGCGGCCGGCCGTGTCCCGGTAGTGGCCGCCGCGGTGGATGAAGAACATCGGCACGTCCAACGCCCAGTTCACGTAGTCCTGGTAGCCGAAGTCCTCCCGGAACACGGCGGGCAGGATGCCGCAGCGATCCGGATCGGTGTACCGCCACACGTTGGCGCGGGACGAAAGCATGCCGGAAGGCGCCCCGTCCACGAACGGCGAATTCGCGTAGAGCGCGTTCAGGAACGGCGCTGCGGCCATGCCCAGGCGCATCTTGCGCGCCATGTCCCGCTCGTTGCAGTAGTCGAAATTGGTCTGCACCGTGCCGGTGCCCAGCATCATGTCCAGGGCGAGCGACCCGCGCGTGGGCAGATAGCGCCGCATGATGGCGTAGCGCTCCTTCGGCATCCACGGCATCCGGGCAGTGGGCACGGTAGGATTGCGCCCGATATTGAGCCAGAGCAGGCCGAAGTCGCGCGAGATCGCACCCAGCTCCGCCAGGTGGCGGTCCAGCTCCGCGCGGGCCTCGTGGGTGCTGGCGAGCGGAGCGCCACTCAGCTCGAACTGGCCGCCCGGCTCCAGCGTGATGCTCGCCTGCTCGCGCGTCAGGGCGATGACGTTGGGCCCTTCGAGCACCTGTTGCCAGCCGAAGCGGACGCAGAACTGCTCCAGCACGGCGCGGATGCCGTGCGGGCCCTCGTAGGCGAGGGGCGCGCGGCTGGCACGGTCGAAGCCGAGCTTCTCGTGCTCGGTGCCCACGCGCCAGAGCGCCTTGGGCTTCTCCCCCGCCGCGAAGTACAGCAGCAGGTCCTGCGGGGCTTCGATGCGCGGCGAGGTGCCGGTAAACTGGCTGGTGGTCATCGGCGGGTTCCCGTCGTGCGTGAGAGCGATCCTTCCCGGGAGCGGTCACCAGCGCGGACGATGGGACGCGCCAGGGGACTGTCCCAGGAGTCTGGAGGTGCGGGGTGTCAGGATAGAGGAGTAAACCCCATCGCCTCGGGATGGTCAAATCGGAGCGGACGGCTCCGGACGGCCGAAGAGCCTTGAGGCAGCGACCGCAATTCTCCCCAGCGCGGAAACGTGCTAGGAAGAGGGAGCCGGTGGACGCATGGTGAGGCCCGCGAGCCGAATCCATGGCGTACCGGCATCGGTGCGGCGAATGGATTCCCCCCGAAAGCCCGGCTCCAGCGGGCGCGTGCCATGAATCGGCTGATCCTCCAGTTTACTGCCCAGCTGCACCTCGACCGCTACGCCGAAAACAGCGTCCAAAATCACCGTCTCGACTTGCAGCAGTTCCAGGCCTGGCTCGAAGCCGGCGGGGAGCTGTGCACGCTGGCGCGCCTGCAGGCGCTCGCGCGGGAGGACGTGCTCGCCTACCAGTCCTTCCTCGCCCAGCGGCTCAAGCAGCGCTCGATCAACCGGCACCTGTCCTCCCTGCGGCTGTTCTTCCGCTTCCTGGAGGACAATGGACTGATCGAGGATTCGCCCCTGGACGGGCTGGTGTTCCCCAAGGTCATCCCCGGTCTGCCCACTCTGCTGCTGCCGGGAGAGGTGGCCGCGCTGGTCGAGGCGCCGCTGGAGTCGCACTACCTGGGCCTGCGGGACCGCGCCCTGCTGGAAGTGCTGTACTCCACCGGCGTGAAGCTGCACGAGCTGATCGGGCTGGACGTGGACGACCTGCAGCTCGACGCGGGACTGGTGCGGATCCGGGGTCGGCGCGAGCGGCTGGTGCCGCTGACGGACCGGGCCGTCGCCCTGGCGCGGCGCTACCTGTCCGACGCACGGCCGGGACGGCTGCTGCGCGCCGACGATCCGTGTCTGTTCCCGGGGCGGGGCGGCAAGCGCATCACGCGCGTGGGCGTCTGGAAGCTGATCAAGAAGTACGCCCAGGCTGCCGGCATCCAGAAGAACTTCAATCCCCGCACGCTCCGCCATGCCTTCGCCATCCACCTCATCCTGGGCGGCATGGACCTCAGCGCGATCAAGCTGCTGTTCGGCTACAAGCAGCTCGAGGCCACTGCGCTCTACGCCCACGTCAATGCGCCGGATTTCCGCGCCGCCTACCTGGCCTTCCATCCCAGCGCGGCCCCGCGGTCCAGTTAGCCCGCGCTTCTGCCCCGCACTGCTGCCTTGCCGCTCGGACGCCTCACCCGAGGAGAGGACGGACGGGCGGCTTGCAAGTCGAGCGCACAGCTCGGCGCTGCGGCCAATCCAGCGCCGGATTCTGCATCACGATCAGGGCCGTGAATTCCGGGTTGGGCGTTGCCAACCCAGGAACTTACCGGCGCGAGCAGGAGACGAGCAGGAGAACTGTGTCTCCCGCTCCTTGGCGCGGTTTTGTGTGGGGGACTGCGCTACGGTAGCTTCTCGAAGGTGATCTT
>JBGOTW010000162.1:0-9657 GCA_041476685.1 bacterium | reverse complement strand
CACCCGTGCGATAGTCCACGGCGATGGGCGGCGCGTTGCGCAACGTCTGGTACACGACGCAGTAGCGCTCGGTTAGCTTCTTGAGGGACTCCAGCTTGTCCGGCGCGACGTCGGACTTAAGGTCGAACTTCAGGCGGATCTCGCGGAAGCCGACCGGCGCGTCCTTGGCCACGCCGAGCGTGCCGCGGAAGTCCAGGTCGCCCTCGGCGCTGACCGTGCCGCCCTTGAGCGGGATCTCCAGCGCCGTCGCCACCGCCTTGAGCGTCACGCCGGCGCAGGCGACGAGCGCCTCCAGCAGCATGTCCCCGGAGCACGCCTGCAAGCCCGTCCCGCCCGTCGCCGGATGCAGGCCCGCCTCGACCATGGCGCGGCCCGTCGCCACTTTGCAGACCAGCCCTTCCCCGTCCAGTTGCCCCTGGGCTTTCAGGGTGACGACGGCGGCTTGCGGCTGGGCCTGGTACTTGGACTTCAGCGGCGCCTGCAGGGCGCGCAGTTCCTGGGCGTTCATGGCGTTCCTTTCACGGGTGATGGCCGCAAGACGCGGGACGGGATCGGCGCGGCGGGGTCTCCGCCTCCGCACTCTCGGCAGGGAGCGCAAAGCCGCCGCCCGTGGGTCGGGCCGGCAGAGGCGTCCAGCCTGTCGGGGGAGCCACGCCTGGTCCGCCCGGCGAGGGGTTCTGCATGCGTGAGGCGCCGCGCCTTTCAACACGGGCGATGCGAAGGGTGCAGGTCCACGCACGTTCTGTCAAAGGCCCGGCACCGGGTCCCGTCCCAGTCGCGTCCCTGGCTGACCCGCGCGAAAAGGTGGGCAAGCGGGGCGCCGCCATGACTGTTTCCTTTGACGAAGCAGCCGGATACGCGTGGGCTGGGCGCGCTCGCCGCCGCTCCCGGCACGGGCTCCTGGCGGAGGTGAACCGCCGTCCCTGCGCAGCGACCGGCCGCCGCCTGCACTCGACTTGCATGTTCAAGTTCGGGGAAATGGCCCAGGCTGTTGCCCGTCCTGACGTGCGATTGATATGGGGGCCGAAAAGGTCTGTAATCGGCAAGGTAATGCTCGACTTGGACATCCGCGCCCGGAAATGGGGAAACCGAGTCACGGACACCCGGCGCGTACCGTAGCGGGCTGACACTGTAGTGGGCTGACACCGTAGTGGGCTGCCAGCGTACTGGGCAAACACCGTAGCGGGCCCTCGCTGTACTGGGCAAACACCATACCGGGCGGAACCCGAACTGGGCGCGCACCGGAACGTTCCATCCTGAGGAATCCGCCGCCCACGGGGTGACCGGTTCGGCCCTAAGGCCGTACCCTCGCGCCGCCAGGGCGCAGGAGCCAGCGCTGAGCGATTCCGGCGGATTCCAGGCGCCTTCAGCGCACGTCCCGACAAGGAAGCCCATGCGCTCCGCCGCGCGTCGCAGCGACCTGCACGACATGCCCGAGCTGTACTTCCAGCGCTCCAGCGCGGAAGAGCAGCAGCGGCACGAGGCGCGCCTGCGGGAGGTCGCCGCCGGCGGGGGTCCGTTCTTCGACCCGGTGCAGGACGAGGGGGGCGGCTGGAACATCGAGATCGTCACGCGGGACTGGGAGGAGCCCGGCCTGCTGGACAAGATCTTCGAGGCGATCCTGCGCTGCATCCACATCCCCGACGGCGTCCAGATCCGCCACGCCCGCATCTTCACCGGCCTGCGCCAGCAAGTCGTCAACCTGCTCGACCTGCAGGACCGCCACGGTCAGCCGCTCTCCCGCGAGCGCTGCGAGGAGGTGCTCGAGCAGCTGCGCCTGATCCGCAAGGGAGAGCGCGGCGCGCTGGAGACCATCCAGCACCTGCCGTTCACGAGCCTGGTGCCCCTCGTCACCGAATTTCCCTCGCTCGATAACGGGCGCTCGGAGCAGTACAGCTACCTGGAGTTGGCGGTGGCGCGGCTGTCCAACCGCTTCACCAGCGTCCTGCTGCACCATCTGGCGCGCTCGGAGCTGTGGCTGAACATCCAGGTCGCCGAATTCCAGCAGGACCCCGCCCGCCCCGGGGCCCAGGGGCGCTACGCCTTCTTCGTCGTGGACAAGCACGGCCGCAAGCTGAAGGACTCCCATTTCACGCGGCACAGCCTCGTGCGGGCCGTCGAGGCGATGAACCGGATGCTGATGCAGTTCAACCTCAGCTACATCCGGCGCGAATGGCTGCAGCGTGTGGAGCGCAACCAGCGCACGATCTACCACAGCCGGCCCGATCCGCAGGACTTCCTGAACGACCTGAGCTCTATCCGGCAGCTGGCCCAGCTCAAGGGGTTCGACACCCGCCTCAGCCACCTGGTGGAGCGCGGCCTGCTCAACGGCAAGTCATACTACCTGCTGAAGAAGGTCGAGGCCTTCGTGGAACGGTACAAGCGGCCGATCCGGGCGATCGTGGAGCAGGCTCCCGCGCCGGAGCAGATCGCGCTGTGCCGGGAGTACTTCGAGAACCGGCGCCGGGCGCTGCAGGTGATGATCCCGCTCTTCCAGCGCCTGCTGGCCGCGCCCTCGGTGCGGCCCAGCCTGTCCGACGCGCAGCGGCTGCACGCGCTCTGCCGCCCGTTCGATCCCAGCCGCTTCGCCCTGGACGAGAACGACCGCCTCTACATCACCGGCCCGCTCTGGCTCGGCGAGCCGAACTTGGTGCTCGATCCGTTCCTGCTGATGGCGCGGACGGACTGCTACCTGCGCGAGGAGACCCAGGATTCGATCGAGGCGGCGCTGGAGAGCCTGACCGAGTACTACATCGCCGAGCACCGCGAGGAGTTCGGGCGCAAGTTCCTGCTGCTGATCGACGAGTCCATCCGCCAGGCCAACACCGCCACGGTGCTGCGCAACCTGCGCGCGGTGGGCCTGCTGCAGCGCTTCATCCCCCGCTTCGCGCAGGTGCAGGGGCTCATCCACGTCGTGGAGGACCACAGTTACACTGTGGACGAGCACACCTTCGTGCTGATCGAGGTGTTCGGCGGGATCCGCCTGCTGGGCGAGGTCTTCCCCGATCCGGAGCAGCTGGCGATGGTGGCCGACTACCAGCGCATCAAGGACGCGCTCGGCCTGAAGAACTACGCCAACAAGTACGCGCGCGAGCTGCGCATGCTGGGCGAGGTGACCGAGCTGCGCAGCAACCCGACGGTGCGGGCGTTCTTCTACTACATGGACGAGGTGCGGGAGAACTCGGTCGAGTACCTGGTGGACGTGAACCTGCTGGAGCACGGCTACACGACCTGCATGCTCGCCCTGAACGAGATCGCCAAGGCGCGCCGGCAGCTCGACGGCCTGGTGCGGATGATCGTCAGCCTGCCCTTCGCCGAGCAGCGCGTGCTGGTGTTGGCCGGCCTGTTCCACGACATCTGCAAGCCGGCCCTGGACCACCCCGCGCAGGGCGCCCAGGCGCTCGCGGAGATCCTGGCGGCGACGGGCCTGGCCCTGCCGGAGCGGGAGGTGGAACGCATACGCTGGCTCGTGGCCAACCACCTCGCCGTGCGGCCCCTGATGGCGCGCAGCGCCGAGCGGGGGGAGGAGGAGGTGCGGGACTACGCGCGCGGCGTCGGCGACTTCGCGCTGGTGCGGATGCTGGTGCTGTTCACCTACGCCGACCGCGTCGCGGTGCACCTGGATCCGAACAAGAACTCCCACGACGCGCTGCTGTTGACGGACATCCTGCGTATCCTCGAGAGCCGCACGAACCCCGCGCACTGAAGCGCCAGCGCGGTGCGCCGGGCGCCGGGCGCGGTGAACGGGACGCGCGCACGGTGTGCCTGGCGCCGGCCCGAACGTCCCGCAGGAGACAGCCCCGCCTGGGCTCAGCCGTTGCTTGCCCGCGCTTCCGCCTTCAGGTGCGAGGCGCGCAGCGAGCGCCGCCACGCCCAGACCAAGACCAGCAGCGCCGCAAGGTTGAGCCCGAAGTAGCCGCGCAGCCCGATGTAAGGCCCGATCTGCCCGGCGATGAACGGCCCCACGCCCATCCCCAGCATGCCGCATGCCGCGAGGTAGGCCAGCACGCGCGAATCCATCCCCGCGGGCGCCCGCGCCTTGATCATCGCGATCCCCGCCGGGCCGATCCCGATCGAGCCCATCCCGACCAGCACCCGCGCCCCGGCGAGCTGCAGCGGCGTGCCCGCGAAGATCACCGGCACGAGCGCCACCGCCCCGGCGAGCAGGCCCAGCTGCAGCACGGTCTCCGGCCCGATCCGGTCGCTCAGCCGCCCCCAGAGCTGCGCCGCCAGCGCGCTGCCGATCGGGAGCGCCACGGACACCACGCCCAGCCAGAACGGCGCATCGGTCGGCGGCGCCCCCGCCTTGTGTAGCAGATCCATCACGTAGACCGAGATCACCGGCACGCTCCCGTTGAAGGTGAGCGTATAGATCACGAATGCGGCGAACAGCACGACCACGTTGGGCAGGCGCACGATCTGCCGGAAGTCCTGCACCAGGTGCAGCTCGAAGCGCCGCGCCGGCGGCGCGAATTGCTCGCGCGCCCCGATCAGCGCGATCAGCCCGGACAGGCCCGACATGGCCGCGCTGCACCAGTACATGTAGCGGTAGGCAGGCAGGATCTGCGCCAGGCCCGCCCCGATCACCGGGCCCACCATGCCCCCGATCAGGCCGCCGCTCTGCACCAGCGACAGCACGTTGCCCATCCGCCGCGGCGGGCTCGTCGTCGCCGCCAGCGCCTGCGCCGAGGCCACCAGGCCGTTGGTCGTCCCCATCAGCAGGAACACCGGCACGAACCAGCCCACCGACGGCGCGAGCGGCAGCAGGCAGTACACCGCCGCCATCCCGAAGCTGGTGCGCAACACCATCGCCTTGCGGCCGTAGTGGTCCGCGATGACGCCCCACAGGGGCGTGAGCACGAAGCTCAGCGTGAAGTACGTCCCGATCAGGTAGCCGACCCAGGTCTCCAGGTGCTCGGTGATCCCCATCTCCCGCAGCACCAGCGGCAGGAAGGGGAAGGAGAAGCCGAAGCTGAGGGCCTGGGAAAAGGTGCACAGGGCGAGCGCGACGCGGTTGCGGCGCCAGTAGGGGAATTGGCGCTCCTCCGCAGCGTGAGGGTCGGCAGCGGCGCCCGCCGCGGGACGTTCCGGTTCCGCTGCTCGCACTGCCATGCACCTCGGGAAGCTGGGATCGCGGCGCCACAGCGGCACCACAGCGGCGCCGGGAGGACACCCCTGGACTGTAACAGATGCCGCGGCGGTGCCCAACGCAAGAGGGCTTGCGACCCGGCAGGCTTCTCGCCGCGCCCGGAATGACGGCTGGGCGTCACCCCGGGCGGAGCGTGTGGCCTGCCGTTGGATTCGTCCCGGGACCGCGCGCCGCTTCCGAAGCCAGCGCCGCAGCCCGCTAGTCCTGTGCGTGCGTCAGGTGCGAGCGGGTCCAGGAGCGGTACCAGGCCCACAGGCACGCCAGCAGCATCAGCGCGTTCAGGCCGAAATAGGCGCGCAGTCCCAGCACGGGCCCCATCTGCCCGGCGATGAAGGGCCCGACGCCCATCCCCAGCATACCGAAAGCGGTGAGGTAGGCCAGCACGCGCGACTCCATCCCCGCCGGGGCGCGCTGCTTGACCCGCGTGATGGCCGCGGGACCGATGCCGACGGCGACCGCCCCGAACAGCAGCCGGGCCAGGGCCACGTGCAGCGGCGCCTGCGCGGCGGGCAGCGCCACCATCGCCAGCGTTCCCAGCAGCAGGCTCGCCAGCAGCACGCGCGGGGCGCCGAGGCGGTCGAGCAGCCGCCCCCACAGCGGCACCGCCAGCGCGCTGCCGATCGGCAGGGCCATGGACACCGCCCCCACCCACCAGTGGGTGGCCTGGGCGTCGCCCGCCCCGTTGTGCGGCAGCAACTCCAGCGTATAGACGGTCACGATCGCCACGCTGCCGTTGAAGCTGAGCGTATAGACCAGGTACAGGCAGAACAGCACGACCAGGTTCGGGATGCGGGCGATGGTGCGGGCGTCCTGCAGCAGGTGGAAGCGCAGGGGCTCCGCCGGCCGCACGAAGCGCTCCCGGCTGAGCACCAGCGCCACCAGGCCCGCGGCGATGCTGAACAGCCCGCTCGCCATGTACAGGCTGCGGTAGGTCGGCAGCAGGCCCGCCAGCACCGCGCCAATCACCGGCCCGCTCGTCCCACCCAGCAGCGCACCGGTCTGCACCCAGGAGAGCACGCTGCCCATCCGCTCCGGCGGAGTCGTCGTCACGGCCAGGGCGTGGCAGGCCGGATTGAACCCGTTCGTCGTGCCCAGCAGCAGGAAGACCGGGACGAACCAGGCGATGGACGGCGCAACGGACAGCAGCAGGAAGATGATTCCCATCCCCAGGCTCGTGCGCAGCACCATCGGCTTGCGGCCGTAGTGGTCCGCGACCACTCCCCAGACTGGGGTCAGCACGAAGCTGATGAAGAAGTACACGCCCATCAGGTAGCCGACCCAGGTCTCCAGGTGCTCGCTGACGCCTTCCTCCCGCAGGATCAGCGGCAGGAACGGATTGGCGATGGAAAAGCCGAAGGACAGGGAGAACGTCGCGAAGGGCAGGGCGAAGCGGTTGCGGCGCCAGAACGGGTACGCCTCGTCCTCGGCCCGGGACACCGTGGCATCAACCATGTGCGGCCAGCGCCTCCGCCCGCGTGAAGACTTTGCCCCCGTTCTGCTCCGCCCGGACGCCTGGGGTCAATCCGGCCCGCGGCCATGCCGTCCAGGAATCAAGCAGCGGGTCCATTTCGCTTGCGTGCCGGGGGCGCCACGCCGCGAGTCCTCACCCCCGTCCCCTCTCCCTTGTTGCATAGGCAACCGGGTGGAGAGGGGGTGGCCGACGGCGGGGGTGAGGACTCGCGAGACGGCAGACCCGGTTCGCGCCTGGCCACGGTCGGGACGAACAAACTGAACCACTGCCCGCGCTCAAGCCAGCCCGCGCGAACGTTCCCAGGAGCGCCACCAGGCGCCCAGCAGCACGAGGATCAGCACGCTGTTCAGCACGAAGAACGCCCGCAGCCCCAGCCACGGCCCGATCTGGCCGGCGACGAACGGCCCCATGCCCATTCCCAGGGAGCCGAAGGCCGCCGAATAGGACAGCACGCGCCCTTCCATGCCCCGGGGCGAGCGGGCCTTGATGATGGCCAGCGAAGCGGGGCCCATGCCGACGACGAACGCGCCGGCCAGGAAGCGCGCTGCCGCCAGCTGCGAGACGGACTGCACGAATACCACGGGCATGGTGGCCAGCCCGCCCAGCAGCAGGCTCAGCGTCAACACCCGCGGCGCTCCCAGCCGGTCCATCAGCTTCCCCCACACCGGCACGCACGCCGCGCTCGCCGCCGTGAACGCGACCGAGACGGCGCCCACCCAGAAATTGACTTCCGCGGCGCTAGACGACCCCGCCGCCTTCAGCAGCTCCAGCGCGTACACGGTCACGATCACGCTGCTGCCGTAGTAGGTGATCGTCGTCGCGAACATCACCAGGTACAGCACGATCGCGTTCGGGATGCGGACGATGACCCGCAGGTCCTGCCACAGGTGCGGGCGGAAGGGCGCCGCCGGCCGCCGGAAGCGCTCGCGGGCGAACAGCAGCGCCAGCAGGCCGGCCCCGAACACGAGCCCCGCATTCACGAAGAACAGGTCGCGGTAGCGCGGCACCAGGCCCGCCGCGTACGCCCCCACCGCCGGCCCGATCGCCCCGCCCAGCAGGGCGCCGGTCTGCACCAGCGCCAGCGAGCTGCCCAGCCTGCGCGCCGACGTCGTCGTCGCCACCAGCGCCTGGCAGGACGGGATGAACCCGTTCGTCGTGCCCATCAGCAGGTACAGGATGGCGAAGACGGAGAGATTGGGCGCGAAGGGCATCAGCAGCGTGAGCACGCCCATCCCGAAGCTCGTGCGCAGCACCATCGCCTTGCGCCCGTAGTGGTCGGCGACGACGCCCCAGACCGGCGTCAGGAAGAAGCTCAGCCCGAAGTAGCCGCCCAGCACCCAGCCGACCCACGTCTCCACGTGCTCGCTGACCCCCATCTCCTGCGCCACCAGGGGCAGGAACGGACCGGCGATCCCGAAGCCGATGGACAGCAGGAATGCCGCGGCGGCGAGCGCGTACCCGTTCTGCCGCCAGTGGGAATAGGCTTCGCTCTCCGCGCCCGAAGTCTCGGCGCTCATGGCCCCTCCCCGCCCGGCACGCCGCCCATGCGCCGCCAGGTCAGCGCGACCCCGGGACCGCGCAGCACCCACGCCGCCAGCATCCCCAGCAGCAGGGCGCTGTTGAGGATGAAGTAGCCGCGCAGGCCCACCAAGGGCGCCAGCGCGCCGGCGAGCACGGAGGCCGAGCCGTTCCCGATCATCTGCACGGCGGCCGCGTAGCCGAGCGCGCGCGCCTCCATCCCCGGCGGGGCATGCTCCTTGACCAGGCGCAGCACCGCCGGCTGCATCCCCACCATCAGCGCCCCGATCAGGGCGCGCACCAGCGTCAGCTGCAGCGGATTGCCCACGAGCGGCAGCGCCAGGCTGCCGGCGAACGCGGTCAGCAGGGCCAGGGCCAGCACGTGCGGCACGCGGTAGCGGTCGAGCAGGCGGCCCCAGCCGTAGGCGGCGGCGATGCTGGAAAGCGTCATCGCCAGCGTGGCGGACCCGATCCAGAAGGCCGCGCCCCGCCCCAGGTAGCTGGGCGCGGCGGACATCAGGCTCAGCACGAACAGGGAGACCACCGTGGCGCTGCCCATGTACGTCATCGCGAACAGGCTGTTCGCGCCGTAGAGCAGCGGCATGCCCCGCACGCGCAGGCAGGCGCCCACGTCGCGCAGCACGGTGAACTGGAAGCGCCCCGGCCGCGGCGGCACCTCCTCCCGCGTGAACAGCAGGGCCACCAGCCCGGCCAGCAGCGTCAGCGCCGCCGACGCCCAGAACACGTCGAGCCCCCGCGGCACCAGCGAGAGCATCAGCGCGCCCAGAGCCGGCCCGCACGCCGTTCCCACGAGCCCGCCCATCTGCACGATGGCCAGCGCGCGGCCGATATAGCGCGCCGGCGTCGTGGACGCCGTCATGGCCAGCGCGCCGGGGATGTAGCCGTTGGCCGCGCCGATCACCAGGAAGATCGCCAGGATCGCCCAGACGTTCGGCGCCAGCGGCAGGACGGCGAATCCGGCGCCCATCCCGAAGCCCGCCCGCACCATCAACGTGCGCTTGCCGAAGTGGTCCGCCAGCCCGCCCCAGACCGGCGTGAGCAGGAAGCTCATCACGAAGAAGCTGCCGACGAGGCCGCCCACCCACGCGGCCAGGTGCCGGGTGATCCCCAGGTCCTGCAGGATGATCGGGATGAAGGGCCAGGAGCAGGTGAAGCCGAGCGAGCTGCACATGCAGCCCGCCGCCATGGCGTAGGCGTTGGAGCGCCAAGTGCGCTCCGCGGGGTCCGGCCGCGTCGGGGGTGCGAGACTGGCCATGCCTGCCGCTGCTCCCGGCAACGCGATCCTGAGCCCCCCTTCCGGCGGCGGCGGGACGCGGCCTGGATCGCCGCGCTCCGCAGCGCCCGACGCCTTCCTGGCGTCCGCTGGGGGCAACGGATATCTTGGAGAAGATCGTCCGGCGAAGTCAAGGCAGCGCGGCACGGACTGATTTCTCGCGGAGCGCCGGATATCCCCGGATAACCCATGCCTCCGTCCAGGGATGGTTGAAAGTCTTCTGGT
>JBGOTW010000161.1:0-9712 GCA_041476685.1 bacterium | reverse complement strand
TCGGAGAACTCGCTGCGGAAGTGGGCCGTCTCGTGATTGTTCAGGTACTGCATCTGCCCGCGCTCGATCAGGAATTCCGCCCACAGGCTCTCGTCCCGGAGCACGTCGTCCAGCGCGTCCAGCGCCTCGGCCAGTTCCGCGTCCATCTGCCGGTCGGCGAGCGCGTACCCTTTGCGCACCAGGGCGACGGACAGCCGGGCGCGCAGGCGCTGCCCGTCGAAGACCAGTGGCGGCGCCAGGGCGACCTTGGGTTCATCCGGCGCGTGCTCGGCCTGCCGGTCGAACAATACCGGGCGATAGAGCCGCTCGAGCTGGCGCGGATACCGCTCCAGCAGGCGATTGTGCAGCATGTACAGGCTGCAGAAGCGGCTCATTCCGCCTTTCTCGGCCGGCTGCAGGCAGAGCAGGCTCACGTAGTCGGGCTGAACGACGCCGAAGGGATTGTCCGTGTGGAAGAACAGCTCGACATTCGTCCACGACGCCCGCACGCCGTAGCCGAAGGCCCGACCCGTGTCTTTCACGTCGTACACCATCGTCCCGTCCCATTTCTGGGCGACACGCGGGGCGAGGTAGCCGCCGAGGATCCAGTAGAGTTGCGAAGCTTCCGCCCTGCTCAACGCATCCAGATCGAGCCGGTCCAGCACCGCAATGCCGCAGCCGTCGTCGAGCACGCCCTTGATGCGCGTCACCGCCGCGCGGCAGGCGGGCAGGTCGAACTGCTCGTGGGACAGCAGGGGCGTGGCCAGCGGATTGGCCCGCAGGAAGGCCGCCATTCGATGGAGTTCCGACTGGGCCGCGGACCCGAGCGGCACGGTCCAGTCTACCGGCCGCAGCGATTCCCTCGTCCACGCCCGCCGGTCACCCACCGCCACGGTCAGCCGCGCGGGCGTGGCGAGGTGCTGCAGGTCAAGATAGGGAAGGCTGCTCATCGCTTGGTTTCCCCCGGCACGCCGCGCGCGGCCCACGTCCCCTTGCGCCGGTCAGGTCGCGCTCCCGGCGCGCGGCGCTGCGCCTGCGTGGGCAGGACGCGCTAGCGGCCCTTGAATTGCGGCTTGCGCTTTTCCATGAACGCCGTCCGCCCCTCCTTGTAGTCCTCGCTGGCGAAGCAGATGTCCACGACGCGTTGCATCAGGTTCGTGTCGCGCTTCGACTCGTCCTTGCCCAGTTCGCCGACGATGGTCTTGACCGCGCGCAGGGTGAGCGGGGCGTTGGCCGCAATCGTGCCCGCGTACTCGCGCACGTAGGGTTCGAGCTGTGCAGGGGGCAACACGCGGTTGATCCAGCCCATCGCGAGAGCCTCCTGGGCCGTGAATTGGCGCGCGGTGAAGAAGATTTCCTTCGCGAAGGAGGGACCGACCGCGTCCATCAGCTTCTTGATGCCCGGCGCCGCGTAGCCCAGTCCCAGCTTGCCCGCCGGCACGCCGAACTTCGCGTTCTCCGCGGCGATGCGCAAGTCGCAGGACATCGCGATCGAGACCCCGCCGCCGATGCAATAGCCCTGGATCATGCAAATGGTGGGCTTGCCCACGTTCTGCAGCCCAGTACCGGCCCGGTCGCCCGCCGCGTTGTAGATCTTCGTCGCCTCCGCGGAAGAGCGCTTGGCCTCGAATTCGGAGATGTCCGCGCCGGAAACGAAGGCTTTCTCTCCCGCCCCGCGCAGCACGATCACACGCACCGCATCGTCGGCCATGAAATCGTCCAGGATCCTCGGTACCGCTTCCCACATCTCCAGGGAGACCGCGTTGTGCTTGGCGGGATTATTGAAGATCATCCAGCCGATGCCGGACTCCTTCTCCACGATCATCTTTTCGGTGAACGGGACGCTCATGTCGAGTCTCGCAAGGAATAGGCAGAAGGGGCCGGACAGCGCACGGGAGCAGCCCGCGGCGCCAGCTCGACGCAGACAGGGCGGCGTCCGCCTCGGGCTGCGGAGCCCGGCAACGTTTCACCGCCTGAGCAGCCCAGCCGGACGGCGGAGCGCGCGCCGGCGCCGCTGAACGATGGTCTTGCATAGCACCCGCTCGGCGGGCTTGGCAATGGTGCGGCTCCGGTACCGCGTGCAAGCAAGGCCCTGCCAGAGGGCGCTTCCCCGGGAGCGCAAGACCGGCTATGCCGCAGCGTGGAAGCACCGCGCCATGATTGACCCGCTTAGCGGAAGCGGCGTATTGGGGAAGTATTGTCTCGCCCCGAGTAGGTTATTGAGGCGCTCCAGGCGTAGGATGCAAAGAGGTAGGATACAAACGGGATGGCGCCATCGGTATCCGGCCTGTGACGCCACCTGCGTCACGTCTGCGCGACCGGCTGTGCGTCTACCGCGGGGATTCGGCCATGCGACTGCTGCACGCGTTCAGCCGCACCGAGTCCCTGCTGCGCCAGGGACGCGGGCTCCTCGCGGGTGGGCAGCTCAAGCGGGCGCTCGCGGTGTTCGACCAGATGGTGGAACGGGCGCCGGATTTCGCCCCGGCCTACAACGAGCGCGGCAAGGTGCTGCTGCTGCTGAAGCGAAGCGAGAGTGCGCTGGCGGACTTCGACCGGGCGCTGGAGCTGACGCCCGATTCGGGGGAGTACCTGAACAACCGCGGCTCGGCCCTGCTGCGCCTGAACCGCCTCGAGCCTGCCGTCGCCGACTTCACCCGCGCCCTGGCTTTCGCGCCCCGGGATCCCGCGCCCTACAACAACCGCGGCTCAGCCAACAACAAGCTCGGCTACCCGCAACTAGCGCTGGCGGACTTCGACCGAGCCCTCCAGCTCGATCCGGACTACGCTGCCGCGCGCGGAAATCGTGCAACGGCGCTGTGGAATCTTGGCCGGACGGCACAGGCGCTGGCCGAATACGACGGAGCGTTGCGTCTCAACCCGCGCTCCGAGGCGACCTTGGTCAATCGCGCTGCCGCGTACCACCACTTGCGGGACTACGAGCGCGCCGTGGCGGACCTGAACGAGGCGATCGAACTCAACCCGAAGTTGGCCGCTGCCTTCCGCATGCGCAGCGTGACCTGGCGCAAGCTCGGCAATGCCAAGCGAGCCCGACAGGACGCGGAGCGCGCCCTCAAACTCGACCCGGGCATCGCTCTTCGCTCCGCCGCGGCGCGGGCGCGCCGCAGGGCCGTCGGCGCCGCCCTGCGCCGCCGCCGCCCGGGACGGTTCACTCTCCTGCCCAAGGGCGGCACGACGCAAGCGTCATGAAGCCACGCCGCACAGGCACGACCGTACAAGCCGGCATCGGCTAGAGTGCCAGCAACACCACCGCGCCCGCCGCCGCAGCGAGCGCCGCCGTGCCCAGCCGCCCGGGCCGCTCCTTCCACACGAGAACCCCCAGCAGGCTCACCAGCACGATTACCGCGCTGTCCCGCAGCGGGAAGGCCACAACGCCGGGCACCGTCTCCAGGCTCTTGAGCAGAAAGCCGTTGCCCACGACGTTGCCCAGGCCGAACAAGACGCCGTCGCGCAGGTCCGGCCCATGCAGCGCCTCTCCGCTGCGCCAGCGCCGCAGCCCCACCCAGCCACTGCTCAATACGCCCGCCGACAAGAAGATCAATACGAGAAACAAGGTGCGCTCCGCAGGCTCGCCCCACTCGTGAAACAGCTTCAGGGACATCCCGCACGCGCCGGACGCGACGAACAGCGCCAGCAGCGCCCCGGGCCCGGAGCCACGCAGCGCAGACGGGGACAGACCGCTGCGCACGGTCAGCAAGGCAATGGCGGCGAAGGCAAGGGCAATGCCGAGCCCCTGCCAGAGCGAGGGCCATTCCCCGAAGATCAGTATCGAGGTCAGCGCCGGCCACACCACCGACAGGCGCATGGCGGCGGTCGAGGCGCCCATGCCGGCGTGCTCGATCACCACCATCCAAAGAAGCAGAGAGACGGCGAAGAACACCCCCGCTCCCGCGCCCCACAGCACCGTCGCGAAGCTCGGGGCCGTGCCTCGCGTGACAAGATGATAGCCGCCGGTGACGAGGCTGGCGGTCAGGTAATTGGTGGCCAGCACCACCATGCGGCTGCGCCGCTGCACCTGGCCCGACTTCAGGACGAGCGCGATATACACCGCGCCCAGCGTCGCCAGCAGGAGATAGAGCATGGGGTTCGACAGGGCGACAGGACCGGAAGCGGACCGCCTTCCGCCGCCGGTGCGCGATCGCCCGGGCCCGGCAGCGCGGACGGATCGCGCCCACCGTCCTCCGGCCTGACAGGCGGCGGAACGGGCGCACCCTCGTGTCCGTGCGCATGCACGCCCGAAAAGCCGCTAAGGAATGAGCAAGACCTTGCCTGTGGTCTTCCGGCCTTCCAGATCGAGGTGGGACTGCTTGGCCTGGGCGAGCGGGTAGGTGGCGCCAATGCGCACCTTGACCTTGCCCGAAGTCACCCAGCCCATCACCTCGCCGGCCCGCGCTTCCAGATCGGCGCGCGTGAAGATGTGGTGGACGAGGCTGGGGCGCGTGATGAACAGCGAGCCCTTGGCATTGAGCACCTGCAGGTCCATGGGCGGCACCGGTCCGCTCGCGGCGCCGTACAGCACCATCATGCCCCGCCGTCGCAGCACGTTCAGGCCCTTGTCGAAGGTCGTCTTGCCCACCGCGTCGTACACGACGTCCACCTTGCGGTCGCCGACGATCTTGAGCGTCTCGGCTTCGAAGTCGTCCTTGGTGTACTGGATGACGTGATCCGCGCCCGCATCCTTGGCGAGCTTGGCCTTCTCCGGAGTGGAGACGGTCGAGATGACGTTTGCCCCGCGCAGCTTCGCCATCTGGATCAGCAGCAGGCCCACGCCGCCGGCGCCAGCGTGCACCAGGCACCAGTCGCCCCTCTTCAGCGGGTAGGTGTCGCAGGCGAGATAGTGGGCCGTCATGCCCTGCAGCATGATCGCGGCCGCGGTCTTCAGGTCCATGCCCTTGGGCACCTTGACCGCCCGGTCCGCGGGCAGCAGCGCTTGCTCGGCGTACGCGCCCAGCACGCCGGTATACGCAACCTGGTCCCCGGCCTTGAAGGCGCTGACACCCTCGCCGACGGCCTCGACCGTGCCCGCGCCTTCGCTGCCGGGCGTGAAGGGGAGCGGCAACTTGTACATGCCGCTGCGCTGGTAGGTGTCAATGTAGTTCAGTCCGGCGGCGGCAAGCTTGACGAGCAGCTCGCCCTTGCCGGGTTTGGGGGTGGGGATCTCTTCCAGCTTCATGACGTCCGAGCCGCCGGGCGTGGTGATGCGAATGGCCTTCATGCCGAGTCTCCTCGCGGGAATCCAGGGAATACTGCCGCACGTCGCGTGACTGAATGGCGAACAGCCTAGCCCAGTCCGCCAGGGAAGGGAAAGAAGAAGGGAGAGGACCGGGCCGGCGAGCCGCGGCCGGTCGGCGCTTACCGCGACGCATGCGGTGCAGAGGGCGGGCGGCGCGCCCGGCGCGCTCAGGCCTGCCTGACTCTCGGGCCGCGCGCCAGCAAGTTCACGACGATGCCGCCGAGGATGAACACCCCGCCTGCGATGCCGTAGCGCGAGGGCGTCTCCCCGATCGCCAGGTACACCCACAGCGGCGACAGCAGCGGCTCGAGCAGCGCCAGCACCGACGCCCGCGCCGCGCTGATGCGGGCGAGCGCGGCGGCGAAGCAAACCGTCGCCAAGCCGATCTGGATCGCACCCAGGTACGCCATCGCCAGCCAGTGCAACGGGCCCAGCCGCACCGCGAGGAACGCTTCGGGCGCCGCGAGGAACAGGACCGCAGCCGCGACCAGGTTGCACAGGGCCACTCGCTCCACCGCGGGCAGGCGCACGCGGGGCAGGAAGAAGGTGAAGAGCCCGAACGCCAGCCCGCCGCCCAGGCCCAGCAGATTGCCCTCCAGGCTCCGTCCCACGGCCGGCTCCGCGAGCAGCACCGCCACGCCCGCCAGCACCAGCCCCACCGGCCAGGCCAGCTCCCAGCGCACGCGCCGCTCCGCCCACCACGTCAGCGTTGCGACCCACGCCGGGGCGGTGGACACCAGGGCGATCGCGTTCGCCGCTGTCGTCAGCCGTACCGAACTCACGTAGCACAGCACCGAGACCGTGTACGCCACCAGCACCACCGCCAGGGACGGGGTGAACAATGCGGCCAGCCTCAGTCCGCGGGGACGCCAGAACGGCGCCAGAGTCACACCCGCAATCAAGGCCCGCAGCCCCGCCAGCGGCACGGGCGCCACGGGCAGGATCTTCACGAACATGCCGCTCGAACTCCACAGCAGCGGCGTCAGCAAGCCCAGGGCGATGCCCCGGGCCTCGTCGCCGGTGGTTCCCGGCGCGGCTGAGGCGTTGACGGGTCGCTCCCTTTGCGGCATGTCCGGCTCCGGAACGGGCGGCAGGCGCGGCGAAACTGAGGGCGCGGCTGAAGCTGGAGCGCCGGGTGCCGCTGTTGCGCCGCAAGCGCCATCTGCTATCGTGGCGGCGACCGCGCTTGCACAGCACAAGCCGCCTACGCCGAACGGCGCGCCTACGCCGCTCGATGCGCCAGGCATTCGTGTGTTCCGCGCGCGGATATCGACCCCAGGGGCCGGTCGCAGCATTAGGCCGCGGCTTGCTGGGGTTTGTTGCGGGCACCATTGGCCCCGCGCGCCTGCGAGACTAGCCGGATGCGGGGCGGGACGCCATCGCGCGGTTGCGGAGCCGGATGCCGCCTACCGGTGACGCAGTCACTGAAGTGCGATCCCAGGAGCGCTATGAGCCGCTTTGACCAGCAGGTCGCCATTGTCACCGGAGGGGCCCAGGGAATCGGCTTCGGGATCGCCGAGCGGCTGGCCAGCGAGGGGGCCCGCGTCGTCCTGCTCGACATTGACGCGCAGCGCCTGACGGAAGCCGAGCGCAGCCTGGCCGCGCGCAAGCTTGTCGCCTTGGGTATCCGCACGGACGTCACGGAGCAGGGCGCGGTGGAGGCAGCAGTGCGGCAGACGCTCGATCGGCACGGCCGGGTTGACGTGCTCGTGACCGCGGCAGGCATCACGGGCAAGACCAACATCCCCACCCAGAATGTGGACCCGGCCGATTTCGACCGGGTGCTGGCGCTCAACGTGAGGGGCATGTTCCTGTGCATCCGTGCCGTCCTGCCGGCGATGCTCAAGGCCAACTATGGCCGCATCGTCAACATCGCCTCGATAGCCGGGAAGGAAGGCAATGCGGGCATGCTCGCGTACTCCACGTCCAAGGCGGCGGTGATCGGAATGACCAAGGTTGTCGGCAAGGACCTGGCGGAAACCGGCGTCACCTGCAACGCGATCGCCCCCGCCGTTGTGCGCACGGCGATGGTCGCGGCGTTGCCGGAAGCGCAGGTCAAGTACATGACGGACAAGATCCCGATGAAGCGCACGGGCGAGATTGCCGAGATCGCGGCCCTGGCGGCCTTCGCGGCGAGCCGCGAGTGCAGCTTCACCACCGGCTTCACCTTTGACGCCACTGGTGGGCGGGCGACGTATTAGGCTCTGCGGGATAGGTCAGGTCTGTGGGGGCTTGTTTGCCCCCACGCCTCCAGCAGGGAACAGCGAGCCGACTGCAATATCGGAGCGGCGAGCCAGCAGCAAGTGCCCTGCGCCCTTGTCACGCGTGCAAGCCGCGCGTGCGCGCCGCCGGTCGCCTGCACCGCCGCGCCCAGCGGGGTTGCATGAGGTGTCAACCTCAGCAGGCCTTTCTATCTCCAGAGGACGCGGGCAGCGCTCCTGAAAGATTCGCACAAGGCGCTCACCCCAATTTCCGGGAAGGAGTTCCATGCCGCTGCTCCACGCTCCCGCCATGCGCGCCTTCGCGAGCGACTGCTTCGCCGCGGTCGGCTTTCCCCGCCCTGAGGCCGACCTGATCGCCCGGCTGTTGGTCGAGGCGAACCTGACCGGGCACGAGACCCACGGCATTCGGCAGATTCCCCGCTATATCGCCCTTGCGCAGTCCGGCGACGTGAAAGCCGGCGCGCCAGTGACGATCGTGCAGGAGACGGCGGCGACGGCAGTGCTGGACGGACACCGCACGCTGGGTTTCGTGGGGGCCGCAAAGGCCGCGGAGGTCGCCATTGCCAAGGCCAAGCAGTGCAAGGTAGCGGCGGTAGGCGTGCGCAACCTGGATCACGTGGGTCGTGTCGGGGCGTACCCGGAGATGGCGGCGGCGGAGGGGCTGATCTGCCTCGCCTACACTTGCGCCCAGGGGCGGGGCCGGAGCGTTGCGCCTTTCGGCGGCCTCGGCCGGCTGATCGGCACCAACCCGATCGCGGCGGGCTTTCCCGGGCCGACCGGCTTCCCGATCCTGCTCGACTTCGCCACTTCGGCCACTGCGGCCAACAAGATTCGCGTCGCCTACACGCGCGGCAAACCCACCGGGCCGGGCTGGATCGTGGACGAGCGCGGACTTCCCACGACCGATCCGAAAGTGTTCATGGACGGCAAGGGCAACCAGGTCGCGCTGGGCGGGGAGCAGGGGCACAAGGGCTTCGGCCTGGCCGTGATGGTGGACATCCTCTCGGGCATCCTTGCGGGCGCGGGCACGGCCACCAGTCCGGTGCAGACCCTAAACAACGGCACGTTCTTGATCTGCATTGATCCCTCGGCCTTCGTGGCCAAGGAGGAATACGACCGGCAGCTCTCCGCCCTGATCGAATTCCTGCACGCCGCGCCGCCCGCGCCCGGAAAGAATGGCGTGATCCTCCCCGGCGAGTACGAGCACCTGAACCGCATCAGGCACGTGCAGGCGGGCTTCGAGGTTGAGGACTCGATCTGGCAGACCATCGTCGCCGCGGCGGCAGCCATCCAGGTCAAGGCGCCGCTTCTCGCGCAGCCGCCACTACCAGTGCAGCAGCCGCCGCCGCCGCGCCCCTGAACTCGCCGTCTGCAGAACTCCGCGCGAAGGAGCCGCCGTGATCATCAAAGACATCCGCACCACGCCCCTGGTGCTGCCCTGGACCGAGCCGCCGCGCTTCTCCTTGACCTATCAGCTTCCGCGGCAGGTGCTGCTGGTGGAAGTGGAGACGCGCAGCGGGATCGTCGGCCTGGGCTACCTGCAGCTCCTGGCCAACGGCCTGCGCACCGTCGAGTGCTGCATCCACGAGTGCCTCAAGCCGGTGCTTCTGGGCCAGGACGCGACGCATGTGGAGCGGCTGTGGAAGCAGATGTGGCAGGCGACCTACGGCATCGGTCGCATGGGCGTGGCTGTGTCCGCCCTGTCGGCACTCGACATCGCGCTCTGGGACGCGCTGGGGAAGAAGGCCGGATTGCCGCTGTACCAGCTGTGGGGCGGCTTCCGCGAGGAGATTCCCGCGTATGGCAGCGGCTGCTGGCGCGGGCTGGGGGGCGACGGGATGATCGAAAAGGCGCGGGACTACCTGCGCCAAGGCTTCAAGGCGATCAAGATGCAGGCGGCGCACTTGCACGACCTGCGCACCGACCTGGACAATGTGCGGCGCATGCGCGAGGCGCTCGGGCCCGGCATCGACATCATGATCGACATCAACATGGGCTGGACCGCCGACACCGCCATCGCGATGGGCAACAAGTTCGAGGAATACGACGTGTACTGGATGGAGGAGCCGGTCCCCGCCGAGGACATTGCCGGCTACCGGCGCATCGCCCGGGCGCTCAAGCTGCGGGTGGTGGGAGGGGAGAATCACTGGACCCGCTACGACCTGAGGCCGTTCTTCGATTCGCCCTGCGTGCCGATCCTGCAGCCGGACGTGATGCGCTGTGGGCTGACCGAGTTGCGCAAGATTGCGGCCGTGGCGGA
>JBGOTW010000160.1:0-9880 GCA_041476685.1 bacterium | reverse complement strand
GGGAGCGGCTGGACTACGTGGCGGTGTCGAACCTGCCGGGCCTGCTGGGCAGCATCCTCGTCGGGACGACGGTGGCGAAAACGCTCGCCTGGGTGCTGCGCCGGCCGCTGATCGGCGTCAATCACATCGAGGCGCATCCCTACGCGAACTTCCTCGTGCACGGGGAGCTGCCGTTTCCGCTGCTGCACCTGGTGGCGGCGGGCGGGCACACGCTCCTGCTTCACCAGCGCGCGCACTTCGACTGCGAGATCGTCGGGCGCAGCGTGGACGACGCCGCCGGGGAGTGCGTGGACAAGGTGGCGAAGATGTTCGGGTATCCCTTTCCCGGCGGGCCGGAGGTGGACCGCCTGGCCCTGGCGCATGCGCCCGGGCCCTATTCCTTCCCGCGCCCGATGCTCCATGACGGCTCGCTCGACTTCTCCTTCAGCGGGCTGAAGACGGCGCTGCTGTACTTCCTGAAGCAGCAGGCGGGCCGGCCGGTAGCGGAGGGTCCCGTGCTCTCCGCGTTCTTCGAGGCGGTGATGGACGTGCTGGTGACGAAGACCCTGCGGGCGGCGCGCCGCTACCGGACGGCGGCGGTCACGGTGTCGGGCGGATTGGCCGCCAGCCGCAAGCTGCGCGAGCGCTTCGAGGAGCGGGCGCGGGAGGCGGGGATCGCGCTGTACTATCCGCCCGCGCGGCTGTGCACCGACAATGCCGCCATGGTGGCGTGTCTCGCCGCCTACCGGCACGAGGCCGGGCGCCACGACGGGCTGGACCTGGAGGCCTTCGCGAACCTGCCGCGGTGACGCGCGGACATCGGGGGCGCGCCGGCTCAGGAGGGCTCGGGCCTGATCTGGAACAGCGCCAGGAAGGCCGCACGGTAGCAGTACGCGAGCCCGAGCTCCAGGGCCAGCGGGCCGAGGCCCAGCAGCAGCCCGATCCCGCTCGGGTTGAGGAATATCTGGTACAGCACGATGTTGACGACCACGGGCGCGAGCACCAGCAGCACGAGGGGCACGAAGAAGCCGAGGATCAGCAGCGCGCCGCACACCGTCTGGATGCCCATCACGAAGGGGAACAGGTAGCCGGTCTGGATCAGGGCGCGGATGAAGCCCGCCGCCTGGGGAGTGGGTGCGGGAAAATCCGCCAGCTTGAGCAGGCCGATGATTCCCGACACGAAGAAGTTCAGGCCCAGCACGACGCGGGCGCCCAGGACGATCTTCTGCAGCAACGTCATGCCCGGCTCCTTGGCGATGCGGTGCGGAGCGGGAATCCGCTCCATCGTTTGCCGCACCGGCCCACCCTCCCCTTCGCGGAACTTCCCTGCGTGACAGGATGCGATGGGCCCCGCTGCGCATCGCGCCGGCGGTGCAGTGTTCCAGACGTGCAGTGCTCCAACGGTGCGGCGCTTCAGCGGTGCTCGGCTCCCCCGGCCGCGGCGCAGGTCAGGGCTTCTTGGTGACGAAGGATTCGTAGCCCGCGGCGTCGAGCAGCTTCGACAGATCCGGGTTGCCCACCTTCAGTTTCAGGATCCACCCCTCTTCGTACGGTGATTCGTTGACTTTCTCGGGATGCTGCACGAGCTCCTCGTTGACCGCGGTCACCGTGCCGGTGACGGGGCAGTTCACGCCGGTGGTATTGCCGACGGTCTCGAGGATGACGATGCCCTCTCCGGCCTTCACCTTGCGTTCCAGGTCGGGCAGGTCCACGAACAGGACGTCGCCGAGCTGCTCCTGGGCGTGGTCGGTGATGCCGAGGGTGACGGCATTCTTCTCCACCCGCACCCAGACGTGCTCGCGCGTGTACTTGAGACCGGCTGGAATCATGGTCGAGGTTGCTCTGCGCCGCTGGCGCCTG
The DNA here is from genome assembly GCA_041476685.1 of bacterium. Lineage (GTDB taxonomy): Bacteria > SAR324 > SAR324 > SAR324 > JACQKK01 > JBGPEV01. Next base: position 8,041 of record JBGOTW010000160.1, on the reverse strand, counting down.
CTCGCGGGCCCGGCGGACGGGCCTGCCGGCACGCCCGCTTCCGGGGCATCCGGTACCCGCATGCCGGCGCCCGGCCGTGGGTGGGGTGCGCCGGAAATCCGGCGGCCCTTGCGGCGGAAGCCCGGCCGGCCGCGGAAACTCGGCCGGCCAACCGTGCGGCGCACGGCCAGGGGCGCTCCGCTCTCCTTTTTTGTGGCACGCCGCCTCGCATTGCGCAACGGAATCGTGCTGTGCGTCCCTGCTAGAGCGCCTTGAACACCAGCATGGCGTTCGTGCCGCCGAAGCCGAAGGAGTTGGACATGGCCACCCGCACCTTGCGCTCCTTCGCCTGGTTCGGCGTCACATCCAGGTCGCATTCCGGGTCGAGCTTTTCGATATTGATCGTCGGCGGGACAATGCCGTGCTCCATGGCCTTGATGGTGGCGATCGCCTCGACCGCGCCCGCCGCGCCGAGCAGGTGTCCCACCATGGACTTGCTGGAGCTGAGCGAGATCTTGTAGGCGGCGTGGCCCAGCGCCTTCTTCACCGCGTTGATCTCGTTGACGTCGCCCGCGGGGGTCGAGGTGCCGTGGGTGTTGATGTAGTCGATCTCCTCCGGATTGATCCCGGCATCCTTGACCGCCATCTTGATCCCGCGGGTCGGGCCGTCCACGTTGGGCGCGGTGATGTGGCCGGCGTCGGAGCTGAAGCCGTACCCGGCCAGCTCGCAGTAGATCTTCGCCCCGCGCGCCTTGGCGTGCTCGTACTCCTCCAGGATCAGGATCCCGGCGCCTTCCCCCATCACGAAGCCGTCGCGCTCCGCGTCGTAGGGGCGCGAGGCGCGCGCGGGGTCGTCGTTGCGGGTGGACATGGCGTGCATGGCCGCGAAGCCGCCGATGCCCAGGGGCGTGATGACCGCCTCGGAGCCGCCGGCCACCATCGCCAGGGCGTCGCCGCGCTCGATGATGCGGGCGGCGTCGCCGATCGAATGGTTCGAGGTCGAGCAGGCCGACACGGTGGACGCGTTGTAGTTCTTGCACTGGAAGTAGATCGAGATGTAGCCGGAGGCCATGTTGCTGATGACCATCGGGATGAAGAACGGGCTGATCCGCCGCGGCCCCTTTTCCAGGTACACCGTGTGGTATTTCTCGATCGAGGTCAGGCCCCCCAGCCCGATGCCGACCGACACCCCCGTCTGCTCCTGCAGCTCCTCCCGGCTCAGGTCCAGGCCGGACTCCTTCAGCGCCTGGGACGCGGCGACGAGGGCGTACTGGATGAAGATGTCCATCTTCTTCAGCTCGGACTCCTCGATCACGCCGGAGGGGTCGAAGCTCTTTACCTCCGCGGCGATCTGCGTCCGGAAAGCGGCGGGATCGAACTTGGTGATCCGCTCCACGGCGGAGCGGCCGTGCACCAGTCCGTCCCAGGTGGTGGCGACGTCGTTTCCCAACGGGGAGACGCAGCCCAGCCCGGTGATCACGATTCTCCGCTTCATGGTCAATCCTCGGATCGGGACGTCCTGCGCTCCGGCGGCGCGCCGCTACCCTCCTGCTCCCGCGCGGGAGCGGACGGCGAATTCTCGGTGATGGTATGGCGCAATCAAGTTGCTGGTACGGAATGGCGCTGGGATTGGACAGGGGCCGGGGCGGCCGAGGCCGTTAGCGGTTCTCCACGATATAGTCGATGGCGGACTGCACCGTCGTGATCTTTTCGGCTTCCTCGTCCGGAATTTCGATTCCGAACTCTTCCTCGAACGCCATCACCAGCTCCACGGTGTCCAGGGAATCCGCCCCCAGGTCGTCCACGAAATGGGACTCCGGCTTGATCTCGGCCTCTTCGACACCAAGCTGCTCGGCAATGATCTGTTTGACCTTGGAAGGTACGTCCATTCCCTGTCTCCTTTGGCAGAATCGTAGGCTCGACGCCCCGGGCCCGGCCAAGCCCCGTCAGGGCGCATGCTAAGCCTGATCCCCGTACTGGGGAAGCCCCTATACCCCTCAAAGGGGTAGAACCGCCCCTCAAAGGGGAAGAACGGCCCCGTAAGGGGAAGCGAAGTCGCACGTTGGAGGCCAGCTAGCCAAAAGCCCTCCCGAAAGTCAATAGCCGCAGCCGCAAGGCCCCGCTCCAGCAGGCGTTCCGGTCAATACATGCCTCCGTTGACGTGGAGCACCGTCCCGGTGATGTAGGAGGCATCCTCGCTCGCCAGGAAGCGCACGGCCTTGGCGATGTCCTCGACCGAGCCCATCCGCCCCAGGGGCACCTGATCCAGGATCGCCTTCTGCCGGGCCTCGTCGAGCTTTCCGGTCATGTCCGTCTCGATGAACCCGGGGGCCACGGCGTTGCAGGTGATGTTGCGGGAGCCCAGCTCCCGCGCCACGGATTTGGTGAAGCCCACGATCGCGGCCTTGCTGCTGGCGTAGTTGACCTGGCCCGGATTGCCGGTGAAGCCCACCACCGAGGAGAGATTGACGATCCGCCCGGAGCGCTGGCGCACCATCGTGCGGATGACCGCGCGGGTCATGTAGAACATGCCGTCGAGATTGACCGCCATCACGGCGCGCCAGTCCTCGGGCGTCATGCGCAGCAGCAGCCCGTCCTTCGTGACGCCCGCGTTGTTGACGAGGATGTCGATGCGCCCGAAGCGCTCCAGCGCCTCCTTGACCAGCGCGTCCACCGCCGCCGCGTCGGACACGTCCGCCTGCGCCGCCAGGCACTTGCGCCCGAGCGCCTCGATGGCGGCCTGGGTCTCGTCGGCCAAGGCCTTGGTGCGGTTGGTGAACACGATGTCGCAGCCGGCCGCGGCCAGGTCCAGCGCGATGGCCTTGCCGATGCCGCGTCCGGCGCCCGTGACGATGGCGACCTTGCCCGAGAAGCTCAACGGTTCACTCCCGATGGATGGCGATTGGACGGGGACGGCAAGACCGTGGGCTCGGCCAGCGCGGAATCCGGCCGGGTGCCCCTGCCGGTCCTGTGTGCGGGTGCCCCGTGCCGGTCCTCGGTGCGGTTCAACCGCGCGGGTCCCCGCTCGGGGGTCCACTGCACGGTTACTCCGTGCGGTGTGGGCGCTCAAGCTCCGCGCACCCGGACGCCTGGCGCACCCGGACGCCTGGCGCACCCGGACGTCTCGCGCACCCGGACGTCTCGCGCACCCGGACGTCCCACGCCTCAGGCGCCCAGCTCGACCAGCGCCGCCTGGAGCGACTCCTCGTCCTGCACGCCCGCGATGGGCACGGTCTTGTCAATGCGCCGCATCAGGCCGGCCAGCACCTTGCCGTGGCCCACCTCGATGAAGCGGGTCGCCCCCGCGCGGATCATGGCCTGGCAGCCGGTGTCCCAGCGCACCGGGTCCGTCACCTGCTGCACGAGCAAGGGCGCAAATTCCGCCGCGCGCGTGACGAAGGCGTTGTTCACGTTCGCCACCACCGGCACGGCCGCATCGGAGAAGCGGAGGCCCGCCAGGACGGCGCGCATGCGCTCGGCGGCGGGCCGCATCAGGGCGCAGTGGAAGGGCGCGCTCACGACCAGCAGCTTGCCCTTGCAGCGCGCCAGCACGCGCTTGACCGCCTCCGCGTGGCCCGAGATCGCGATCTGCCCCGGGGCGTTGAAATTCGCGGGGGAGACGATCTCGCCCTTGGCCTCCTCCCGGCACAGCCGCTCCAGCTCCTCCGGCGCCGTGCCGAGGATCGCGGCCATCGCGCCCACGCCGACCGGAGTCGCTTCCTGCATGAACTTGCCGCGCTGGTACACCGCCTGCACCGCGTCGCGGAAGCTCAGCACGCCCGCCGCCACCAGGGCCGAGTACTCGCCCAGGCTGTGGCCCGCCAGGCTCACCGGCGCCAGGGGCGCGCGCGCCTGAAGCACGCGGTGCGCAAGCGTCGAGACGGTGAGGATCGCGGCCTGGGCGTTGAAGGTGAGGGTCAGCTCGTCCTCCGGCCCCTCCAGGCAGAGCTTCTTCAGGTCGAAGCCCAGGGCGTCGTTCGCCTCCTGGAACACCTGCCGCGCCTCCGCGTGGGCCGCGGCGAAGGCCTTGCCCATGCCCACTTGTTGCGAGCCCTGCCCGGGAAACACCAGTGCCAGTCCGCCCATGGATGATTCGCCTGCCTCCCTGCTGAACGCTGTGCTGAACTTCGTGCCGAACTCCGTTCCGAATGCTGCGCCAAACCGCGTGCCGGATGCCGAATCGGGTTGCGCGGGATCGGTATTGAGGAATCGCCGGGGCTTGTCAAGCCAGAGCCGGGGTCCGCGCCGCCCGCTCTCGCGTCAGCACCCGTCCAGCATGCGCCGCACGATGGAGAAGCCCTCGGCGATGACGACGCCGGTCTTGGCCGCCTCGCTTTCGCCGAACTTGACGCGCCGCTCGCTGCCGCGCAGCTGCTCGCCGGAGGCGAGGGCAAACGGGACGGGGTCCCGGCTATGGGTCTTCAGCGACACGGGCGTGGCATGATCGGAGGTGATGAGGATCTTGAACGGGCCGCTGCTGGTCAGGCCCTTGAGGAGAGGGCCGACGATCTTCTCGTCCACCTGCTCGATCGCCTTGACCTTCTCGGCCTGGCTGCCCTGGTGGCCCGCCTCGTCCGGCGCCTCGATGTGCAGAAACAGCAGGTCGCAGTGCGCCAGCTCGCGCACGCCGTAGGCGCCCATGGCCGCATAGTCGGTGTCCAGGTAGCCCGTCGCGCCCGGCACCTCGACGAGCTTGAAGCCCGCGTAGATGGCGACGCCGCGCACCAGGTCCACCTCGGTGATGCACGAGCCGTTCAGCCCGTAGCGCGACTTGAATCTGGGCAGGGACGGCGCCGTGCCCTGGCCCCAGAGCCAGACCTGGCTGATCGGCGGATGGCCGTGCGCGGCGCGCTCCCGGTTGAGCGGGTGCCGCGCCATCACCTCCCGCGACGCGCGCATGATGCGCGTCAGCTCCTCCGCGCCCTCGCCCTTGGGCCAATAGCCCGCGATGGGCTTGTCGCTGATGTCGTGCGGCTGCGTGCACCGCATCCCCCTCAGCCCGCCCCGCCACACCAGCAGGTGCCGGTAGCTCACGCCGGGATAGAACTGGAACGTCTCGTCCCCGCACGCCTCGTTCATGGCGGCGACCAGCTGCGCGGCCGCGGCGGAGTCAATGTGCCCGCCCGCGAAGTCCGCCATCACCTCCTGCCCCTCCGCGCCGGACAGGCACACCAGGTTCATGCGGAACGCCACGTCGTTCGGCCCGAGCGTGACGCCCATCGCCGCCGCCTCCAGCGGCGAGCGGCCGGTATAGGTCGCGCGCGGGTCGTAGCCGAACAGGGCGAGATTGCCCACGTCCGAGCCCGGCGGCAGGCCCTCGGGGATGGTGTGGATCAGGCCGAACTCGCCCGCCCCGGCGACGCGGTCGAAGTTCGGGGTGCGGGCGGCTTCCAGGGCGCTCGGACCCGGCGTGGGGCGCCGGAGCAGATCGCCCATCCCATCGCCCTGAATGATGACGTATTTCACGAACGCCCCCCTGCGCTCACGCGACTGTCCCCATGCCGTGTGACACGAGGCGGAACCGTAGGGGTAGCATTGGGCCGGGACGGTTTACAAGACGAGGGCGGCAAGGCGTGGGCGGCGAATCAGGGGCGAGCGGCAGGCCGGGCCACGATCCATAAGTCTTGCCGCAACGGCCCGTTGCGGCGGCAAGGTCGAGCGGGGCGCAATGGATTTCGCCTTGCGGCGCGTGATAGGAACGGCGTGGGGGAATCGGAATCATCGCCAGCGAAGGTTCATCCAGCGCCTGTCAGGTCAAGCGAACCGCTGACCCGACTCGTCAAGCGGCGGCGGGACGGCCGCCCTGACCGATGGCGTGGGTTGCCTGCGTCTTCTAGTGGCACCGTTAGCCTGTTCTGTCCGCCGGTACCGTCCGCCGGTAGGGGTCGCGCCTGGTTCCGGTCCGAATCGTGCCGTTCCGGTTTCGTCGCTCACTTCGACGGGGGGAGAAGTGTGATGAAGACACGGATCATTTCGTCCGCAGCCCTGCGCTGCGCGCTGTCGCTGGCCGCAGTCTCCTTTCTGATCCTGGCCCCGGCATGGGCGCAGCAGGGGCCGCCCGCACGCGCCGCCGGGGAAGCCGGCGGGCCGACGCCGGCGCCTTTTCCCAGCGGCAAGTACGGCGGCGTCTTGCACGCGGTGACGCGGGAGAACCCGCCCAGCCTCTCCCCGCACGAGGAAGTGACCATCTCCGTGGCGTGGCTGGTCCAGCCGCTCTACAGCAACCTCGTGCTCTACGACCCGTTCCGGCAGCTGGAGGATAGCGCGCACCTCATCGGCGAGCTGGCGGAGAGCTGGGCCTGGAGCGACGCAGGCAAGCGGCTGACCTTCAAGCTGCGCCGCGGCGTCCGCTGGCACGACGGCAAGCCCTTCAGCGCTGCGGACGTGAAGCACACGCTGAATCTGGCGCGGGGTGTCTCGGAGCTGCGCCTGAAGCTCAATCCCCGCAAGGTGTGGTGGGTCAACGTCAGGGACGTCGTCACCAGCGGCGACTACGAGGTCTCCGTTGTGCTCAGCCGGCCGCAGCCGGCCCTGCTGGCCTTCCTCGCCAGCTCCTGGGCGGCCATCTACCCGGCGCATGTGGATCCGCAGGTGCTGCGCACCCGCGCCGTGGGGACCGGGCCTTTCCGGCTCAAGGAATACACGCCGGACGAGCGGCTGGTGTTGGAGAAGAATCCCGACTATTTCGTCAAGGGCCGTCCCTATCTGGACGGGATCACGTATGCGATGATCCGGGTGCGGGCGGCCCGCATGGCCGCGCTGATGGCGGGCCAGGTGGACGTCACGTTCCCCAATGACGGCTCGGCAGGCGTGCGGGAAGACGTGCTGGCGGCCGTGCCGAGCATGGTCGTGTACGAGGTGGCCACCGGCGTGTCCGAGAACGTGCTCGTCAACCGCACCAAGCCGCCGTTCGACAACCCCAAGATCGCGCTGGCCGTGAGCCTGGCGCTGGACCGGCCCAGCCTGGTGCAGAGCGTGCACCGCGGGGCCGGCATCCTGGGCGGGGCCAACACGCCCGCGCCCTATGGCCAGTGGGGGCTGGCTGCGGACGAGCTGGCCAGGCTGCCGGGCTATGGCGACGGTGCCGGCAACAAGGCGCAGGCGAGGAAGCTCCTGGCCGAGGCGGGCTACGGGCCCGGGAATCCGCTGCGGGTCACGATGGGCACGCGCGCGGTGGAGAACTACGTGGACATGGCGGTCTGGGTCATGGACCAGTTGCGCCAAGTGGGGATCGAGGCCACGCTGGAGCAGACCGAATCCGCCACATGGATCCCCAAGCTGATGCGCCGCGACTACCAGATCGGCAGCAACCTGACCGGCGTGGCCGTGGACGATCCCGACGCCAGCTTCTACGAAGGCTACGTGTGCGGCTCGCCGCGCAATTACACCGGCTACTGCAATCCGGCGGTGGACGAACTGATCGAACGCCAATCCAGGGAGCTGGACCGCGCCAAACGGTTGGACCTGGTGCGGGAGATTGACCGGCACCTGCAGCTGGAGTCGGCGCGGCCGATGCTGATGCACCGGGTGGATCACTTCATGCACTGGCCCTACGTGAAAAACCTGCTGCCGCACCACAATATCTACAACTACGGCCGCATGCAGGAGGTGTGGCTGGACAAGTAGCCGGACCCCTTACTGCCGCCCGCGCGCGCCCTGTGCAGCGGATGGCCGCTGACGCCCTCAGCCCGAGAAAGCGCCCATGCCGATCCAGTGGGACTCCACGCTCACCTGTCCCGCGTGCGGGCACCAGCAAACGGAACGGATGCCGCCGGACGTGTGAGTGGTCTTCACCGAATGCAAGGCTTGCTATTCGACCCTGACTCCGCGATCCGGCGACTGCTGCGTGTTCTGTTCCTACGGCTCCGTGCACTGCCCAAGCAAGCAGCGGGAGCGGGACGAAGCTGCGCAATCCCCGGCGGATTGAAGAGGCACCCCCAGACCCCGCGCGGGAGTCCCGCTCGCCCCGAGCCTGGGCACCATCTTCCCCGTCCCCCCTGCGGTATGCGTTGGCGACACCACCCACGACGAGCGGGTGGCAGCCAACTGATTCCAGGACGCC
>JBGOTW010000159.1:0-10001 GCA_041476685.1 bacterium | reverse complement strand
GTGCTTCACAGGAGGCCGTCGGATTCGATTCCGCAGGATCCAGGTATCCCCGGCGGATGGCCGGGGCGCCCGGATTCTCTGCGCTGGGGCTTGGGCGCGGAACGGGGGGAATGTAGCCTGTTGCGGGACACGAACACAATCTGCCTCGCCCCAATCGGCCCCTGCACCGAATTGGCCTGCGGAGAGCGCGCCGCGGCATGCCGATGATCCGCTGGGCCATGTGCCTGGCGCTTGCGGTGTCTTCCCGCCGTTGAGGATCCAATCCGGACACCTCGCTTCCGGACCGGAACGGCTCAAAGAGGGCAGGTCACCCGCGTCAGGACCAACTTGCGAAAGGGAGCAATAAAGGGGTGCGGGTCACGAAGCAAGGGAGCGTTTCGCGAACAGCAGGTCCGTGTAATTCTTGCCCAGCTCCGTGAAACTGAGATCTTCGGGTTTACTCGCATGTAAACGGCCATCTCTGCCGATCAAGTGCATCGTGTAGGATCGTTCCTCGAAGAATCTCAGCAACTCGAGCCCGTCGAAGCCGAGTTCCCGCATGGAGTCTGGCGCATATTCCAGCGCGACCACAATCGTCGGATTGGCTTCCAGAGTCTTCGACATGCCGCGGCAGACGGGTAGCTCGTATCCCTGCACGTCGATCTTCACGAACGCGATGGGGCTGGGGATCACGCCTGTCTGGACGAGATTGTCGATGGTGTTGCAGGGGACTTCGACGACCCGATCATGCCCCGAAAGCGTTCCGGCAAATCGGCTGGTGACAATTCGGTGATCGGCATGGTGATGGACGTTGTGCCAAAGCGAGATCGTGCCGATCGTATCGCCGACGGCGGCATGCATGGGCTCAATGAGGCGGCCAAGCCGCTTGCGGCTTACGATCTCTTTTAGGGCCCGGAAATTCTCGACTTCCGGTTCGAGTGCGTAGACCTTGCGCTGCGGGGAAAGGGCCTTGGCAAACAGAACAGCCGTGTAACCGATGTTGGCGCCAACATCGATGATGTTTCCTCCTTCGAACAGACCCGGCTGCCGCTCCACGAGGTGTGCGAACGGGTCTTCCAGGTGCCGCTTGTACAAGAAATACAGCGCATGAAACGCGCGTCTGGCAATAGGGTTGGCCAGCACCCCCAAGGAGTTGAGCGCTCCGTAGATCCGTACCAGTGCCGAACTCACCGTGAGCATGGCAGATCCTGATGGCCGAATATGAGACTACGGGCAGGTTGGAAACTGGCGTCCCAAGGCACCAAACACAAATGCGCGGGGGCTACGGATTCAGCGACGGGTGATCACGATCGCCGCGAACATGTCCATGCCTCCGGTGCACCAATCCGCCCACTTCTCCATTACCCGAACCAAGTGCCACATCCATCCGGGGACAATGGAACGCATGGAGACGCCCCCAGAAAGCAGATAGGAGAAGGGCATCAACGGCTGGATATCTTCTATAAGAAATTCGGAAAATTCCCGCTGGAACCGCTCACGATCCCGGCCAAAAACCATCCAGGGCAGTGCGCCATTGGCGCCCGACAAAGGGCCAGTTTCAGGAAAATTCCACTCGGGCGCTTCCGGAGCAAACGGCTCGTGATGAAATTTGCGATAGATCAACGACGACCACGGCGTAACCCATGGTTCGACCATGACGATGCGGCCCATCGGGCATAGGCACCGGAGCGCTTCGCGGAGGAACTGGGCCACGTCCGGGATGTGATGCAGCACGTCGGTCATGACGATTGCGCGCAAGCTGGCGTCCTGAAATGGCAGTTGTCTCGCGTCCAGCACCAGATCCACGTGCGAGCAGAAGAACACCTCGGAACCGATCACATCGGGGATCCGCTCGCGCATGAACCCCGCGCCTGAACCTAGTTCGAGCACCCGCCCAGAACCCGCCGGGATCGCCGCGGCGATGATGCGATACCATTCCTCGTAGATCTTGCTGAGAAACGGCTTTTGCTGCAGGATTTCGCGCCGCAATTCTGTGGTGCATGGATCGTTGATGTCCATGCCGCGGGTAAGCGGATGTGCCAGCAGGTTCTTGAGGGCTGAGATCACGGCTCCCGATTTGCCAATGCGAAGCCCCATCTGCCAGGGCGGGGCGGCTGCCAGGCCGGTTCACACGAATTTGATCTTGCGCGCGGCAAACATCACCATCCGAAGCAACAACGCGCCATGGCGCCAGCGCTGGATATTAGTCTCGCCATACGTGCGCGCCTGGTACCGCACCGGGAGGTCGATGATCTTGAGGTTCAGGCGCACCGCACCGAACAGCAAGTCATAGTCGCCGAAAGGATCGAATTCGCCGAAGTAACTCCGGTTCGCCGCGATGGTCTCGTAGTCGCTTTTCCACAGCACTTTCGTGCCGCAAAGCGTGTCCTTGATGGGCTGTCCGAGCAGCCACGAGAAAGCGAGGCTGAAGAACTTGTTTCCGACCAGGTTGAAGAAGCGCATGGCTTCGGCTTCCATTGGGTAGACCAGCCTGACGCCATTGATAAAATCCCCACGCCCTAAGCGGAGGGCGCGATAGAACTTCGGCAGCGATTCCGGAGGCACGGTGAGATCCGCATCCAGGATCATCAGCACCTGGCCGCGCGCGTGAGCAAATCCCAGGCGCACCGCATCGCCCTTGCCTTTGCCCTCCTGCCGCAACAGCCGGCTGCGCACCTGAGGAAACTTTCGCATGGCCGCCTCGACAGCGCGGTACGTGTCATCGGTCGAATGCCCCTCCACAAAAATGAGCTCCGTACCCGCTCCCATCTCGGGAACACGGGAAAATACCTGTTCGACATTTCCCGCCTCGTTGCGGGCTGGAACCACCACCGTAACGAGCGGGTCTTGTGCGAGCTCGCGCGGACGGTTGGCGAGGCGTGCCACGAGGACATGAGACAGCGCGAACACGCGGAACGGCCAAACCTTGACGGCAATCCGATTGAGTAGCGGAGCAAGGCCGGGGGTGCCAATCGGCCAAAGGAATTCCACGGAGCTTCGCACCAGGCTGAATCCGGCCAGCTCGAGCAGGCTCGTCACGTCCTCCCGGGTCAGCCAATTCTGCTGCTGAACCGGGCGAGCCAGTCCCAGGGCGCGCATGAGCCGAAGCGGCGGCTCCCAGAGGTGGCTGAAAAAGTTCAGCACAACCCGGGTGGTCGGACCGCAGTGTGCCGCAACCCGCTCGATCACCTGCTGGACATCCCACAGGTCGTTGATGACGTCGGAGAGAATAATATAGTCAAAAGTCTTGTCAGCCAGCGCCAGATCATGGGCGTCGGCAACGATGAACTGGAGATCGGGATGCCTTCTCCTGGCGCGCAAAATCATTTCAGGGGAGAAATCCAATCCCACTCCATCGGCCGGGCTGAGGGCCGCCAGCAAGTCACCCTGCCCGCAGCCGATTTCGAGAACGCGTTGGCCCGGCAGAATGAGGGCTCGATACACGTCCGCCAAACGGCGATGGTAGTAGCCGCTCCAATCGGATCGGGATTGGTCGCTCGCCAGCCGGTTCCAGTGCTCGATGCGCTGGGTGCGGAAGCGTTGGGCAGGGTCGGAGATGGCATCCATAGTGTCGGACGAAGCTCAGGGCGGCAAGAATCCGTGCGAACGGTATGACTGAGGGCGAATCGTTCCGGCAGGTTACTTTGACGAGGCGTGTTTTCGCGTCGAGAAGTCCCGGTAGGCGCGGTCGATCCCTTCCGCCAACGCAACGGTCGGACGCCATCCCAATGCATTGATGCGGCTCGTGTCGAGAAGCTTGCGGGCCACGCCGTCCGGCTTGCTGCTGTCGAACGCGAGTCGGCCGCGAAATCCGACCACTCTGGCCACCGTTTCCGCGAGCTCCCTGACCGTCAAGTCCTCGCCGCATCCGATGTTGATCATCGGCGGCAATTCTCGCGCGGTCGTCAGCCCGGCAAAGTCGGCATCAGGCAGGTTCATCAACATCAAGCAGGCCTCGGCCAGATCGTCGCTGTACAAGAATTCCCTGCGCACCCTACCCGTTCCCCAGACAACGGCCTGTTCCGACCGTTCACGCACGGCATCGTCCATCTTGCGAATCAGGGCCGGCAAGACGTGCGAGTCCTGGAGGTCGTAGTTGTCTCCCGGGCCGTAGAGGTTTGTCGGCATGGTCGCCAGGTAATTCGTCCCATATTGCCGATTGTACGCCCAACACATCTCGACCCCCGCGATTTTTGCAAGAGCGTACGGCCGATTCGTGGGCTCCAACGGGCCTGTGAGCAGGTGTTCTTCCTTCATGGGCTGGGGGCAATCGCGGGGGTAGATGCAGGAAGAGCCCATGAACAGCAACCGCTTCACGCCGGAACGCCAGCATTCATGGATGATATTGGTCTGGATTTCCAGGTTGTCGTGGATGAATACAGCCGGATAGGTATTGTTCGCGAGGATGCCTCCGACTTTTGCCGCGGCCAGGAAGACATAGTCGGGACGCTGCTCTTCGAAGAATCCATGCACGGACTTCCGGTCGGTCAGGTCCAGTTCCGCCCGCGTGCGGAGGATGAGCCGGGAGTATCCGCGGGCCTCCAGTCGTCTCCGGAGCGCCGATCCGACCAGACCCGCATGCCCGGCGACAAAGATTCTGCTGTCAGGCTCCATCTATCCCCGGCGCCTTTCCACATGTGCCACGCTGACCGGTGAATTCACTCATGGTAGCGGAATGTGGAGTATCCATGTCGAGTGTTCAACAGATCGCGCTCCGCGGCAGTGAGGTCTTCCCGAACCATTTCGCTGACGAGATTCTTGAAGCTCACTCGCGGAGACCAGCCCAGTATTTTCCGAGCCTTGCTGGCATCCCCAAGGAGAGATTCCACTTCCGTGGGGCGAAAGTAGCGAGGATCGACTGAAACGATGCAGCGTCCCGATTCGTCAATTCCCCGCTCTTCAAGCCCCTTGCCCTGCCACCGCAGGGTCATTCCAAGCTCAGCCGCTGCCATGGTGACGAATTCGCGGACGCTGTGCTGCTCGCCCGTTGCGATGACATAGTCGTCCGGTTTGTCTTGCTGGAGCATGAGCCACTGGGCTTCGACAAAGTCCCTTGCGTGTCCCCAGTCCCGCTTGGCCGCCAAGTTTCCCAGGTAGAGTTCCTTTGTCAGACCGACCTTGATCCGTGTCAGGGCGCGCGAGATCTTCCGCGAGACGAACGTCTCCCCCCGCACCGGTGATTCGTGATTAAAAAGAATCCCGTTGCTGGCGTGAATCCCGTAGGCTTCCCTGTAATTCACGGTGATCCAATACGCGTACAACTTCGCCACGGCGTAGGGCGAGCGTGGGTAGAAGGGCGTCGTCTCGCGCTGCGGCGTTTCCTTGATCATGCCGTACAATTCGGACGAGGACGCCTGGTAGAAGCGACACTTCTTCTCCAAACCCAGAATCCGGACGGCCTCGAGGATCCGCAAGGGACCCAACGCGTCACAGTTGGCCGTGTATTCCGGTTCCTCGAAGGACACGGCCACGTGGCTCTGGGCCGCCAGATTGTAGATTTCGTCAGGCTGGACCTTCTGAATGATCTGGACCAGGCTGGTGGAATCGGTCATGTCGCCGTAGTGAAGGACTAGGCGGCGATCGGTCTCGTGAGGATCCTGGTAAAGGTGATCGATCCGGTTGGTATTGAACTGGGAGCTGCGTCTCTTGATGCCATGAACCGTATATTGTTTACCCAGCAGAAATTCGGCCAGGTAAGCTCCATCCTGTCCGGTAATGCCGGTGATCAGTGCGACATTCTGCATGACTGCTCGATTGACCAGACAACAGCTTCAGTTGGACGGCAGTCGCTCCAGGGGCCGTCTGTCCCTTCGCTCCGACCCTGCGTGCAATGTTGCCCGAGTCCAATCCATTTAACAATGTATCACGGGCGTTGTCGCGTTTTCAGTTGCCATTGACGCAATGCGGTTTGCTCAGGGTTGGGTCGCCCTTGCACACCCGGCAGCGCTCGCTGCGAGCGACCTCCGTCCGCCGTATCTCGCCTGGGCCGCGCGACCGGCCCGAATCATCTGTCTGGGAGCGGCCGAAATCCGGCGGCGGGGGACGTCGAAAACCCGGTGCAACCTTGAAAGAGGATCGGTGGCCATGTTAGGGGATAGCGGTGGAACGGCGCCTGAACTTCAGCCGCCCAACCGCAGCACGATCCGCCGGTAGCCCGACCGCGCGGCTTTAACACCGGCCCACGCGGTCCCCGCCAACAAGCGGCGCGCATTCACGACTGCCGCCGACCGATTCACGGCAGTGCTGATGACGCGTGCGAATCTCCTTTCCCCCGTTTCCGCGACGCTGGGAGTCGTTCTGGTTCTCGGCGCGGTGCTGAGATTCACCGGACTGCATTGGGGCATTCCTACCGAAGCCCTGCCCCATGTCCCTTTCCATCCGGACGAGACGTGGGCCATGGACGTCCTCAAGCAGATCTCCCTATCGACCGGGCAACTCAATCCACGGAGCGCCCACAGCGAGGGCACCCTGGCCTTCTACGTGTGGACTGGGGCTGCACTCGCGGCGAGGCTGCTGGGCGTGGTTTCGCACATGCCCAGCGAGATCTCCGATTTTGGCAGGGACTACCAGCGGATCCTCTATCTGTCCAGGGTCGTTGTGGTGCTGTTCGACCTGGGTTCGATCGTCCTGGTTTATCTAACGGTACTCAAGATCACCAGGGACAGGCGGGGCGCCTTGTTCGGGGCGTTCATATTCGCCATCTTTCCCTTCGAGATCGTCTACTCCCATTACATACGTTCCCATGTGGTAGCGAACTTCTTCATTGTGCTGTCCGCGTACCTTTCCATGTTCCTGGTGGAGCGGGAAGACAAACGCCAGCTGATCGCCGTTGGCATGGTTTCCGGCTTCGCAGCAGCGACCCGATATCCCGCCGGGCTAGTGTTGGGGGTCCCCATTGCGCTGCTTGTATACAAGAAGCTGATCGTCGAGCGGGGCCTGCGACGGGGGATCAAGGGCATTTGGGAAGGATTCACTCAGGCGCCGCTCCGCTGGCTCGGAGCTGCCTTCTTTCTCGGGTTTCTGCTCGGCGACCCGTTCCTGTTTCTCCGCTTCGATACCGCCCGCGCGAGCCTGGCCAGGCTGGGGCAATATGTCGCGTACAGCGAGTTCAGCTGGACCTCCCTGTTCGATCTGTCGCGGCTGTGGGTCTACATCAAGTACTTGATACCCTATGGCACGCTCCCCGCTCTGTGGATCGTGTTGTATGGGGCGGTGATCTATGCGCTCCTGTGCCGGAGAAGATACCCCTACACTCTGCCGCTGCTGGCCTTCTCATTCGTCTCTCTGTACCTGATGGGGAAAGGGTACTTGGGCGTGCAGCCGGAGTTCGTTCGCGTCGCAATGAGCCTGTTCCCGGGTTTCGCCATATTCGCCGGAATCGCCTTTGGGGATGTCTGGCAATGGCTGCAGTCGCGCCGGATGATTCGGGGTGCCATGGCGCTCGCGCTTGCGGCCATCGCCGGCGCCACGCTCCTTTACGACTTCGGCTACGTCAATGCCATGAGCCGCGATGATGCGCGACTCCAGTTGTATCGGTTCTTCTCGGATGAGGTTCCCGAAAGCCAGCCCGTCGTCGGCTATTGGGACCGCGGGCATGGGTATTTTCTGGTGCAACCGGCGCTCGAATTGGTCAAGAGCCGGAGGCTCGAGTACGTCTCGGATGCGGGACGCTTGCAGCGGATGATCGACGGCCAGGATCCCGTGCGGCTCGATTATCTGATCCTGTCGGTCATGGAGGAAGGCGACCAGGGTCGAACCGAGTCCAAGATCCAGGAACTGGTGCATTCCGGGCGCTTCACCTTCGTTCGCAAGTTCAGCAACCCCATCCGGATTTTGGGCATCACCTTCGAGTTTGCCCATCGCCCCCACGACCTGGAGTATCCATTTCCGGAGTTCTACCTGCTCAAGCATACCTAGCCGCTGGCCTGCGCGGGCGAGCGATATGCGCAAGAGGCGACGATCCGAACCGGAACATGCCGTCGGCTCGGTGGATGTCGCAGCCAGCCTTCAGATTGCAGCAGCCCTGCGCGATCCCGGTTCTGAGCGCGCGCAACATTTGCGGGCCGAAAAACAGCTTGACCTTGCCGTCGCAGGCGGCATGATTGTGATTCCCGTCGCCGATTCTCGTCGGCAGCGCGGGCATTCCCCCTTCAGGTCGCGTCATGGGCAGCGCCGCCAAACGAACGGATCCGAGCGCGTCGCTGCAGCGCTTGCATCTCGTCCATCCGACGCTTTTCATGGCCCCGGAACACCTTAGCGACGTGACGGCCTGGCACGGTCACATCCCGTTCGCCTTCTGGTGCATGGAAGCCCTCCAGCCGCGGGTCTTTGTCGAGCTGGGCACGCACAAGGGGGATTCGTACTTTGCATTCTGCCAGGCCGTGGAGCGGCTCTCGTCGGCGACGGTCTGCTACGCCGTCGATTCGTGGCTGGGCGACGAGCACGCGGGCACGTACGGGAGCGAAGTGCATGCCGCGGTGTTGCGCCACAATGAGCAGAAGTATGCCCATTTTTCCCGGCTGATCCGGTCAACGTTCGACGAAGCGCTCACCCGATTTTCTGACGGGGCGATCGATCTCCTGCACCTGGACGGACTGCATACGTACGATGCCGTCAGACTCGACTTCGAGTCGTGGCTGCCCAAGCTGAGTCCATGCGGCGTGGTGCTGTTTCACGATATCGGCGTGCGGGAGCGCGGCTTCGGCGTCTGGCGGCTGTGGGAGGAACTGAGCGCGCGCTACCCGCACTTCGCGTTCACTCACAGCCACGGCTTGGGGGTGCTGGCCGTGGGCGCTCACGCCCCCGCCGCCGTCCGATCGCTGTGCGGCCTGGACCCGGACGGGACCGAGCAGGCGCGGACGGTCTTTGCCCGTCTCGGCGACGCCGTGTTGGCGACATCCGGGCAACACCGGGTACAGGCGCGCCTGGACGCCGCACTCGAGCGGATCGCGGAGAGTGACAAGCTGGCGCTCGCACGACAGGGGGAGCTGGCCGACAAGAGCGCACTGGTCGCCGAGCTGTCGGCGCAGGCGGGGGACTTCCGCGCGGCCGTCTCGGAAAAAGATGGACGGCTTGCCGCGCTGCGGAAAGAGATTGCCGCAATCAAGCTGGCCCTGGCGCAGCAACAAGCCCTCGTTGCCGCGCACGCCCAGGATAGCGCGGAAAAGCAGCACGTCATTCACGCCCTGCTCAACAGGCTCCGTCCGGCGGGACTGCGTGCGCTCATTTCGCCCAGACGCATTGCAGGCCATGTGCGCCGCTCCGGGGCTATTCTTCCACTCAAGCTAGTCTATTTCTTGCTGCGCGGCCGGTTGCGCGCTCAGCTCCGGCGGCTGCGGGAAGAACGGATCATCCGCGCCAGCGGCCTGTTCGATGTTGGCTATTACCTGCAAAAAAGCCCGGATGTGATGGAGCAGGGAGTCGACCCGGTGCGGCACTACGTGGAATACGGTGCGGCGGAGGGGCGCGATCCGCACCCGTTGTTCCATACGTCCTATTACCTGGAGCAGAACCCGGACGTGGCCGAGTCAGGCCTGAATCCGCTGGCGCAATACATCGTCCAGGGCGCACGGGAGGGCCGCAACCCCATGCCCGCCTTCGACTCGGCCTACTACCTGCGCCGCTATCCCGATGTGGCGGAGGCTCGAGTCAACCCGCTCGGGCACTATGTGTGGTTCGGCGCGGCGGAGGGGCGCAGCCCAATGCCCCTGTTCGATACCGCCTACTATCTGAAGCACAATCCGGAAGTGGCCCAGACGGGACTCAATCCCCTCGTCCATTATCTGCTCCACGGCTGGAAAGAAGGGCGCAACCCCCACCCGCAGTTCGATACGGCAGCCTACCTGGAGCATTACCCGGAAGCGGTCCAAAGCGGACTCGATCCGCTGGCGCATTACCTCGCGTCGGGGGAGGAGCAAGACTGGACAGCGTATTGGGCGGACCCGTCGGCGGTACGCGATACTCCGCAGCGCCGCTTGCTGGCCAAGAGCCTGCCCCTGGCCGAGCCCCGTCTCGGGCTGTTG
>JBGOTW010000158.1:0-10023 GCA_041476685.1 bacterium | reverse complement strand
CCACGCGGGAACTGCTCAAGGTTTGGGGCCGGCTGCATGCCGTGCGGGTCGTCCTGTCCGCGGCGGCGTTGGTCCTGATGCTGGTGCAGAGCCTGTGGGTCTGGGGGGAGTGACTGCACCTATTCCGGCTCGTTCCTCCTCGCCGTGACCTTCCGTGAGATGCGCCGTGAGCCAGTTCTCTATTGCCCAAATCGAGCACATCGCCCGCCTGGCGCGGCTCGACCTCACTGCGGAGGAGAAGCAGCAGTTCGCCGCGCAGTTCGCCTCCATTCTCGACTATGTGGCCGTAATTCAGCAGGTTCATCTTCCTCCCGAGCTGGACCGTGATCCGGAAGACCAATCCGCTCCCCTGCGCGACGACGTTCCGGAAACGGCGGGGATAGAGCCCGAATCCTTCAGCCCCTATATCGAGCAGCACCAGTTCAAAGTGCCGAAGGTGATCGAGTAGGTGCGCCGTAGTCGCATCCCTCCCATTCGCGTTCCGCGTCCGCTGGGTTGAAATCTTCTTTCCCGCGGACGGACCCGTGCTAGACTGAGCCGTGGGGCACGCACGTTCCCAGCCTGGAACGGATCAGAGAGCGCTCTGATTGCCGGCGTGCCGCCAGGCAACCGGTGTTGTGTTTGCGGTCGCGCCCATGTCGGATCAATTCGTCGAATCCGAAGTCCAAGCCGCCGAGCTCTCGCCTGAAGCAGACAGCGCGGAGTTCGTCTCCGGTCTTCCGCGCATGACGCGCAAGGACATCGCAGCGGAGCTGGCCAACAGCATCACCGGCGGCGTGGGCTGGCTGTTGTCCATCGGCGGCCTGGCCGTGCTGGTGGTCTTTGCCAGTCTGTATGCGAACGCGTGGCTGGTGGTGGCGTGCAGCGTGTACGGCAGCATGCTCATCTTCACATACGGGGCCACGACGCTGTACCACGCGTTCCCCTGGCCGCGGATCAAGCAAGTCTTCCACGTCTTCGACCACTGCTCGATCTACCTCTTGATCGCCGGCACTTACACGCCCTTCGCCCTCGGTCCGCTGCGGGGCGGGTGGGGCTGGTCGTTGTTCGGCATTGTCTGGGGCTTGGCGGTCGCGGGTGTGGTGTTCAAGAGCGTCTTCGGGACGCGTTACGATCTGCTCTCGGTGGCCGTCTATCTGGGCATGGGCTGGCTCGCCGTGGTGGCGATCCGCCCCATCATGCAGTTCGTGCCTGGTCCCGGACTGCTCTTCATGTTGCTGGGGGGCCTGGCCTATACGGCCGGGGTCGGTTTCTACGTACGCGACGACAAGCTGGTATTCGGGCACGCGATCTGGCACCTGTTCGTGCTCACGGGCAGCGCCCTGCACTTCTTCGCGATCCTGTTCTGGGTGGTACTCTGGCCGTAGGGTCACGTCGTATCGAGGGTCGTGGGCAAAGCGGTACGGGTCGCCACGGACCGGCCGTTTCAGGGAAACGTGCGGCGCGGCCTGTCCAGGCAGGACTTTTCAGCTTGGCGCGTTTTTCCCGGTTGCCGCCCGCCGCGGAGTGCCCTAAGATCCTGCCTCTCGAAGAATTATTGCATAAACGAATGGCTTGCATGAATTCCACTCCGGGGGAGGGGAGATTCCATGCGCAACGGGTTGTCGGTGCTGCCCTGGCTGTTCGTGTTGGTGCTTGCCGGTTGCAATAACGGCAGCTCACAAGTCCCTTCCAATAGTCAGTCCGCAGGAGTCCCCAGCGCGCCTGTATCCGGCGAAGATGCTGGGCCGGGCGCATCCCTCGCCCCGCCAACCGGCCTAGTCGCGCCGACCGGCCTGGTCGCGACGGGCAGCAACATGCAGGTGGTCCTCTCCTGGAAGCCCGTGGCGGGAGCCACCTCTTACGATGTGGTTTGGGCCGCCACAAGCGGAGCCGGAACGGGCGGCACGAGGATCGCGGGCGTGACGAGCCCGTTCATCCACGACGGCCTGATCAATCTTGCCACGTACACCTATGTGGTAATCGCCGCAGGCAGCGGAGGGGAGAGCCCGCCCTCGCTCGAGGTCAGCGCCACGCCTGCGCCGTTGCCGGCTCCCACCGGCGTATCGGCCAGCGCAGGCCATGCGCAGGTGACCCTGGCCTGGAGTCTGGTCAGTGGAGCGACCGGTTACAACGTGTATGCGTCCCTGGTAAGCGGCGCGGGGACCACGGGCACGCAGATTCCCGTCGCCGCGAGCCCGTTCACCTTGACCGGGCTGCGCGACGGCACGAGCTACTACTTCGTGGTGACGGCAGTGGGTTCGGACGGGGAGAGCCTAGCCTCCTCCGAGGCTGGCGCCACACCCGGCATTCAGGCCGGAGTGCTGGACGTCACATTCAATGGCACCGGCGTTGCCACGTTCGCGGTCTCTTCGCCCTTTTCCAGCAGCCAGGATCAAGGGATTGCCGTGATAACGGACAGTTCGAACCGTCCGGTGATGCTGAGCAGTGCGGCCTATGCGGGCATCCCGTACCAGGTGACGAGCCGCTGGACGGCCTCCGGCTTGGCCGACATGACCTTCGGCAAGACGCCCCACTACTCCGTGGAGCCCGATGCGCCCGGCGGCGTCAATTCCGCCGGGGGCTTGGGGACGTCTCCCATCGCATTGGCCCAGGACAGCTCAGGGCGTCAATATGCGGTGGGCGATGCAACCGACGCCGGCGGCAAGCTCCGCATGGCCCTGTGGCGCTACGCCCCTGGAACCCGTGACGGTCAGACCGACCCAGCGTTTGGAGGAGGCGCCGGGGTCGTCCTGGCCAGCAGTCCCCTGGGGGGGAATGCCGCGGTGGGCCTCGCCGTGGCCGTGGACGGGTTGGGCCGGATCGTCGTGGGCGGGTACAGCACGAACCCCGGAAATGATGCCTACGCGACCGTATGGCGCTTCAACAGCGACGGCACGCCCGACGTTACGTTCGGGGCGAACGGGGATGGCGTATCCATCCAGACGATTTATGGCCCCTACGGGACGGCGAGCGCATTGCCGACCGCGTCCTTGGGAGGCTATGCGACTCCGGGCGATTCGATTTCCTCACTGGTGATCGACAGCCAGAATCGCATTGTCCTCCTCGGTCACACCCAGGACCCGTTGGGCAATTGGGGACTGTTTCTCGCGCGCCTGACGGCGGGCAGCCCGGGAGTGTTCGCCAGCGGCGGGCTGTCCGACAACCGCACCTTCGGCTGGGCGTACAACTACACGCCGGTGTTCAACACGCTGGGCGGCAACTACGATTGGGGCACGGCCGTGGCGCAGAACAGCGCCGGCACCCGACAGTTCGTGACGGGCTATAGCTGGAACCTGACGACCACAACCTACTTCATGACCGTCTGGGGATTCGCGAACAATGGAAGCTTCGACGGAATCCTGGATCCGAATTTCGGCGCGTCGGGTCACAGCTCCCGCTACGGATCCGCGGGCGGTACGCAAGGTGAGTACGGCTTTGCGATCGCCGTGGACGGCCAGAAGCGAATTGTCGTGGCTGGACAAAGCACCACTCCGACCGGCAGCGGCGTCATGACCGTGTGGCGCCTGCTGTCCAATGGCGCACCCGACCCGGCCTTCACCACCGACACCAGCGCACATCCCGGCGCGGTTTGGGTGCCCCACGCCGCAGGCGGCAACTATGACGTTGGCCTTGGCTTGGCGCTGGACGGGCACGGTCGCATCGTGGTGTCTGGCTACAGCTACACGTCGGCCAACCTGGGCTACGTCGCCGTGCTGTGGCGCCTCATGCCGTAGTGCAACGGTTCCGCTTCGTCGCATGACAACCCGACGCCGACAAGGTTCGGGTCGGCGCTCGGCGCCATGCCGAGTCGCACGTGGAGCCAAGTCCAGCGTGGCTTCCTGAGCGAAATCGTCCGAGTGTCGCGCATCCTTCCTTTTCCCTTGCCCACCCTGCCAAGGTCGCCTAGAATGTCGTCCGTGTAGGCATCTTTTTCAGACGCCAAAGTTGTATTGACCGCGTGGGCTGGTGAGGGGGGTAATCATGCCCAGGGCATTGCGGATACTTCCGTTCCTGATTGCGGTGGCCCTGGGCGGGTGCGATAGCGGCAGCACCAACGTCAAGGCCGGTGCCGAGCCACCGACTTCGGTGGGCACAACAAGCACTGTGCCGACGGGTGTGACCGCAACCGCCGGAAACGGGCAGGTGACCCTTGCCTGGACTCCGGTCGTGGGAGCGGGCCGCTATAACGCGTATTGGTCCACCGTGCCTGGCGCAGGGACGGGAGGAATCCTGCTTGCGAGCGTGACAAGCCCCCTGACCCAGACCGGCCTGATCAATGGAGTGATCTACTACTATGTCGTGACGGAAGTAGGTCATGGAGGGGAAAGCCCTCCCTCGGCGCAAGTGAGCGCCACGCCCAGCACCGTGCCCGCCGCGCCAACGGGAGTAACAGCCGTCGCGGGCATCGGGCAGGTGACCGTCGCCTGGATGTTCGTGCCGGGAGCAGCCAGTTACAACTTGTACTGGTCGACCAGCAGCGGGGCGGGGACCAGTGGCTCAAAGCTCACAGGCGTGGCCAGCCCGTTTACTCACTTCAACCTGGTCAATGGCACCCCTTACTACTACGTGGTGACCGCGCTGAGTTCTACCGGGGAGAGCCCCGCCTCGGCGCAGGTGAGCGCCACGCCCTTCGCGCCGCCCGTTCCGCCGCCCACTCCTCCGCCCCCCCCACCGCCCGGCACATTGGACTTTGGGTTCAACGGCACCGGCGTTGTCGCGTTCAATATCGCGTCGCCCTTTGCGAGCACCTCGGACCGCGGCACTGCTGTGGTGACCGACAGCTTCAACCGACCCGTGCTGCTTGGCACCGCCACCTATACCCCCACGGGGGCGCAGCATCAGGCGATCAGCCGTTGGACGGCGTCCGGCACCCCCGACATGGGATTTGGCACGACGCCTAACGCCAGCGTCGAGCCCAACGCGGTGGGGGGACTCAACCCGTTGGGCGGCAATAGCAATTCACCGGTGGCGATGGCCCAGGACGGTTCGGGCCGGCTATATGTCCTGTCGAACGGCGCGAACGCCCTCCTGTCCCAATTCGGGATGGTCCTATGGCGATTCCTGCCCTCCGGCGTGCTTGACACCGGATTCGGCGGGGGCGGATTCATGCCCATCTTCAATTCGATCGGCGGCACTCAAGCGGGTGGGACCGCATTGGCTGTGGATAGCCGGGGCCGGATCGTCGTGGGCGGATACATGTTTGACGTGAGCGCCCGTCAGTACGCCACGGTCTGGAGATTCAACAACAATGGTACCGTGGACTCGGATTTCGGGCCCAATAGCAACGGGATCTCGGTTCAGACAGCGTTCGGCCCGTTCGGAACCTCCGCGCTGCCAAGCGTGGCCATTGGGGGCTTTGGCACTCCGACGGATATCGTGGCTTCCCTGGTCATTGACAACCAGGACCGCATCGTCATCGCGGGAACCACCGAAAGCGGTGCTTCCACCTTCGGGAACTTCATCGCGCGCTTGTCGGCGGGCACGGTGGGCGTACCCGGCAGCGGAGGGCTGGACGGGACGTTCGGCGATTCGCTGTACAACTACACCCTCGTGTTCAATACGCTCGGCGGCAATTACGAGACAACCTTCGCGCTGGCGCAGAACAGCACAGGCACCCTGCAGTACATGGTGGGCTACAGCAGGGACGGCACCGCAACTCCCTGGATGACTGTGTGGGGCTTCGCGAATGGATACTCCCCCACCGCTGCCGGGTATTTCGATGGAGTGCTCAATCCGCTCTTTGGAACGGGGGGCCACTCCGCTCGGAAAAACTCGGCGGGCGGGACCGCCGGGGATGCGGGCTACGCGGCCGCTGTGGACGGCATGGGCCGGATCGTGATTGCCGGACAAAGCACTAGGCCTTCGGGCGTGGCCGTGATGACTGCGTGGCGAATGTTCCCCAACGGCTCCCCTGACCTGAGCTTCGCCACCCCCAGCACTCTGCAGCCGGGTTCCGTGTGGGAGCCCATTGTGGCCGGGGGGACGAGCGATAGCGCGAACAGCGTGGCGATAGATGGCCAGGGCAAGATCGTGGTGGGCGGCTACAGCTTCACGACCGGCAACGTGGGCCAACGGGCGGTGCTCTGGCGCCTGCTGCCTTAGCAACCCGCAGCGATCTTGAGTGCCGCGCTGGCGGCTTCCCCTTCCGCGGCCGGAGCGCTGCAGGGTGCCCTTCTCCCGCAAGTTGCGGGATGAGCCTCCAGTTTCCAGGCTAGTGCCGTCTTCCCACATGGCGGGCCTTGGCAGACAGCCGGCCAAGGCGGTCCGGCCACGCGCGTCACCTCCGCTCGGTTGCCCCCGTCCGCGCCGCGGCACCGTGCGTCAGCGCCACCGCCAGCGCGTCGGACTCGTCCTCGCTCATCGGCGCCCGGTAATTCAACAGCACCGCGACCATCCGCTGCACCTGGGACTTCTCGGCGCGGCCTGAACCCGTCACCGCCTGCTTGACCTGGGCGGGGGTGTACTCGCAGACGCTCAAGCCGGCGCGCGCCACGGATGCCAGGATCACGCCGCGCGCATGGCCCAGCACCAGGGCCGAGCGGGCGCTCTTGGCGGAAAAGATCTGCTCGAGGGCGGCGCAGTCCGGGCGCTGCTCGGCCAGCAGCGCCTCCAGCCGGACGGCCAGATCCGCCAGACGCGCCCCCAGCTCCGCCTGCCCGTCCAGGCGCAGCACGCCGCTGGCAACGCGGATGGCGTGCGCCCCATCCTGGCGCACCAGACCCCAGCCCGTGACGCGACTGCCGGGGTCAAGGCCGAGGATCAGCATGGGGGCAGGAAGGGATGTGCAAACCGCGACCGCTCGCCGCCGCAGGTGCCGGCTCGACATGTGCGGGCCGTTGGTCTGCCCTTGGGCAAGTCGGCGTTTGCCGCGTGTCGCGAAGGAGGTGCGGGCGCGCCATGCGCACCGGCCGTCAGCCCAGCAGGCCGAGCAGCCAGGCATCGAGCCCGAGCGGGCCGCCGCCATAAATCATCACGAGCGCCGCCACGATCACCAGCAGCAGATTGAACTCGTACCCGCCCTTGTTCACGAAGTAGCCGTTCTTCCAGTGGGACATGCGGATCGCGCCGAGCTGCGTGACAAGGGCGGCGAGCGCGTCGAACCGAGTGAACAGACCCAGCACGAGCAGGAGCGAACCGAGCGACTCGCCGACAATGACGAGAGTCGTCAGGGGCGCCCGGACATGCAAGCGCTCCTGGAAGCCCTTGACCGTCGCCTTGTATCCGTTGCCACCCCACCATCCGGCAAGCTTCTGCATGCCGTGGGGGAAGATCACCACGCCGAGCGCAACGCGCAGCACGAACAACACCCAGCTTGGATCGGTGGCCAGGAAGGATCGCACCATTTAAGAGCTCCCTTATCTCGAAGGATGTAAGTTCCGATCCCGGCTAACCAGGATCGTATTGCACCAGCGAAGCATGGGGCAGGGTCGCCGCATGGAGGGGCGCGCCGTGTAACGGATGGGGAACGGTCCACGTTGACCCGCCAACCCTGCGCTTTGCGCCCTTGCCGCTAACCGAGCTGGCCGAGCACGGCCTCGGATACGTCGAAGTTGGTGAACACCCTCTGTACGTCATCCTCGTCTTCCAGGGCCTCGACGAATCCCATCGCCTTCTCGGCGGTTTCCTTGTCGTCCAGGATCACCTTCTGGGTTGGGACGCGAGCCAGCTCCGCGCTGGTAACGGGGACGCCCTTGCTTTCGAGAAACTGGCGCACAGGCATGAAGGCCCCGAAGGAGGTGGTGACCAGCCACTCGTCGCCCAGATCCTCCAGGTCGTCCGCGCCCGCCTCCAGGATCAGCTCGAGCAGCTGATCCTCGCTGCCCGCGTTCTTCGGCAAGACGAGCGTGCCCTTGCGCTCGAACATGTACTGGACGGAGTTGGCGGCGCCCAGGGACGAATGGTTCTTGTTGAACGCAGTGCGGATGGAGGACGCGGTGCGGTTGCGGTTGTCCGTGAGCGCTTCCACGACCACGGCGATATTGCCCGGTCCGTAGCCCTCATAGATGACTTCCTCGTAGAGGGACATGTCCGCGCCGGAGGCAACCTTCTTGATGGCGCGCTCGATGGTGTCCTTCGGCATGCTGGCCGCGCGGGCGTTCTGCACGGCCAGCCGCAGGCGCGCGTTGGCGTCAGGATCGGGCAGGCCCATCTTGGCCGCGACCGTGATTTCCTTGACGAGCTTGGTAAACATCTTGGAGCGCTTGGTATCCACCGCGCCCTTGAAATGCTTGACCTTGCTCCATTTGCTATGGCCGGACATGACGACCCTTGCGGAAAAATCGGTAGAGTTCAGTGCAACATCCTGGAACCGCAGATTACACGGATTATGAAGAGGGAGTCAGCACGAAGCGTTTGATGCCAAGCGATCGGGAGCCAAAATTCAGGAGAAGCCCGATGGGGAACTTGGAGCGTTCAGGTAATTCAGCACCTGCGCTTCTTCAATCTCGGTGAGCCGCGCAACAGCCTTCAACTCGACGATAAGGTAGTCGTAGCAGATGAAATCAGGGCGGTACTGGGTTCTTAATCGATGCCCCTTATACAAGATAGGCAGGTCCGATTCGCGAAGATGTGGTATCTGTCTGGCCGTTAGCTCCAGCTCCAGAGCTTCTTGATACACGGCCTCCAAGAATCCCTGACCCAACGTATTGTGTACTTCCATCGCAGCCCCAATGACGGCGTAGGATTTCGGGTCCGCGTCCCGTTCGTCTGCGCGGCCCGAGCGTTTGAGCATATCGAGTTTCACCTGCGCCCGAAGTGACAGTCAAAAGAATCTGTGTAATCCGCGGTTACCGTCGCTGCTGTAGCAGTTCCCCATCATTCCACAATCCGTCCCACCAGGTCGTAGGCGTGGGCCGCGGTAATCTCGACGCGATTGAAGCCGCCGGCGACCGCGGTGCCCTCGTTGATCAGCACCACCCCGTCCACCTCGGGGCCCTGGAACGCGGCGCGGCCTTGCAGCAGCAGCTCGGTCTCGGCGCTCGGCCCCTCCACGAGCACCGGCAGCACTTGCCCCACGCGCGCCGCATTGCGCCGGGCCGCGATGCGCTGCTGCACGCCCATCAGGGCGCGCCGCCGCAGACGCTTGACCCGCGCCGGGATCGGATCCCCGAACTTCGCCGACTTGATGTTGTCCTCGTGGGAGTAGGCGAACACGCCGACGTGATCGAACCAGCCCTCGGCCACGAAGGCCTTGAGGCGCCGGAAGTCGTCCTCGCTCTCGGTGGGAAAGCCCGTGATGAAGGTGGTGCGCAGGGCTAGGCCGGGGATGCGCTCACGCAGCCGTTCCAGCTTGGCGCGGATCTGCGTTTCGGTGATGCGGCGGTTCATGTCGCGCAGGACGCCGTCGCTGATGTGCTGAAATGGCATGTCGAGGTAGGGCACAACGTGCCGGCTTTCCGCGATCGCCGCCATCACGCCCTCGCCGAGCGTATTGGGGTAGGCGTAGAACAGCCGCACCCAGAATTCCCCGTCCACCGCGTCGAGCGCCCGCAGCAGGCGCTCCAGGTCCGCCCCGTCTTCCCGATCCGCGCCGTAGGAGGAGGTGTCCTGGGAGATCAGGTTGACCTCGCGGATGCCGCGCTCCACGTGGCCGCGCACCTCCGCCACGATGGAGGCGATGTCGCGGCTGCTGAAGTACCCGCGCAGGAAGGGGATGTTGCAGAAGCTGCACATGTTAGAGCAGCCTTCCGCCACCTTCACGTAGACGTAGGGCCGCGGCGTCGTCTGGATGCGCTCGTGCCCCTCGTAGTGGGCATAGTGGGGCTTCTGCAGCAGGCGCACGCGCTCGGTCTCCCTGCCGGCGTACAGGTCGTCGAGCAGCTCCGGAATCTCGTGGAAATTGCTCGAGCCCAGCAGCCCGTCCAGCTCGGGAATCTCGTCCAGCAGCGTGTCGCGGTAACGCTCGCTCAGACAGCCCGCCGACACCAGCTTCTCGCAGCGGCCTTCCTGCTCGCCGTGCTTACCCGGCCCCGCCTTGAAGTCGCTCAGCTCGAGCAGGCGCTCGATGGACTCCTCCGTGGCGGACGTGAGGAATGCGCACGT
>JBGOTW010000157.1:0-10058 GCA_041476685.1 bacterium | reverse complement strand
CACGATGCGCGGGGGAAAGATGGTCAACGACTGGCGCATGGCCGAGCTGCACGCGCGGGAGGCGCCGGCCCGCGTCAACGAGCTGGAGGAGTGGGGCGCGCTGTTCGACCGCACGAAGGACGGCCGCATCTCCCAGCGTCCCTTCGGGGGGCACCGCTACGCGCGCCTCGCCCACGTGGGCGACCGCACGGGCCTGGAGATGATCAAGACGCTCCAGAACCACGGCATCCACCAGGGCATCGAGGTGTACATGGAGTGCACCGTCCTGGACCTGGTGAAGGACGGGGAGCGCATCGCCGGGGCGCTGGGCTACTGGCGCGAGTCGGGCCAATTCGTCATGTTCCGCGCGAAGGCCGTGGTGCTGGCGACGGGCGGGATCGGCAAGGCCTACCGCATCACCAGCAACTCCTGGGAAGGCACGGGCGACGGCGTCGGGCTGGCGTTTAGGGCCGGCGCGGAGCTGCTCGACATGGAGTTCGTCCAGTTCCATCCGACCGGGATGGTCTGGCCGCCTTCCGTGCGGGGCCTGCTCGTCACCGAGGGCGTGCGGGGGGACGGGGGCGTGCTGCGCAACAACGAGGGCAAGCGCTTCATGTTCAACAACATCCCGCCGGCCTACGCGGCGGAGACGGCGGACACGGAGGACGAGGCGCGGCGCTGGCTGACCGACCGTCATTCCGCACGCCGGCCGCCCGAGCTGCTCACCCGCGACGTGGTCGCCCGCGCCATCCGCGCGGAAGTGCGCGCCGGGCGCGGCTCGCCTCACGGAGGGGTGTTCCTCGACGTCTCCACCGTCCTCGACGCGGCCACGATCATGAAGAAGCTGCCCAGCATGCACCAGCAGTTCATGACGCTGGCGGAGCTGGACATCACCAAGCAGCCGATGGAAGTCGGGCCGACCTGCCACTACCACATGGGCGGGATCCGCGTGGACGCCGAATCCACGCGCACGAACGTCCCCGGCCTGTTCGCCGCGGGCGAGTGCGCGGCGGGCATGCACGGGGCCAACCGCCTCGGCGGGAATTCGCTCACGGACCTGCTCGTCTTCGGGCGCCGCGCCGGCAAGTATGCCGCGGAGTACGCGAAGGACCGCGCCCAGTATCCGAAGGTGCAGGAGGACCAGGTCGCGGCCATCGCCAAGATCGCCAACGCGCCCTTCGACGACGGCGGCACGGAAAACCCCTACCAGATCCTCCAGGACCTCCAGCAGTCCATGGAGACCCTCGTCGGGATCGTGCGCACGGAGAGCGACCTGAAGCAGAGCCTAGAGCACCTCGAAAAGCTCAACGCCCGCGCCAAGAAGGTGCGCGTGGAGGGCAACCGGCAGTACAACCCCGGCTGGCACTACGCGCTCGACTTGCGCAACCTGCTGGTCGTGTCCGAGGCGGTCGCGCAGGCCGCGCTGAAGCGCAAGGAAAGCCGCGGCGGCCACACGCGCGAGGACCATCCCGATCCGTCCGCGGAGCTCGAAAAGGTCAATTCGGTGGTCCGCACCAAGCGGGGCGGCATGGCCTGCGAGCACGTCCAGCGCAAGCCCATGCCGGACGAGCTGCGCAAGATTCTCGATGCCAAGGACGGGGTCGTCTACCGGAATTGAGCGGCCGCCGCAGGGCGCCCGGAACGGCCGGCGCCCGGCGCATTCAGGCCGGTCCCTCCCGAGGCGGATCGCCGCGGGACAACCGCTGCACCCTAGTCGAGCGTGAGGCATGACCGAGACGACAGTCAGGATCCTGCGGGGCGATCGCTCCGGTTCGCGCGGCTACCAGGAATTCCAGGTGCAGATCGACGAGGGCATGGTGGTGCTGGACGTGGTGCACCAGGTGCAGGCCCAGCAGGCCCACGACCTGGCCGTGCGCTGGAACTGCAAGGCCGGCAAGTGCGGAAGCTGCAGCGCGGAGGTGAACGGGAAGCCCCGGCTGATGTGCATGACCCGGGTGAACGAGCTGCCGCAGGGCCAGCCCATCACGATCGAGCCGATGAAGCGCTTCCCGCTGATCAAGGACCTGGTCACCGACGTCAGCTTCAACTACCGGATGAACCGCACCATCAAGCCGTTCAAGCCCAAGCCGCGCAACCCGGACGGCACCTACCGGATGATGCAGATCGACGTGGACCGCATCCAGGAGTTCCACAAGTGCATCGAGTGCTACCTGTGCCAGAACGTCTGCCATGTGATGCGCGACCATAAGCACGAGGACTTCGCCGGTCCGCGCTTCTTCATCCGCATCGCCTCGCTCGCCATGCACCCGCTCGACACGGAGAGCCGGCTGCAGGACCTGAAGGACGCGCACGGCATTGGCCTGTGCAACATCACCAAGTGCTGCACCGAGGTCTGCCCGGAGCACATCCAGATCACCGACAACGCCATCATCCCGCTGAAGGAGCGGGTGGCCGGCGCCTTCTACGATCCGCTGGCCTGGATCTGGCGCAAGGTGCTGGGCAAGCAAGCCGACCAAAAGCACGCGCAATAGCCCCCTGCCCTCCGCGTTTCCCGCCCCGGAGGAGTTCCGCCATCCGCTGCTGACCCGGGTTCCGTCCGGTGCCGCGGCCGCACATCCGTTCCCGCCCTCCGGTTTTCCCGCGCCACGGGACAGCCTTGCCCCTGCCGCAACGGGCCGCTGTGTCGGGGGTCGTGCCGCATTTTGGCCCGATTTGACTCTGGTCATGCCGGGCTGTGCAAGCGCCGCGCGTTGCGGTACCCGTAAATGATCCCGAACGGAAATCGCATCCGGCCCATGCGGCAGCGCAGCCGCGGCATAGACGGAACTTCCGTGCGGGACGAACCGGGCGCCGGCTTGGCGCCCTAGTGCCGCGCACGGGATGCAGCTGCCGCGCCTGCGAGCCGAGCGGCAAACCCGGCGATGAAGCGGCGCCCTAGCCAGGACCCCCCATGATGGTCGGCGTTCCCAAGGAAATCCTGCCCGGCGAGACCCGGGTGGCCGTGATTCCGGACACGGTGAAGAAGTTGGTGCAGAAGGGCTTGACGGTCGCCGTGGAAACCGGAGCCGGCGGGGCCGCGTGTTTCAGCGACGAGGATTATCGCGCGGCGGGAGCGGAGATCCGGAAGACGCACGAGGAGCTGCTGAGTGGGAGCGACCTGGTGCTGAAGGTGGTGCGTCCCAGCGCCGGGGAGGCGGGCCTGCCCGACGAGGTGGGCCAGCTCAAGCCGGGTGCCGTCATCGCGGCCATGCTTCAGCCCTACACGCAGGCCGCCCTGATGGCGAAGCTGGCCAAGCGCGGCGTGACGGCGATGGCGCTGGAGCTGATGCCGCGCATCACGCGGGCCCAGGCGATGGACGTCCTCAGCTCGATGGCGACGGTCTCCGGCTACAAGGCGGTGCTGCTCGCGGCGAGCGCCTCGCCGCGCTTCTTCCCGATGTTCATGTCCGCGGCCGGCACCGTTCCCGCCGCGCGCGTGCTCGTGCTGGGCGCCGGCGTGGCGGGGCTGCAGGCGATCGCCACCGCCAGGCGCCTGGGCGGGGCGGTCGAGGCGTTCGACGTCCGGCCCGCGGCGAAGGAGCAGGTGCTGAGCCTGGGCGCGAAGTTCCTGGAGATGGAGCTGTCGAAGGACGCGGAGGATGCCGGAGGCTATGCGAAGGCGCAGTCGGACGAGCAGCACCAGCGCGAGCTCGCGTTGATCGGGTCGCGCATGCCCCGCTCGGACGTGGTGATTTCCACCGCCGCCATCCCCGGCAGGCGCGCGCCGATCCTGATCACGGCGGACATGGTCAAGCAGCTCAAGGCCGGCTCGGTGATCGTGGACCTGGGCGCCGAGAGCGGAGGGAACTGCGAGCTGACCGAGCCCGGCAAGACGGTCGTCAAGCACGGCGTGACCCTGATGGGTCCGACCAACCTGCCCGCCACGATGCCGATGCACGCCAGCCAGATGTACTCGAAGAATGTCGAGAACCTCGTGCTGCACCTGGCCGGGAAGGACGGGACGATGCATCTGGACATGGCCGATCCGATCACGGCCGGGATCGTGGTGACCCATCAGGGGCAGCTCGTGCACCCCCTGTTCAAGAGCGCGTAAGAGCGCGTAAGGCCGCGCAGGCCTTCGGGCCGGAGCCGCTGAGCACCCGAACGGCGCCCGCCCAAGCCAAGGAGAATCCCTGTGGAAGAGCTCGCCAAGCAGTTCTCGGCCCCGGCAAGCCTGGTGCCGCTGCTGCCCATCCTGATGGGGCTGTACGTCTTCGCCATGGCCGCGATCATCGGCTACCTGGTGATCACGCGGGTGCCGCCCCTGCTGCACACGCCGCTGATGTCGGCGACGAACGCCATCTCCGGCATCTCGCTGGTCGCCTCGATCGTGACGGCGGGGTCGGACAAGATGCTCAGCCAGGTGCTCGGCACGGTCGCCGTGTGCGCCGCCACGATCAACGTCGTCGGGGGATTCCTCATCACGGACCGCATGCTCAAGATGTTCAAGAAGAAGGAGGCTAAGTGAGTCCGGCCATGGCAGTGTTCAACACGCTTTTCCTCCACGGCGCGTACCTGCTCGCCAGCGTCACCTTCATCCTCGGGCTGCGGGACCTGGGCTCGCCGCGGACGGCGCGGCGGGGCATGTTCCTGGCCGAGTTCGGCATGTTCGCGGCCATCATCGGCACCCTGCTGCACCAGGAAATCATCACCTACGAGTGGATCTTCGTCGGCCTGGCGATCGGCACGGTGATCGGCATTCCGATGGGCTTCTGGATCCCGATGACCGCCGTTCCCCAGCGGACGGCCCTGTCGCACGCCTTCGGCGCCCTCGCGGTGTCCCTCGTGGGCGTCGCGACGTTCTACCAGGCCTACGGGATGGGCGGCCATCCGCTCTCCGGGTTCGAGCGCTTCGCCATCGGCTTCGAGGTGCTGCTGGGCTCGCTGACCTTCACCGGCAGCCTCATCGCCGCGGGGAAGCTGCAAGGGACGCTGCCCGGCCACCCCATCACGTACCGCGGCCAGAACATCGTCACCGTCACGCTCATCGCCGTGATGGCCGCGATGTGGATCTGGATGGTCGTCTCGCCGGAGCAGACCAGCACGTTCTTCGGGCTGGTGGGCCTGGCGCTGGTGTTCGGGATCGCGCTCGTGCTGCCCATCGGCGCGGCGGACATGCCCGTCGTGATCGCGATCCTCAACTCCTACGGCGGGCTCGCCGCCGCGGCGACCGGCTTCGCCCTGTCGAACAACGTCCTCATCATCGCCGGGGCGCTGGACGGGGGCTCGGGCTTCCTGCTGTCCATCCTGATGTGCAGGGCCATGAACCGCTCCTGGGGCAACGTGCTCTTCGGCGCGTTCGGCAAGGTGGTGGCGGGCGCGGAAAAAGTCCAGGTCGAGAAGACCGTGAAGAGCATGGAGGCGGAGGAAGTCGCGATGCTGCTCGACCTGGCCGAGAACGTCGTGATCGTCCCCGGCTACGGGATGGCGGTCTCCCAGGCGCAGTACGCCGTGAAGGAGCTGACCGACCTGCTCGAGAAGCGGCAAGTGGACGTCAAGTTCGCGATCCACCCCGTGGCGGGCCGCATGCCGGGGCACATGAACGTGCTGCTGGCGGAGGCGGGGATCGAGTACGACAAGCTCTACGACATGGACCAGATCAACAGCCAATTCCCCCGGACGGACGTGGCCATCGTGATCGGGGCGAACGACGTGGTGAATCCGGCGGCCTACGACGATCCGTCCAGCCCGATCTACGGGATGCCGATCCTGGACGTGCACCTGGCGCGCTCGGTGCTCGTGCTGAAGCGCTCGATGGCGCACGGCTTTGCCGGGATCGAGAACGAGCTGTTCTACCGGCAGAACACGAGCATGGTGTTCGGCGACGCGAAGAAGACCGTCTCCGGATTCGTGACCCAACTGAAGGAAATGGAGTAAGGCCGCGCGGAGGGCGCTCCCGCCCCTTTGGGATGGAGCGACGCGGCGCGTGTCCCGGGCCCGCCGCGGCCCAGCCGCCTCAGGGTGCGTTCCGGTTCGAGCGTGCCGCTTCCCGCCCTCTGGGCGCTCAGCGGGAGGCGGGCCGCAGTCCCAGCTCCAGGCGCCTCCACACGCGCATCAGTTCCCGATAGCGGCGCTTCTCTCCCGCCGCCGCCAGTCCCGTGGCCGCCAGCAGGTACGGCTCGAACATCAGCACGCCCAGCGCCAGCGCGACGCCCGTCGCCGTCAGGGCGCGGGGATCGAGCCCGGGGTCGAAGCGTCCCGCGGCCTGGCCGTTCCGGGTCGCCTGCACCAGGGCGCCGATCACGGGAAACTCCGTCTGCACTTCGGCGACCTTGCGCCCCGCCAGCAGCGTGTGGGCCAGGATGCGCCAGTAGGTGCCCTGCTTGCGTGTCGCGCGCAAGGCCTTCCACGCGGGTCTCCGCCGGGCGGGGCTGCGCTGCATGTCCTCCGCCAGATCCCGCGCCAGCTTGGCAAGCACCGCGGCGAGCAGGGCCTCCTTGCTCCCGAAGTGCCGGTGCACCAGCCCGTGGTTGACCAGGGCGCGGCTTGCGATCTCCCGCACCGAGACGGCGGCGGGTCCGTGGAGCGCGAACAGCTCGGTCGCGGCGGCGATCAACGCGGCGCGCACCGCTGCGCCGCCTTGGGGACGATGCGCCAGGGAGGTCCTCATGAGAAGGCTCGCCCTTCGCGCGCGTACGCCGCCGCCGCGCGGTACAGATTCGTGGCCATCAGGCTCGTCTCCCGTTCCGCCCGGCGCTCGTAGAGGAGCGCGACCGCTTCCCGGGCGCCCGCGTCATGCGGCGCCGCCTCCAGTGCGTAATCGGCCAGGTGGCAGGCCAGGCGGAAGTCGCCCGCGTCCGCGAGGGCCTGGGCGCGTGCGACGAGCGCCGCGACACCCCCCGCCAGGGCCGCCATCTCCACCGCCAGCGCCTGCCGCGGGGCCGGCTTGAGGTCGCTCGGCCTGCCGTTCCACCAGCCCCCATAGTAGCGCAGCACGTTGCGAACGATGAACTCCCCCTCGTCATAGACCGGCTGGAGCCACGGGGAATCCGAACGCGGCAACTGCACCCGGTGCACGATGTCCGCATGGGGCGGAGAGCCATCCTCCAGGGCGGCCAGCGTCTGGGCGACGATCGCGTTCAGGTAGTCCGCCGTCTCCAGCAGCATGCGCCGGATCAATGCCGGATTGCGCACCACCGCTCCGCCATGTCCGGGGCACAGGCTGGCCGGCTCCCGGGCGGCCATGGCCCACAGACCCTGCGCCCAATCCCACGGGTAGCGCTGCACCTTCTGGGGATTGCCCGCGTTCGGCACCGCGTAGATGAACAGGTCGCCCGGGCAGAGCACGCCGCGCTCCGGACAGAAGATCCAGCTGTGGTCGTCGGTCTCGCCGCGGCAATGGTGGATCTCGAAGCCCAGGCCGCCCACTTCGATATCGAGGCGATCCTCGTACAGCACGTCCGGCGGATAGTCGGGCGCGCCAAAGGTGTCGACGGCTGCGGCGGGATCCGTCGCCCGCTTGACGGACCCGCCGAACTGGCGCGCGTTGATGGCCTGATTGTGGCGCGGCGTGAGGGCATAGCGGGCGAAGCGGGCCGGCATGGCGCGATGGCCGATCACGCGCGGCGGCGCCTGGCCGGGCAGCAGGAAGTCCTTCAGCCCGAAGGCGTGATCCACGTGCCCTTGCGTGAAGATGGCCGTGTGGATGGGCGCGCCCGTCTTCTGCCGGAGCAGCCCCGCCAGCCGCGCGCCCGTGCGGGCCAGGCCCGAATCCACCAGCACGATCCCCGCAGCGGTCTCGAATGCCACGCACCCGCTGAAATCGGACTGGAACCAGGTGCGCTCCGCCACCTCGATCGGCCCGCCGGACCAGAAGAACTTGGCCTCGTCCAGGGACTTGCCGCGCATCTCGGCAAAGCGTTCCAGCGGATTCTTGCTCATGGCTCCTCTCCCGATGGCTTTCGGAGCAATGGTGGCACGCGGGGACTTCTGCACGCACGTGTAGTCGCTCGACTTCATCCTATACCGCCTGCGCGCTCCCGCCCTGTCAAGGGCGACGGCGAGGCCGGTTACACGCGGACCGGAGCAACGACGGCCCGCGACATGGCGGCACGTCATCTCCACCGCTCCGCGGCGCGGCGCCGCAAAACGCTTCGCGCCGCCTCGGGGCGAACTGCGGTCCGGCCAGGTCCGCGCAGGCGCCGCCGCCGCCGCGACGGCTGCGGCCCCGGCTCGGGGTGGACAACGGCCCGGGAACTAACATACGCATGGGCAGCAGGGGGCGGGGATCCGCCGGCAGGAGACTTCGCACCGCCGGCCCGGGAGGACGGCTCTCATGGCGGACGGCAAGGGCGGCGCAGTTGCGATAACCGGAGCGAGCCGGGGCATCGGTGCGGCGATCGCGCTGGAGCTGGCGCGGCGGGGCAGCACGGTGGCCTGCCTCACCCGCCGCGGCCGGGGCATCGAATCCGCAGCGGTGCCGGAGGAGCTGCGCCCCCGCATCCTGGCGTATGCCTGCGACGTCAACGACGAGGCCAGCATCCGCGCAGCGTTCCGGGCGCTGGACGCGGCGGGGCAAAAGCTGGCGGGGCTGGTCAACAATGCGGGGCTGCACCTGCAGGGACGCAGCGAGCAATTCAGCACCGCGGACTTCGCCGCGGTCCTGGCCACCAATGCCACGGCGGCATTCGCGGTCTGCCGCGAAGCGTTCCCGTTCCTGGCCGCGGCCGGCGGCGGGACGATCGTCAACATCGGCTCGTTCTTCGACCGGCTGGGCGTGCCCCGCAACGCCGCCTACGCGGCGTCGAAGGCGGCGCTGGCCGCCATCACGCGCTGCCTGGCCGTGGAATGGGCGCCCCAGCGCATCCGCGTGCTCAACGTCGCGCCCGGCTACATCGAGACCGACCTCAACCGCGAATTCATGCAGCGCGACGGCGTGCGCGACTACCTGAAGCAGCGCATTCCGCTCGGCCGTCCCGGCACGCCGGAGGAAGTGGCCCGCCTGGTGGCAGCCGTGCTGGCCGAGGACATCCCGTTCTTCACCGGCGCCACCGTGTACCTGGACGGGGCCCAGGCCATCGCGCACTAGTGGAGTGTAACATTACGGTTGGAAGTAACCGCTGCGAGGCGCGGGGCACTGCCCCCCGCCTCGCTGGGGCCGAGGGCCCCAGACTCCACTATTGCCTAGGCACCAGGGCGCGAAGGCCGCGCACGGTTGCCCAGGCAACAGCGCGGCTTTCACGCCGAATCCGGGTGCAGGGAGCAACCGCTCCCTGCTGGAGAACGCGAGAGGCAAAGCCTCTCGCAATCATTACCGAAGTTGCTAGCAAGATTCACTGTCGTCCGGCGCTGCGGCGCCCCGCGTATTAGCGTCGGCGCTGCGGCGCCTCCCTGGCGGATTCACGCGAGCGAAATCCCATGAGCCTGTTGCAGCGTCTCGAGCAGACGGTCGCGCTGAGCGGCGAGGAGCAGATGCTGGTGGCCTCCGTCAAGCGGCTGGCGGAGGCGTCCATCGCGCCGCGGGCCGCCCAGCTCGATGCGACCGGGGAGTTCCCCTGGCAGAACGTGGCGGAGCTGAACGGCCTGGGCCTGAACGGGATGTTCATCCCGGAGGCCTACGGCGGCGCGGGCATGTCGTACGCGGCGTACCTGCGCTGCGTGATGGAGCTGAGCGGGGCCTGCGCCTCCACCGGGATCGTCTGGGCGACGAACTTCCACGCCACCAGCCCGCTGCTGGAGTTCGGCACGGAGGAGCAGAAGCGGCGCCTCGTGCCGCGCATCGCCGCGGGGGGCCTCGCCGCGCTGTGCGTCACCGAGCCGGAGGCGGGCTCGGACGCGACCGGCATGCGCACGCGCTTCGCGCCGGACGGAGAGGAGATCGTGATCGACGGGGGCAAGCTCTTCATCACGAACGGGGACGTCGCGGACCTGTACCTGCTGTTCGGCAAGTGGGCTCCGCTCGGAGACGGGAAGGACGCGATCACGGCCCTCATCGTCGAGAAGGGAGCGCCGGGCCTGCGCTTCGGCCGCAAGGAGGACAAGATGGGCCACCGCGCGTCCAGCACGGCGGCGCTGATCTTCGAGGGCTGCCGCGTGCCGCGCACCAACCTGCTGGGGGTGCCGGGTGGCGGCCTGAACAT
>JBGOTW010000156.1:0-10085 GCA_041476685.1 bacterium | reverse complement strand
GGAGAAATCAACCCGCCTCCGACAAAGATTACACTTCTCCGTAGTATCCAGCGCGTGAGGACGCTGCCGACTATACTTCCCGACCCAGGATCGGAGACACTGCGCAATGACTGTGAGGTGAACATGATCTGCGGCGTACGGAACGTTCTTGGCGAGCATCTGAACTAAACAATTTGAATAATATGAAATAGCCCGGCTCGCCCTTTGCTGCGGGCCGTCCGTGTTTATCCGCTATGATCTGTGGCTGCTGGTCCCCTTGCCCTTGCCGTTCCCCTCCTCACCACATCGTGGAGAGGAGGCCGGGAGGTGAGGACTCCCTACATCACCTCCGCCGCCCACTTCTGCAGCAGCGCCTGGGTCTTGCCCTCGTCCTCGGTGGGCGCCATGTGCAGGACGCGGTCGCAGCCGGCGTTGGTGAAATCCCGGTTGGACTGCCGGTCCGGCTTGGCGGCGAAGAGCGAGATCGTGAACTTGCCCTTGCGCCCCTTCGCCTTCCACAGCCCCTCGATCTTTTTGCGCCCGGCTTCGACGTCCTGCGGCGTGAAGTTCCGGCCGCGGGGCAGCCAGCCGTCGCCGTACTCCGCCACGCGGGCGGCCGCGTGCTCGCCCTCGCCCGCGATCAGCACGGGCGGATGGGGCTTCTGGATGGGCTTGGGAAACAGGTGCGTCGGGCCGAACTTCGCGTACTTGCCCTGGTAGGAGGAGGGATCGGGGCCCCACAGCGCCTTCATCGCCAGCACGTGGTCGCGCGTGTGAGCCCAGCGGTGCGCGAAGTCTCCGCCGAACATCTCCACTTCCTCCTTCAGCCAGCCCGCGCCGACGCCGAACTCGAAGCGCCCGTTGGAGATCAGGTCCAGGGTGGAGATCTCCTTCGCGGTGAAGAGCGGGTTGCGCTGGGGAATGAGCGAGATGCCGGTGCCCAGGCGCAGCTTAGTCGTCGCGGCGGCTGCGGCGGCCAGCCCCACATACGGGTCAATCGTCTCCTTGTAGTGCCGCGGGATCGGGCCGCCCGCCGGGAACGGCGTCGCCGGATCCTTGGGGATGGCCGGATGCTCGGGCACGAACAGGGACTCGAAGCCGAGCTGTTCGGCCAGCTTCGCGAGCTGGACAATGCCGATCGAGTAGCCGGTGCAGAACATGATGACGCCGACATTCATGGCGAACCTCGCGGAAAGGGAGAAGGGACTCGGGGGGTGCGCCGGGCACCCGGCAGCCGAATGCCTCTACTTAGCCCCAGCGCACGGCCGGCGTCCAGCGGGGCGAGGGCGGGGGCGCGACTCAAAGCACCTGGCTGGCCAACTCCTCCATGCGGCGCAGGGTCTCCTGGGGAGGCTCGGGAAACAACGCGAACAGGATGCGCGTCACGCCCGCCGCCGCGTAGCTGCGCATCACGGCGCGGTCGGTCTTGCAGCCGAACAGGGTGACGTCCAGCGCGTCGGGGTCGCGGTCCCGCTCCCGGAACAGGGCGGCGATGCGCCGGCGCCCGGCCTCGATGGCCGCAGGGTCGGCGGCGATGTAGCGCGGCAGCCAGCCGTTGCCATACTCGGCGATGCGTTCGGCCGCCTTGTCCAGCTCCCCGCCGATGAGGATCGGGGGATGCGGCTTCTGCACGGGCTTGGGCCAGCTCCACAGGGGCGGAAACTTCACGTACTCGCCGGAGAACTCCGCCTCGTCCCGCGTCCAGAGCGCCTGCATCGCCAGCACGTGCTCGCGCGTCTGGGCCCAACGCCGCTTGAATTCCACGCCCATCACCTCCGACTCCTCCTTCAGCCAGCCCGCGCCCACCCCCAGCGTGAAGCGCCCGTGGGACATCAGGTCCAGCGTGGCGATCTGCTTGGCCAGCACCTTCGGGTCGTGCTCGGGGATGAGGCTGATGGCCGTGCCGAGCCGCAGCGTCTTCGTCGCGCCCGCCGCCGCGGCGAGGGCGACGAAGGGGTCGGGCATGTGCTTGTAGTACTCGGGCATCTCGCCCCGGCCGGGGAACCGGCTCTTGAACCCGACGGGGATCACCGGATGCTCGGGCAGCCAGAGCGACTCGAAGCCGAGCGCCTCGGCGCGCCGGGCGAGCTCCACCAGGTCCAGCGAGTCCTCGGTCGCGAACATCATCAGGCCGAACTTGACGGCCATGGCATCCCTCCGGGGGCGGGCAGCGCACTGCGGGTTCCTGCGCGATCGTGCCGGGACGTGCCTGTATATATCGGGACGTGCCGCAGCCCTATCCTGGGCCCGCATGCGCTGGCAAGCGCCGGCGCCAGCCGGGCAACCCCGTCGCATTGCACGGCGCCAGCCGGGCAACCTCCGTC
This sequence comes from bacterium, assembly GCA_041476685.1. GTDB lineage: Bacteria > SAR324 > SAR324 > SAR324 > JACQKK01 > JBGPEV01. Next base: position 7,782 of record JBGOTW010000156.1, on the reverse strand, counting down.
GCTTTGCACGGCGCGAGCCGGGCAACCTGACAGCATCGCACGGTGCGGGGCACGGTGCGGGGCACGGTGCGGGCCGTTGACAGGCGCGGAAGCGCTTTGCTAGCGTCGCGCGTGTCGACTGCATCGGCCGGGCGCCCGCATCCGCTCCTCCGGCGCCCTTTCGCTTCCGACCCCTCACGCGCGGCCCGATGAAATCCCTGAAGCTCGAACCCGAAAAGTGCACCGGCTGCATGCGCTGCGAGCTGGCCTGCTCCTACATGCAGACCGAGTCGTTCCAGCCGGCGAAGGCCGTGATCCGCGTCGCGGCCCTGGAGGGCCACACCAGCTACGCCCCCTACACCTGCGTGCAGTGCTCCGAGGGCTGGTGCATGACCGCCTGCCCGGTGGACGCCATCACGATCAGCCCGGTCGACGCCAAGGTGGTGATCGAGGACCAGTGCGTGGGCTGCAAGCTGTGCACGATCGCCTGCCCCTACGGCACGATGCACTACGACGTGGACACCCATAAGGCGATCAAGTGCGACCTGTGCGGCGGCGATCCCGCCTGCGCCCAGGCCTGTCCGACCCAGGCGATCACTTACGTCGAGACGGCCAGCCAGGATTGGCTCGGCGCCTTCGCGGCGCAGCGCTCCGACTACGCGCTGGCCGGCAAGGCGAGAAGCGCGATCTAGGAACCACCGGCATGCGCTAGGCGCGACAGGGCCGCACCGGCAGGACCCCGGCCGGGGCCGGGCCCCCTTTCTTTTCTCAAGTTTCCTCAAGCGAACGGCGACGAGCCATGGCAGACAAGCGGCACGTGATCCTGGGCGCGGGCACCGCGGGCATCAACTGCATCCGCACCCTGCGCCAGATGGGAGACAAGGGGACGATCACCCTCGTGGCGGCCGAGCGCCCCTATTCGCGCATGGTGCTGCCCTACTACCTCGAGCAGGGCATCAGCGAGTCGCACGCGACGACCGCGACTCCGATGCAGCTGGAGAAGTGGAACGTGAAGGCGCTGTTCGGGCGCAAGGCGGTCTCCCTCGACACGGACGGGAGCAAGCTCAAGCTCGACAACGGCGAGGAAGTGCCCTACGACGACCTGCTCATCGCCACCGGCTCCTCCGCGGTGCGCCCGCCGATTCCCGGCGCGGACGGCCCGAACGTGTTCACCTTCTGGACGCTCGCCGACGCGCAGGGCGTCAACCGCACGATCGCCCCCAGCGCCCACGTGATGATGATCGGGGCGGGCTTCATCGCCTTCACCATCCTCAACGGCATCATCCAGCGCGCCGAAAACGTGACGATCGTCGAGGTCGCCGGCCGCATCCTGCCGCGCATGATCGACGACGCCGGCGCGGGCATCGTCAGCCGCTGGCTGGAGCAGCGCGGCGTGACCCTGCGCACCGGCGCGAAGGTCGCTTCGATCGAGCGCAAGGGCTCCAAGTCCGTCGTGACGCTCGGCGCGGGCAAGCCGATCCAGTGCGACCTGATCGTCATGGCCACCGGCATCCGCCCCAACCTGGACTGGCTGAAGGGCTCGAAGGTCAAGCTCAACCAGGCGATCGTCGTGGACGACCGCCTGCGCAGCAACGTCCCCAACGTGTACGCGGCCGGCGACGTGGCCGAGACGAAGAACCTGATCACCGGCGCGCGCGAAGTGCACGCGATCGAGCCCACGGCCGCCGACCACGGGCGCGTCGTCGCGGGCAACATGGCGGGCAAGACCGTCAGCTATCCGGGCAGCCTGCTGATGAACATCGTCGGCGTCGCCGGCCTGGACACCGCCAGCTTCGGCGCGTGGGACGACCCCAAGGCGGAAGTGATCGAGAAGCTCGACGAGCAGCGCCACGCCTATCGCAAGTACCTGTTCCACGGCGGCCGCATGACCGGGGCGATCCTCGTCAGTCCCAATGCGGAGACCTGGGCCGGCAACGACGTGGGCATGCTCAAGGGCCTGGTGCAGTCGGGGATTGACCTCGGGCCGTGGAAGGCGTGGCTGAAGAAGGACCCCTTCGACATCAAGAAGGCGTACCTGGCGACGCGCACGGTCTCCAAGCTGCTGCCCCAGACGATGCTCGGACAGCCCAGCCCTTCGCCGCGCGCCTGACACGCCAGCGTCTGACACGGCCCCGCGCCTGACACGGGCGCGTGCCTGATGCACAGCCGCGCCGGCCACTGCCCTGCGCGTGACACGGCTGCGTGCTTGACACGCCAGCGCCTGAACCCGCGCCACACGTCCCGAACCCCGCCCCGGTTCAGCCGCCCCAACGCGCGCGAACCCGGGGCCGACGGCGGCGCACATCCCCCCTCGTCCCGTGCTCTCGCCGCCGCTCTCCGCCCGCCCGCGGCCCCTCCGGCGCCACGCGGGAAGAGATAAACCTTTGTCCAATCAAATAGTTCTATCTCCCCGACTGCCCATCGGTTTGCGCCCGCGGGCCGCGCCGGGTTGACCCGTCCTGGTGACGTTCTTGCATCCCCAACCCTGTGCGCACCCCCTTGCGGCGAAGGTCCCGGAGCGCCCCAGCGACAGGTTCAGCCATCGGTTCCGCGCATGTGTTCCCCCTGCCCAAGCATCCCGACGCATCGCCCGGTCCGTGGCGGGCAGGCTGTCCGGAGCGGACTGGCCGTCCTGTGCGGGGTCCTGGCCTGCCTTGCGGGAGCGGCGCGCGCGCAGGCGCAGGAAGCACGGTCGTCCAATGTCCAGCTCCGGCTCTATGTCAACGCCTTCACCGCCGGAAAGATCGACAAGACGCCCGTCGATCCTAACGGGACGTTCGATGGCCATGTCCCCGGAAATGACGGGGCGGCGCTGGAGCTGATCCTCTTTCGCCACGTCGGACTGTCCATTGCGCAGGACGTAGAGAGCCGCCATTCCACCGACGGCGCGGGCAACGACCTGAAGGAAAAGTGGACCAATACCTACACCAGCCTCACCGTCTACGTGCGGGAGGCGGGACGCAATCGCTGGAACCTCTTCCTGGGGGCCAGCAGCGGCACGGTGGACCGCTACGCGGCGCTCGTCAATGGCGTCGCCAGCCCGTCCACCGATCCCGCGCGCAACCTCCCCTTGACCCGCGCATTCGGCGGGCTTGAGCTCGTCTTTCAGCGCATCGGCTTTCGCGCCCAGGTGGTCCAATCGGAGGCCGCGGACACGATTACCGGCCAGAAGGTCCACCTGAACCAGACGCTCCAAGTGCTGTCGGTGATCATCCCGTTCAATTGAACCTGCCGCCCCGCATGGCCGTCCTGGTGCGCGCGCTTTTCACGGGCCGGGCTTCCTGGTAAGGATGCGGCACGCCCATTCGTCCCGCGGGTGAAATTTGTCGCGCTGACCCCGCCGTGCATCGGCAGAGGAGTTGCCATGGATTTGCGTGCGATGCGGCACCCGGCCACCACGATCGTCCTTGCCGGCCTCTTGCTCGCGGGGGCGGCGCCCCTGTCCCCCCGCCCGGCGGCCGCGGCCACTCCCGCTCAGCAGCGGCCCGCGCTGGCCAGCAATAAGGAGAAGGCCAGCTACATCATCGGCATGAACATCGGCAAATCCCTCCATAGCGACGGCGTCGAGATCGACTACGCCCCATTCCTGCAAGGGATGAAGGATGCGTTGGCCAACGCCCAGCCCCAGCTGACCCAGCAGGAGATGCGTGACGTCATGACCCAGTTCCAGAAGGAATTGCAGGCGAGCCACGACGCGCGCGCCAAGTCCGCCGGCGAGAAGAACCGGAAGGAGGGCGAGGCTTTCCTGGCGAAGAACAAGGCCCAGCCGGGCGTGAAAACGACCACGAGCGGCCTCGAATACAAGGTGCTCAAGGAAGGCGCGGGCAAGATGCCCACGCTGGCGGACACCGTCACCGCGCACTATCGCGGCACGCTGCTCGACGGCACCGAGTTCGACAGCTCGTACAAGCGCGGCGAGCCGGCCCACTTCCCCGTGACCGGCGTGATCGCGGGCTGGACGGAAGTCTTGCAGCTGATGAAGGTCGGATCGAAGGTCCAGGTCTTCATCCCTGCGAACCTGGCCTATGGCGAGCGGGGCGCCGGACAGCAGATCGGACCGAACGCCACGCTCATGTTCGAGATCGAGCTGATCGACGCGAAGCAGGAGTAGCGGCGGCGATTTCCGGCCCGGCCGCGCGGCGGATCACGCTGCACGGTCATTCCCGCTGCACGGTCATTCCCGCTACGCGGCCATTCCCGCTGTCCGGCCGCTCCCTGCCCGTTTCCGCTCCCGCACCCTTTCCGCTTCGGGTCGTTCCCGCCGCTTTCATTCCGTCAGCCCGGCGCGGCGCGGCGGCGGCGCAGCAGGGCGGCACAGGCGATCAGCGCCGCGGCCGCCCGGCGAGGCTTGCCACGCCGTCCCAAGCTCCCTAGTCTGAGGAGGGAAGCGGACAAAGCCACCCACGCGGCGCGCCGGAAGCGGCCGCCGAATCGAGATGCGGGCGAGCGGCATGGGGGAAGCACCAGCGATCCGCGAGCCCGGCAGCCCAGGCGCGCTCCCGGACATGTGTCCGGCCTGCCGGAGCCGGCCCAGCGTGGGTCCGCACCGGCGGTGCCGGCGCGTGCGCCGCTTGAGCCGCACGCGCCCGGCCCTCCCCGGCGCGGTCGCGCTGGCGGTGGGCGTGTTGCTGGCGCTGGCGGCCTGCTCCGATTCGGAGCCGTACAAGCCGACCTTTTTCGGCCGCGTCGAGGGAGTCCGCGAACCGGCCTCCCAGCCGGAGGGGCTCAACCCGCTCGGCGCGATCCAGTCCTGCACCGACCGGCCCGTGCTGGATCCGGCGGAGGAGCGGGTGCTGGTCGCCCGGCCGGACCTGTTCACGCGCGAGGCGTCGCTGATGATCTCCGCCCTGCGCCAGGCGGTGGCCGACAACTACCGGGGCCAGCGCGCCGTGCGCTTCATGACGACGCAGCGCTTCGTCCAGACCGAGGCGCAGGCCGTTGCCGAAGGCAGGCGCTGCGCGGCGCTGATCGTGTTCTGGGAGGTCTACGGGTCGCGCGCGCTCGAGCTCTCCGTGCCCGAGCCGACCCGCATTCCGCTCAAGGCGCAGATCCACCCGCGCCTGTGCGAATTCGGCGACTACGGCGAGCAGCTCCAGATCCTCTACCTGACCATCACCGGGCTGCTGGCGATGGTGGACAACGACTACGAGACGGCCACCGTGGACTTCGACCAGGCCACGCGCATCGACAGCCACTGCCTGCAGCTGCCGAAGGACGCCCGGACATTGCGGGCGGCCACGCCGCGTGCCGAGACCGGCCACGCCTCTCCTCCGCCACGCTGACGCCATGGTTGCCACGAAGGAGCTGTTCCGGGCCCTGGAATTCGCCCACTACGCCGAGCGCTTCCGCGACAAGATCTTCGTCATCGCCCTGAGCCGCGCGGCGGCCTTTCGCGATCTGCTGCTGGACCTGAAGGTACTGGCCGGCTACCACATCCAGGTCGTGCTGGTGGCGCCCGATCCGGAATTCCAGCTGGACCGGCTGATTGCCGTGTCGAACAAGCGCGGCACGCGCTTCCACCTCTCGCTGCTGACCGACGTGGCGCACGAGCCGGGCGGGGGCCTGCCGCGCCTGGACCTGGACCGGCTGCGCAGCGGCCTGGCGCGGGGGCAGATGCCCGTGATCGCCCACCACGTGGAGGCGGACGCCGCCGGCCCGCTGGAGCCCGCCTTCGCGCTCGGCGGCGAGCTCGCCTGCGCGCTGGGCGCGGACAAGCTCTACCTGGTGACGCCCCAGGCGGGCCCGTGGCTGGCGGCGACGTCGCGCAGCCAGCTGCTGCGGGAGGAGATGAGCCGGCTCGACGCGGAGCTGTCGAACGCGGGCGTCGTCGGACAGCGGCCGCTGATGGACTTCATCCACGCCTCCCTCGGCCGGGGCATCCCGGACATCGTCGTGGTGGAAGGGCGGCGCTCCTTCCTGTTCCGGGAGGTGTTCACCCACGACGGCGCGGGGATGCTGTTCACGCGGGTCAAGCCCTCGCGCGTGCGCCCGGCGGAGGTGAAGGACGTGACGGACATCGCGCTGCTGCTGACCCCCGAGATCGAGGAGGGGCGGATCCTGCAGATCGACGAGAACGAGATCGAGCGCGACATCGGGTTCTACCAGGTGTACGAGATCGACGGGCTGCTGGTGGGCTCGGCGCGGCTGAAGCTGTTCGGGCGCTGGGCCGAGCTGGCGCAGTTCGCCACGCTGCAGCGCTACCGGGGCAAGGGCCGGGCGCGCGAGCTGGCGCTCAAGCTGATCGAGCAGGCGATCGCGCTCAAGCTGGAGGCCGTTTTCGCCCTGAGCATCGTCCCGCGCATGCGGGAGTTCTTCCGCGCGCTAGGGTTCCGCGAGGTGGAGCGCTCGGTGCTGCCCGAGGCCTGGCGCGCCGGCTACGACCTGACCCGCCCGTCGCGGGCCTTCCTGAAGGAGCTGCCATGACCCCGAAGGAGCAGCCCACCGCGAAGCGGCAAACCACGGCGAAGCGGCAAACCACGGCGAAGCGGCAATCCGCCGCGAAGCGGCAACCCACCGCGAAGCTCCGTCCCGGCGCGCATGCCCACCCGGACGGCCCGCACGCGCCGCCCTCGGGGCGCACGTACCAGCCCGTGCGCTATGCGCGCGGCCGCCTGACCATCCTGGATCAGACGCGGCTGCCCGGAGCGACCCGTTACGCGGAGCTGACGGGGCTGGCGGACGTGGAGGCCGCGATCCGCACGCTGCAGGTGCGCGGCGCGCCCCTGATCGGGGTGGCCGCCGCGTACGGGGTGTGCGTGGCGCTGACGGGCCTGCCGGGCGTGGCCGAGGCGCGGGCGCGCGCGCCGGAAGTGCTGCGGCGGCTGGCGGCGACGCGGCCCACGGCGGTCAACCTGTTCTGGGCGCTGGCGCGGATGGAGCGCGCCGTCGCCCGGCTGGGCGAGCCGGACTGGCGCGAGACGCTGGAGGCGGAAGCCGCGGCGGTGCACGCCGAGGGCGAGGCCCAGGACGCCGAGCTGGCGCGCCACGGCCTGACGCTGCTCGCCCGCGGCGCGCGGGTCATCACGCACTGCAACACCGGCCCGCTCGCCACCGGCGGGCTGGGCACGGCGCTGGGCGTCCTCATCGGCGCGCACGAGCGCCTGGGCGGCCTGCACGTCTACGCGGACGAGACGCGGCCGCGCTGGCAGGGCGCGCACCTGACGACGTGGGAGCTGGCGCAGCACGGCGTCCCGCACACGCTCATCTGCGACAACGCCGCCGCCGTGCTGATGCGCCAGGGCGGCATCCACAGCGTCTGGGTCGGCGCCGACCGCATCGCCGCCAACGGCGACACGGCCAACAAGATCGGCACCTACGGACTGGCCGTCAACGCCCGGCACCACGGCGTGCCCTTCTACGTCGTCGCGCCCAGCAGCACCTTCGACCTGGCGCTCGCCTCGGGCGCGGGCATCCCCATCGAGGAACGCAGCCCCGCGGAAGTGTCGGCGCCGGAAGGCCTGGCGCTGGCCCCGGCGGGCACGGCCGCCTGGAATCCCGCCTTCGACGTGACGCCGGCGGAGCTGATCACGGGCATCGTGTGCGAGCGCGGCGTGCTGCTGGGGCCGCGCTACGATCTGCGCCGGGCGATGGCGTGAGGCGCGCGGCTTCAGCGCACGACAGGGTGCAGGGAGCAACCGCTCCCTGCTGGGGGCGCGGGGGCGCCGTTGCCCGGGCAACAGCCCCCACGAGAATCTGCTTTTCAATCAAAGCCCAGGCAGTCGCGGAGCCGGGGACCGACAGCCCCGGCTGGGGTATGCGCGGTGCCCTGGGGTCGCAGCGGCGGACTGTCGCGGTTGCGCGCCG
>JBGOTW010000155.1:0-10104 GCA_041476685.1 bacterium | reverse complement strand
TGAAGACTCCCGTCGCCGTGAGCTGCTGCTTGGTGCCATTGGCGATGGTTGCCAGAGGCGGGGTCACCGTAATGGAAACCAAGGTCGCAGCCGTGACCGTCAGGGTGGCGCTCCCGCTCTTGCCCCAGAAGCTCGCGCTGACCGTCACAGTACCCGCCCCCGAGCCGGTGGCCAGCCCGGCTGACGTGATGGTTGCCGCGCCGCTGGAGAGCGTGAGCGCTGTCCAGGACGCCGTAGCCGTCAGGTCCTGCGTCGTGGCATTGTTGAAGACTCCCGTCGCCGTGAGCTGCTGCTTGGTGCCATTGGCGATGGTTGCCAGAGGTGGGGTCACCGTAATGGAAACCAAGGTCGCAGCCGTGACCGTCAGGGTGGCGCTCCCACTCTTGCCACGGAAGCTGGCGGTGATGGTCACCGTACCCACCCCCGTGCCGCTGGCGAGCCCTGCGGTCGTGATGCTCGCCGTGCCGCTGCCCGCGGTGGCCGCCCACAACACCGTCGCCGACAGATCCTGCGTGGTCTGGTCGGAATAAATCCCGGTCGCCGTAAACTGCTGCGTCGTGCCAGTGGCGATGGAGGGCGTGGGCGGGGTCACCTGAATGGAAACGAGGGTAACAGCCGTCGGAGATATGGCCGCGCACGCCGCGCAATCCGCGGGAATGGACTCGCTCCCGTTCTTGACGCCCGGGGCGCAGCCGGTCACGGCCAGGGCGAGCCCGGCGAGCAAGCCTACCGCGACGATGCGTGCCGCCACGGTCAGAACCTCCAGTCCAAGGCGAGCGTCCAGGCGCCCGGCGCGGGCCACGCAGAAAGATTCAGGGCGGAGTCCTTGCCTGCCGGGCGCTGCGGCGCAGCGCGCTGGATCCACCACGCCAGGCCCAGCCCGAGCGCGCCCAGCACATAGGCGGCATCGGACTGCTGTTTGGCGTCCTTTGCGTTCGCCTCTTCGCGCTTCAGCCGATCTTTTGCCGTGGCGTAGTCCTGCGCTGTGGTCGCGCTCTGGGCCTGGCTGAGCAATTTGGACTGCTGGGCGTTGCTGTCAGAGACCGCCTGGGCCTGCGCATACCCGTAGGCGAGCAAGAGTCCGCCTGCGATCCATGCGGACCAGCGCTCACCGTTCCAGACGGCTTGCGCCCGCTCCCAATCCTCGAATTCCGCAGCAGGGGCCTTCGAGGTCGCGACGGTGGCTCCGACCAGTTTCTCTGCCAGTGCCCGCACGTCCGTCCCCACCAGCTCCACGAACCGGCCCTCGCGCAAGATCGTCTCGACGCGAAGCGTCTCCGCGGTTTCCACGTCCACGACCTGCGCGGACACTTGCCAGAGCGTCTCGGAGAGCTTGGTGACCTTGCCGGAGACAATACGGCGCACGCCGAGGATCTTGCCCACCTGGACGGCGCATTCCTGGCTGGTGCAGCCGGTCTGCTGGAAGGCCTGTTCGTTGAGGATGGCTTCAATCTGACTCCGGTCCACCAGCGTCACCCGCCCGGTCTTGAGCATCTCCTCGCGCAGGCGATCCGTGACGACACTGCCCTCAGCCTTGCTGCCGCCGAGGATGTCCAGATCAAGGACGGCGATCAGCTCTTTGGAGGGCGTCGGAGACGGGCGTGCGGGGACCTGCGGCTGGCCGTAGCCGACCAGGGGGAGAACCAGGGCCAATGCCAGCGCCGCGCATAAGGCGCGGCCGCTCTTAGAACGGTGCCACATCCCAACCTCCACGTGGATTGGGCACCCACTTCGATGGCCTTTTTCTTATTCCTTACTCTACTGAACCGGATGAACTCAAGGGGCAATTTCGCGCGCGGTGTTGAAGGGTGAAGGAGCAGCGCGATGGCGGAGCGGACTGGGGCGGTCAACGTCCGTATCTCGCGATACGGGTGCGCGCGGCAGGTCACTCCACTTGGATCCCGAGCAGGTAGAGCATGAGCGCCTGCTGGACGAAGGTGCGGTTGGCGGCCTGCGGGTAGATGAGGGACTTGGGCGCGTCCACCAGGTCGGCGGCGATCTCATAGCCGGGGTGGATGGGCATGTCGTGCAGGATGTACGGGTCGCTGCCGGCGAGGGTCTCCCGGTTGAGCTGGTAGGGCTTGAGCAGCCGGATGCGCCGCTCCTTCTCCGCCTGGTAGGACGGCTCGGTGAAGTGCTCCATGTCCACCCAGGTGTCCGTGTAGACGAACTGGGAGCGGCGGGCGGCGGCGTTGAGGTCCAGCGTGCGCTCGACGCTGCCCTGGGATGTGAGGCGCTCGAGCAACTCCGCGTCCTCCGCCGCCGGATTCACCTCGGGGGTGACGAGGATCAGGTGAACGCCGGTCAGGCTGCATGCCAGCGCGAGCGCATTCGTCACGTTGTTGTGGATTCCGACATAGCTCAGCGTCACACCCTCGAACCGGCCGACCGCCTCGTACACGGTGAGCAGGTCGGCGAGCGCCTGGCAGGGGTGGTAGCGGTCGTCGCAGCCGTTGATGACCGGAACCGTGGAATGCTGCGCCAGCTTGAGCAGGTCCTCGTGCAGCTTGAGCCGCGCCATGATCAGGTCCACCTGACCGGAGGCGTAGCGGGCCTCGTACTCGATGGGGGAGATGGAGAAGTTGGACGTGTTCCAGTCCATCCAGATCGCCCGACCACCCAGCTTGGCGATGCCCTGCTCGAAGGACAGCCGCGTGCGGGTGGAGGACTTCTGGAACAGCATCAGCAGCGAGCGCCCCTGCATCAGGCCGGCGTAGCGCTGCGGATGGCGCTTGAGCTGGTGGGCCGTGAGGATCAGGCGGCGCAATTCATCCGGCCCGAACTCGGCCAGGGAGATGCAATGCCGCACCGCAGCCGGACCAACGGTGGCTTTTGCGCCCGAGGTCATCATCCGCTCCCCCCGTAGGCGCGCTCTCCATGGGTGCGCAGTGCCCCTACGGACCGCAGTGACTCCACGGACCGCGCCACCCGTTGGCGCCCCCCTCAATGGGATGACCCCATGGGAATGGCCCCATTGCGTGCAACGGATAACCGGCCCGGGGGCCGCTGCGACCCTGGCCGCCGACGGGAAACGTGGAGTCTAGCGGCCCACCGGGCGTCGCGCAAGGCCACGACTCGCAGGCCAGTGCGCGCCCGGCCACGTCCGCACGCCGTGGTGTGGGGCCGGCTATGCGCAGGCTGAGCCCGCAGGGCCACTCGAGTGGGGGGACAGAGCGGATGCCTAGGCGGCGCGGACTATTGCGCCACAGCAGAGATTTCCAACGCTTCCCTTGAACCTAATCTGGTCATCCGCCATCGAAAGCGTATAGAATCGTCCAGCGACCTTGCGTTTTTTCAAAGTGCGGGCGGATTCTTCACCCATTCCAGATGCGGAGGTACACATGAAGTCCGTTTTTGTTGCGCTGCTCGGATTGACCCTGATGTCGCTGGCCGCAGCCGGCTGCTCAAGCACCGCTCCGGCCCCAGCCACACCCGCGGCGGCCAAGCCGGCGGCGCCCGCCGCGGAGCAGAAGGCCGTGGAACCGGCTCAACCCACCGCCCCCGTGGCTGCGGCTGAGGAAAAAGCTCCCGCGGAAGCCGCCAAGGAGCCGGATAGCTCCGTGACCCTCAAGGCGGTGGACGAGAAGACCGGCAAGATCGTCATGCTCACACTGCGGCCGATCCATTTCGACTACGACAAGTACGCGATTCGGCCAGAGGACCGGCCCGCCATCAAGTACAACGCCGGCGAGCTTAACCGGGAACCGAATCTGAAGGTGATGATCGAGGGTCACTGCGACGAGCGGGGCACGACCGAATATAATCTCGCGCTGGGCGAACACCGGGCCGTAGCCGTCCTGCACGCGCTGACCGCGTCGGGCGTCGAGAAGGGAAGGATGAAGACGATCAGCTACGGCAAGGAGCGCCCGCTGGATCCTGGCCACGATGAGGCCGCCTGGGCGAAGAACCGCCGCAGCATCGTGCGCGACTCGTCGGCCGGATAGCCCGGCTGCGGCACGCGCATTCCACACTCGATCCACGTGCGCCGGCAACAGCAGTCCGCGGTCAGTCAGCACTCCGGCGCACGGCACTTCCCCCCGTCAGCTTGAGATCCGGTTACCCGCCTGCTTCCAGGAGCCGCCAGGCTTCGGGATGACGGTCAACCGCATGCGTGAGCAGCGCGTCCGCCCGTTGCAGCGCTCGATGGGCTTTGGGGCCGCTTGGCTGGCGCCTCGCGCCAGCGCTCAGCGCCGGCCCCTGTTGCCAAGGCAACCCGGGGTGCGGGGCGGAACCCCGCTTCACCGTACGCTCGGTTCAAGAAGCAGGTGCTAGGCCGATGCCGCCTTCCGCATCGCCTCGGCCAGCATCTTCCGCCGCGCTTCCTGCCTGGCCCGCCCCCGCTCGACTGCGCGGGCGAGCACATCGGCGGGCGCGGTCTCCGGCGATCCGGCGCGGAACGGCGGCGCCGGGCTGTACTCGATCGCCAGCTGAATCCCCTCCGCCACGGACTGGCCGCACAGCTCCGCGGCCACCCGCAGGGCGAAGTCGATCCCCGCCGTCACGCCGCCGCCCGTGATGCGATTGCGGTCCACGACGATCCGCTCCTTGACCGGGATCGCCCCCGCCAGCGGCAGCAGGTCCAGGCTCATCCAGTGCGTCGTCGCCCGATAGCCCTGGAGCAGGCCCGCCGCCCCCAGCACCAGCGCCCCCGTGCACACGGCCGTCACGTAGCGGGCCGTCCGCGCCTCGCGCCGCAGGAAGGCCAGCGTGGACTCGCTCTGCATCGCCTGCGCAATGCCCGGTCCGCCGGGAACGCACACCACATCGAGCCCCAGCGCCGTGGCAAAGGTGGCGGTAGGCTGGATCGTCAGGCCCAGTTCGCTTCTCACCGGCGCCAGGGTTTCGGACACGAGCTGCACCTTCGTGTCGGGCATCCGTGCGAACACCTCGTAAGGCCCGGTCAGGTCGAGCTGGGTGAGATCGGGAAACAGCAGCAGGCCGACGTGAATCGTCATGAGGGCAATCTCGCGGAAAGGGCCGGAAAGACGGCACGTCGGCAGCGGGTCAATTTACTGAAGCGGCCGTGAACTGCAACAACGGACTCCTCGCATTCGCTCGGAGCGACAAAGGGCTGTCATTTCGCGCGCAGCGAGAAATCTGCCGTTGTCTCCAAACCGAGCCGCTACCGGCACGTCTCGGCGCTTGCTTCGCGCCGCGGGACCGTTGAAGGATTGCCGGAAGCTGAAGCAAGGCCGAAGGTTGAAGCATGGCCAGAACCGGCTGACCCGTCAATCGCGCCAGCGTGCGCCAGCGTGCGCCAGCTCGAGGAGCAAGCCCATGAGATTGCGCCAGGTGGCCTTCGTGGCCGAGTCCCTCGCTCCGGCGGTGGCGGAGGTGCGGGACGTGCTGGGCCTGGAGGTCTGCTACACCGATCCGGGCGTGGAGCAGTGGGGACTGACCAACGCCCTCTTTCCCATCGGCAACGACTTTCTCGAGATCGTGGCGCCGTTCCGGCCCGGCACGGCGGCAGGCCGCTACCTCGCCCGGCGCGGGGGCGACGGCGGGTACATGGTGATCTTCCAGAGCCCCGACGCGCGGGTGGAACGCGAGCGCTGCGCGGCGTTGGGCGTGCGCTTCGTTCACGTCGCCGACCGGCCCGGCCCGTACTGCGCCACGCAGCTCCATCCGAAGGACCTGGGCGACGTGCTCGTGTCCATCGAGTCCTGCGGATCGCCGGCGGACTTCCGCAACCCCGCCGGGCCCTGGTACCCGGCCGGAACGCAGTGGCAGCCGCACGTGCGCACCGCGCGCATCCGGCGCCTGCTGGAGGTGGAGGTGCAGGCGGAGGATCCCGCCGCGGTTTCCGGGCGCTGGAGCCAAGTGCTGGGGCTGCCCCTGATACGGTCCGGGCAGGGCCCCGCCCGGCTCACGTTCGAGAACGCCGCGCTGCGCTTCGTCGGGGCCACCGATGGCCGCGGCCCGGGCGTGGGGGCGCTGGACGTCGAGGCGGCCGACCGCGACGCGGTGCTGCGGGCCGCGGCGGCGCGCGGGATGCAGCGCAGCGAGGAGCAGGTGCTCGTGTGCGGCGTGCGCATCAACCTGCGCTGAGCGCGCTTGCGCGGGAAGGCCGGTAACGCCGGAAACAAGAACGATGCGACTAGATCAGTCTCGCCAGTTGCCGGTATACCTCGGCGTCATTGCGCTTGCCGACCAAGGGGACTCGGACTGTATTGCCTTCGACAGAGTAGATGATCCGGTATTCACCCACGTCCACCCGCCGATAGCCGTACCCCTGCAAGAGCTTCGAGTCGGGGGGCCTTGGATCAATGAGCAAATTGGCCAGCTTGGTGACTACTTGGCGTTTATGCTTAGTAGGAAGGCGTTCGAGAAATTCCTGGGCGCGCCTCGACGCATCAAGTCTTAGCATTCAAGAGCCGTCGGAGTAGGGCCTCGCTCTTCGCATGGCCAATGAAACCGGTCTTGCTGGCCTCCTCCGCGCGTTGAGCCCACCAAGCGTCTTCCACAGCTTCCAGGCGCTCATATTCCTCCATGGAAAGGAGGACGGCTACGGGACGGCCCTTCTTGGCAATCGTCACGGGTTCTCGCTGCGCGGTATCCAGCAGGCGGCCAAAGCTGTCCTTGGCCTCTTTGGAGGCAAACGTTTTCATCATGACCATCCAGGTGTTGAGACCTTTGCAGCCGCGGAGCCATGCAGAGACAGAGCCATAATAGCTCTAATGGCTCTAAGAGGCCAGCGGATAGATTCCAGCCCGGGCAAGGCTCGCTGCGGCTCAGCCGCCCTGCACCCGCACGGGCAGCACGACCATCGGCAGCCCGTCCCACTGCAGGCGGCGCTGGATCGCGTAAGCCGTCTCGTTGTGCAGCACGCGCTGGTACCAGTGTTCCCGCTCGAAGATCAGCTTGCCGGCGAAGAACACGGCGCGCGGATAGCGCTTGGCCAGGTCCTGGCACAGCTGTTCGGCGACTTCGACCGGTTCGTGCCCGACCCCCATCAGGCTTCGCGCGGACAGGCCGAGTCCCTGCGCCGCGGCGACATACTTGGCGAGGGATTCCTCCACCTGCTTTTCCAGGCCCGCGACCTCCGTCGCGCCCTTGAAGTTTCCCGAATCCACCACCGCGACGGACACGAACGCGACCTGCTGGAAGTGGCGGGGAAACAGGCGCGGGATGGACAGCAGCGAGTGCAGCCCGACGCCGCCGTAGCTGCCCACGAGCAGCACCGCGGTCGGCTTGGAGTCCGCCCATTCCTTTGCCGCGGCGTGCTCGCCAATGGGCGGAATGTCCGCCAGGTCCGTCGTGAGCTCCGCCAGCTTCGCCGCGACTTTGCGGTAGTGCCGCCGGATCAGGACGCAGAGCGCGATCAGCGAGAGCGTCACGGCGAGCGTGATCCAGGCGCCTTCCTCGAACTTCTCCACGACCACCACGGCGAGGATGCCCAGGCACAGCAGCAGGCCCAGCGCGTAGTTGGGGAAGGTGCGCCACCACCCCCAGGTCTGGCGGCGCGTCCCCCAGGAGAGCCGGATCATGCCCAGGTGGCTCAAGGAAAAGGTCAGGAACACGTTGATGGAGTACATGGTCACGAGGGTCGTGATGTCCCCGCGCGTGTAGAACAGCGTGATGATGGAGGTGACGCCCATCAGCAGCACGCCGTAGTGCATCGTCAGCCGCTCGGAGAGCGAGCTGAAGCGGTGGGGAAACCAGGAGTCCAGCGCCATGTTGGCCATCACGCGCGGGCCGTCAATGAAGCCCGCCTGCGCCGCGACGACCAGCAGGCCGGTCTCCGACAGCAACGTGATGACGGCGAACCATGTGCCGAACTGCACGCGCTCGGCCAGCACCGCGTTCAGGGTCTTGCCCGCCTCCGGCTGCACGTTCAGCAGCATGTAGCAGACGAGGATCCCGCCCGCCGTCAAGGAGAGCGAGGCCGCCATGTAGAGCATGGTGCGCCGCGCGGTGCGCACCCTTGGCTCGCGCATGATCTGCAGGCCGTTGGAGACGGCCTCGATCCCGGTAAACGTCCCCGCGCCGTAGGAATAGGCGCGTATGAAGATCAGGAACAGCGCCCCGGCGCCGAGCGTTTCGGCCTGCAGGGACTGCCGCACCTGCACCGCCGCCGCGGGCAGGTCGCTCGCGTGGACGAAGAACGCGCCCAGGATCATGGCGGCGTGGGTGAGGACGAACAGCAGGAAGATCGGCACCAGCAGCGTGACCGATTCCTTCACCCCGCGCAGGTTGAGCACGACGATGCCGGCGATGACGAGCGCCTCCAGCGGCACCTTGTACGCCTGCCACTCCAGCGGCAGGAAGCTGAAGGACGCGTCCACCCCGCCCGCGATCGACACGCTGATGGTCAGGACGTAGTCCACCAGCAGCGCGCAGCCGGAGACCAGCCCGAAGGACTCCCCCAGCAGCTTGGTGGCGACGACGTATCCGCCCCCGCCGCCGGGAAAGTGCTCGATGATGTTGGAGTACGTGTAGGAGATGACGAGCACGGTGAGCAGCGTCGCCAGCGCCAGGAAGATCGCCAGCTCGGTGTGCGCGCCCAGCTTGCGGAACGCCTCGTCCGGCCCGTAGGCGGCGGAACTGAGGCCGTCGGCGCCGAGACCGACCCAGGCCAGGAATGCGATCAGGGAAATCTTGTGGAACAGGCCCGGGTCGTGGATGTTCCGCGGCGCACCGAAGACCACACGGCGCAGCCGTTCCCACGCGGACGCGCCATTGCCCGCGGTCGAGGGGCCTGTGGTCGGCGGGGGAGGAGGAGGAGCCTTGCTGGCGGATGAGGCGTGCGCGGCGCGGGGTGACCCTTTCGCAGCGACCTTGGTCATGGTCTCCGGATGCCTTTCTCCCCCTCAGTGTCGCCCCTCTGAGGACTGCCGATGCTATCCGGTGGGTTAGCCGGAATCCCGCAGAAGTTCAACTCCCTCTGGATAACGCGCTGATTGCGCAAGGGAAAGACCTGGGCGCACGGCGCCCATGCGGCGCGGGCGGGTGGGAGTCCCCCCTAGTGGAAGTCCCGGCTCTTGAGCAACGCGGGCTGTCCGCTGAGCGCCGGCTGCCAGAGCTCTTCGGCGACCAGGTGCACCACGCCGTCCTGGGCCTGCAGCCTGCCGGTCACGCCGAGCAGCAGGGCCGTGCGGGCCAGCACCGGATGGCGCTCGAACACGCTCTCCCACAGCACCAGGTTGACGAAGCCGGTCTCGTCCTCGAGGGTCATGAACACGACGCCCTTGGCGGTGCCGGGGCGCTGGCGGTTGATGACGACGCCGGCGTAGCGCACGCGCCGTCCGTGCGGCAGGCGGTTCACCGTGCGCGCGTCGGGCAGGCCGGCCGCCTTCAGCTCCGCCCGGTACCCGGCCATGGGATGCCCGCGCACGCTATGGGCGGAGGCGCGGTAGTCCCAGTGGACGGCCTGGGCGCGGTCGAGCGGGACGAAGGCGGGGCGCGGCTCGGTGTCCGGCAGCGGCAGGCCGGCCTGGGCTGGCGGATTGACCACCGCCGGAAGGTCGCTCGGTGCCGGCGGGCCGGCCTGCGCCGGCGAGCCAGCCTGTGCCGATGGGTCGGCCTGCGCCGGCGGGCTGCCTGCCGGCGGCTCGCCCTGCACGGCCCAGAGCGCCTCGCGCCGCCTCAGGCCGAAGCCCTCGAGCGCCCCCGCCTCCGCCAGCGTGGCCAGGGTGCGCGCGTTCAGGGCCGTGCGCGCGCGGAAGCCGGCCAGCGAGCCGAACGCCCCGCGGCGCCGCTCCGCCTCGATGCGCCGCCCGTCCGCCTCGCTTAGCCCCTTCACGTAGCGCAGGCCCATGCGCACCGCGAACACCCGCTCCTCCGCGGGCGCGTCCTGCCCCTCTCCGACCGGCTCGAGCGTGCAGAACCAGTCGCTGCGCCCCGCGTCCACGGGCAGCATCCGCACCTCGTGCCGCTTCGCGTCCTCGACGATCGTGGCGGGGCTGTAGAAGCCCATCGGCCAGGCGTTGAGCAGGCCGCAGGCGAACTCCGCGGGGTAATGGCACTTCAGCCACGCGGTGCCGTAGGCGATCAAGGCAAAGGAGGCCGCATGGCTTTCGGGAAAGCCGTACTCGCCGAAGCCGCGGATCTGGTTGAACACGCGCTCGGCGAACTCGGGGGAGATGCCCTTGGCCTGCATGCGCG
>JBGOTW010000154.1:0-10117 GCA_041476685.1 bacterium | reverse complement strand
TTGCAAGCTCTGCGGCGATAATTCGACCCACAACTTCGTCAGGTCCTAGGCAAATAACCCCTCCAGCCGCCGCACGTCCTCGGGCGACAGGGGCGGGGTGCCGGAGACCGCGGCATTGGACGCCACCCGCTCCAGCCGGGAGGTCGCCGGGAGCAGCACGGCGTCTGTGTGCTTGCTCAGCAGGTACTTGAGGCACAGGCTGCCCGCGTCCGTGACGCCCAGATCCTTCCACGGGCTGAGGTCCACGCCCTTGAGCTTGGCGAGCAGGCCGGAGCGGCTGAACAGGGGGCAGATCGGGGTCATCACCAGCACGCCCAGGTTGAGGTCCCGCGCCAGGGGGATCAGCCGCCGCTCCACGCTGCGCTCCATCAGGTTCCAGGGAATCTGGATGACATCCGCCTGGCCGGTGCGCATGGCTTGCTCGATCTCCCCGAACGCGCCGGGATCGTAGTGGGTGACGCCGGTCGCGCGGATGCGGCCCTGGGCCTTGAGTTCGGCCAGCAGGGGCAGCACCGCGCGCCAGCCGGCCATGTTGTGGATCTGCAGCAGGTCAATGCGCCCCCCGATCGCGTCAATGCCGAGTACCTTGAAGGACTCTGCGATCTGTCGCCGCGCCCCGTCGGCGTCGTGCTGCAAGACCTTGGTCGCGATCAGGGGCGGAGCGGCCGGGGATGCGCTCTTCAGGCGGCCGGAGGCGAGCGCGTGCCCGATGTTCGCCTCGCTCAGCCCGTACATGGGCGCCGAGTCGAACAGGGTGACGCCTTGGTCCAGGTTGGCCTGCATCAACGCGGCCACCTGCTTCTGGCCGGCTGGACCGGCGCGGTCGAAGGTCTTGTAGGTGCCGCAGGCGATCGCGCTGACCTGCCAGCCGGTGCGGCCCAGCATGCGCAGCTTCATCGGGAGTCTGCTCCGGGAGAACGGGGTGCTGCGTCCGCGCGAGGCGCTGCTTGCGCGCGGGGCGCCGCGCGCCGCCCGCGGCCCAGGGGCGGCCGGTTGACCAGGAAGATCCCGACCCCCACCAGCGCGATCCCGGCGACGAGCAGGGCCTGGAGCTCCTCGCCGAGCACCGCCACCCCCAGCAGCACGCCCCAGACCGGGGAGAGGAAGGTGAACGACTGCATCGCGGAGGCGGAGTAGCGCTGCACGAGCAGCATCCACACCATGTAGCTGAAGCACACGGTGGCCACGGCCTGGAAGAGCACCATGGACACCGTGACGGCCGTGACGGCGAAGAACGGGCGCGATTCCAGGGCCAGCGAGGCGAGCAGCAGCAGGGGCGTGGAGACGAGGATCTGGGAGTAGAGCATGCGGAACGCGCTCATCCGGCTCGCCATGTAGCGCTTCGCGTAGAGCGTGTTGACGCCCCACAGGCTGGCGGCGGCGAGGATCAGCACGTCGCCGCGCCACTGGGTGGAATGCTGCACCAGGATGTCGTTGGAGAACATGACGGCGATGCCCGCCAGGGCCAGGATCAGGCCCAGGGCCTTGCCGGTATGCATGCGGTCCCCCGGCAGGAGATAGTGCGCCCCGATCGCCACGAAGAACGGGGCGGTGTTGATGAAAATGGCAATGTGGCCCGCGCTCGTCAGCCGCGCGCCGCTGTAGAACAGCCCGAATTCCACTGCGAAGATCAGCCCGTTCACCACCCCGTGCCAGAGGTCGGCGCCGCCGAAGGTCAGGCGCTCCTTGCGCCACCGCCCGTACGCGGTCAGCAGGGGCAGCGCAATGGCCCCTCGCAACCCGGTGGCCATGAGCGGGGACATGCCCTGCGTGACGACCTTGATGGACAGGGCATTGGCCCCCCACAGGAAGGTCAGCCCCAGCATCCACAGCACGGCAAAGGCGTCCAGCGGAGCGGAGCCGTTCGCGAAGGTAGTGACGGGGAGCGCTGCGGATTGCGACTTCGCGCTCATGGCCGCGCCTCGCCGCGGCGCGGGCGCGCCGCCGCAGGGGGACGGCTCGCCGCGGGCGGACGCAGCCAGGCGTTGAGCAGGGTCCACAGGGCGTCGCGGCCCAGTCCGGTCTTCGCCGAGTACGCCAGCGGCCGCTCCGGCCACTCGAGCGCCTGGGCGATTCCCTCCAGCCGCGCGGCGAGGTCGTTGCGGCTGACCTTGTCGGCCTTGTTCGCCACGAGTAGCAGCGGCACGCCATGGGCGGCCAGGAAGTCCCTGAACTGCCGGTCCAGCGGACCAGGCAGGTGCCGTGCGTCCACGATCAGCACGACCCCGCGCAGGTTCTCGCGCCCCGTCAGGTAGGCTTCGAGGAGAGTGCGCCAGCCATGCTGCACCGCCTTCGGGGCCTCGGCGTACCCGTAGCCCGGCAGGTCCACGAACTGGAACCCGTCGTTGATGCGGAAGAAGTTGATCTCCCGCGTCTTGCCCGGAGTGGAGCTGGTCTTGACCAGGCGTTTGCGGCCCAGCAGCGTGTTGATGAGGCTCGACTTGCCGACGTTGGATTTGCCGGCAAATGCGACTTCCGGTAAGACGGAACGGGGGAACTGGGAGGGATGCGCCGCGCCGGTCACGAATTCGGCCGCCAGGATCTTCATTGGAGTCCACCGGAACGAGCGCCATCCAAATGAGTCACGTCGCGCAGCCGTCTCACCGGGAGCACAAGGAGCAAGCGAAGACACAGGTGTCCTGCGGCGTCATCACGGTGAGCGACACGCGCACACGCGAGACGGACACCAGCGGGCAGCTCATCCTGTCCATGCTGGAGCGGGCGGGCCATCGGGTCACCCACTATCATATCATCAAGGACGAGCCCGACCAAATCCGGCCCCTGCTGAAGACGCTGCTCGCCGACGCGGCCGTGGAGGCCGTCATCGTCAACGGCGGCACGGGGGTTTCGCGGCGCGACGTCACGTACGATGCGATCGAGGGCATGCTGGAGAAGCGGCTGCCGGGGTTCGGCGAGTTGTTCCGCATGCTCAGCTTCCAGGAGATCGGATCGGCCGCGCTGCTGAGCCGGGCGACGGCGGGCACGTCCCAGGGCAAGGCGGTGTTCTCCCTGCCGGGGTCCCGCGGGGCGGTGCAGCTCGCGATGGAAAAGCTGATCCTGCCGGAGATGCCGCATATCGTCTTCGAGCTCCACAAGTAGCGCGGACATTCGCGGAGGAGAGCGCGCTCCTCTCCTGGCCGGCCAGGAAGGCCGGCGATACGGGACGGCGAGCGGTCATGGCCAAGAAGCCGGGCACAGTCCAGGAACGCGGCACGCGCGACCGGCAGGGCACTCCGCCGCCGGAGGAGGTACGCCTCACCGGGGGCGGCACGGTGGTGATGCGCGACGAGTCGGACGAGATCATTGACGATCTCAAGCGCCAGCTTGCCGCCCTGCAGACCGAGCTGGAAGGGTTCCAGTCCGACGACGTGGACGCGGCGGGCAAGCAGGCGGGGCGCAAGCCGGGCCGCAAGGGCCGCGCCAGGCTCGCGCAGGAATTCCACGCCGGGTTCGCTCCCCACCTCGCCCAGCGGCTGCAGGTTCCGGCCGAGGAGCTCACCCAGCGCCTCGCGCGGCTGATCGAGCAGGTGAGCGATCCGGAGCTGAAAGCCGAGCTGGAGCTGTGCCGCGAGACGGCCTTCTTCCTCTCCAGCACGTTCCTCCGCATCCAGGACAACCACCGGCTTTTGACAGAGTCCCTGATTGCTGAGAGGATCGACGTCCACGTCACCGAGTTCTTCGAGCAGGTAGCGCGGACCCTCGAGCAGCGCGGTCTGGCGCGTCCTCAAGTCCAGTCCGAAGCGGCCGCGGCGGAGCAGGCAGGGGAACGGATGACGGCGTCTCCCTTGGCCGCGGCGACGGTGCTCTCCACGCTGGCCGAGCTGGCCAGCGGCGTCTTCGGCGGAGCGGCGCGCATGACCTTGGCGCGCGGAACCCCCAGCCATCTGCGCCTGCGGGTGGAGACGGACCGGCCCTGGCGCGGGGTCGAGGGCGACGAGGTGTCGAACGTGGTGTTCCGCCCGGGTGTGCGCGCGGCGTCGGTGGTGGATGTGCTGTACATCGAAAAGCTGATCGAGCTGCAGGGCGGCCGGCTCTCCTTCTACCGGGAAGCCGGACAGGTGCTGGGCTTCGAGGTGTTCTGGCCCAGGGAGGCCCAGTGAGGCCCCGGCGCCTGGACCCGCCCCAGGCCGGCTCGCCGGACTCCGGCGCCGCGCCGGCCCGCCATTCCCGCAAAGGCCATTGACCGTGCTCGAGCGCATCGGACGCATCCTGACCGGATTGCAGCAGAGCCTGTGGGGGAGCCAGCAGTCCTACGCCGTGCTCGTGCAGCTGGCCCGCCTCGTCGCCCGCAGGCGGCTGACGCTGTTCATCGGCGTGCTGTGCATGGCCGGGTACAACGTCTTCACGGCCGCGCCCGCCTGGTACATGAAGGACGTGGTCGATACGCTGGAAAAGGGGGATCGCCCGGCCCTCTTCCGCTTCGTCGTGGTCGGGGGGGCGATCGTCCTGATCTTCGCCCTGCGCGGATTCTTCTTCTACTGCCAGCAATTCCTGATGGGGAAGGTCGCCGAGGAGCTCATCTCCTCGCTGCGGGAGCGGCTGTTCAACCACCTGCAGCGGCTCTCGCTGTCGTTCTTCTCCAGCAAGCCCTCCGGCGAGCTCGTCACGCGCTTCACCTCGGACCTGCTCACGCTGCAGGAGGCCCTGCGGGTCAGCATCTCCGGCCCGCTGCGCGACCTGCCCCAGATCGGACTGCTGCTGGGCATGCTCATCTACCGCAGCTGGCAGCTGTTCCTGGCCTCGGTGATCATCATTCCGGTGGCCGGATGGCTGATCGCAAAATTCGGCAAGCGCAACCAGCGCCTCACCACGCAGCGGCTGGCGAGCTTCGGGGAGATGACGGCCCTGCTGATGGAGACGATCAACGGCATCCGCGTGGTCAAGGCGTTCGGGATGGAGGGCTACGAATCCGAGCGCTTCCGCAAGGCCAACCGGGAGCTGCTGCGCCGGAACATGAACACCGTGCACATTACCGCGTACTCCACGCCGATCCTGGAAGTGATCGGCGCGGTGGCGGGCGGCTTCATCTTCATGTTCGGCGGGTATCTCATCATCCACAACTCGATCTCCACCGGGGATTTCGCCTCGTTCCTGTTCCTGTTCTTCACGCTCAACGAGCCCATCAAGAAGCTCAACGGCTTCACCATGAAGGTGCAGGAAGGGATCGCCGCCGCGACGCGCGTCTTCGAACTGATGTCCGTCGAGCCGGAGATCGTGGAGAAGCCCGGCGCCCCGCATCTGCCCCCCTTCGCAAGGGAGATCAGCGTCAGGGTCGACCGCTTCACCTACAGCGGCAACGACCGGCCGGCCTTGCAGGACGTCCAGCTCGAAATCCGCGCCGGGCAGATCGTGGCCCTCGTCGGCTCCAGCGGCAGCGGCAAGACCACCCTCGTCAACCTGCTCCCGCGCTTCTACGAGCTGAAGGAGGGGCAGATCCTGCTCGACGGGCGCGACGTCCAGGAGGCGTCCATTGCCTCGCTGCGCAGCCAGATCGCCATCGTGACCCAGGACATCTTCCTGTTCAACGACAGCGTGGCGAACAACATCGCCTACGGGAAGATCGACTGCCCGCACGAGCAGATCGTCGAAGCGGCGCAGGCCGCCAACGCCCACGACTTCATCCTCGAGCTGCCCGACGGCTACGACACGGTGATCGGCGAGCGCGGCATGCACCTGTCCGGCGGGCAACGGCAGCGCCTGGCCATCGCCCGCGCGCTCATCAAGAACGCCCCGATCCTGATCCTGGACGAGGCCACTTCCTCCCTGGACTCCGAGTCGGAGCGGGAAGTGCAGATGGCCATCGAACGCCTCCTGACCGGCCGCACCACGATCGTCATCGCGCACCGGCTCTCCACCATCCGCAAGGCGGACCGGATCTATGTCCTGGAGCAGGGGCGGATCGCCGAGCAGGGCCGGCACGACGAATTGCTCGCCTACGGCGGCGTGTACAAGAAGCTCTACGAGATGCAGTTCCGCGACGACGAAGAGCCCGCGGCGGACCCGGGCCGCAACTGGCGGCGCTGGCTCACGCGGAAGCGGGCCGGCACGCCGGCCGATCGGGCGCCCGGCGGCGGATCCTAGCGTCCCAGCGCTGCAGCGTCCTGGGGCCCAGCGTCCTGGCAGCGCGGTGTCCTGGCAGCGCGGTGTCCTAGCTGCGTTGTGTACTAGCTGCGCGGTGGCCCGGCGCCGCTGTGTCCTAGCCGCGCAGTGGCTCGCGCTCGCGCAGGAACGCGTCCTCGCTGAAGCGCACCAGGCGCCAGGCGCCGTCTCCGCGCGCCACTTCGGTGAGCGAGCACGGCGAGACGAGGTGGCGCCGGATCTGCTCAGGCGGAGACCCCAGCAGGTGGTGGAGCAGCGCGCACACCACGTCCCCGTGCAGCACGAAGAGCAGCCGCTCCCGTCCGTACCGGTCCACCCACCCCGCGAAGGCCGGGGCCACCCGGGCCTCGACCAGGGCGAAGCTTTCCCCCTGCGGAAAGCGGAAGTCGTACGGATGCAGCTCCCAGGCGCTGCGCTCCGGCTCGGGCACTCCATCGCGCGGCATGCTGCCTTCCCAGCTGCCCTTGCTCAGCTCCCAGAAGGCGTCGTCGGCGTGCACCGGGATGCCGCCCAATTCCCCGGCGACGAGGTTGGCGGTCTCCAGGGCGCGCGGAAGGCTCGAGGCGACGATGCGGTGTACCGGCTCGCTGCGCGCCAGATGGGCGCCCAGCATCCGCGCCTGCTCCCGGCCTTCCGCGACGAGGCGGGAGCCGGGCGAGCGCCCCATGTACAGCCGCGTCTGGAGGTTGTGCTCGCTCAGCCCATGACGGGTCAGCAGCACCGGCGGGGCGGATTCAGGCGGGGCGCGGTCCATGGCGGGCGCGATCCATGACGCAATGGGGAAAGCCGGTGGCCAGCTGCGCGGCTCCCACCCTTAGAACTGGTAGAACACCGCAAGCCGGGTGATCGTACCGGAAAAGTCGATCGTCGTGAGCCCGGTGCCGGGATAGGGATTCGAATTCAACTTCACCTGGCTCGCGCCCAGCACGGCCAGCTCGTAGCGCATCCCGACCGATTCCCCCTTTGCCTCGATGCCGACCAGGGTCGCCCCCGTCAGGTCCTGGCCGTAGGAGATGATCGTGGACGGCTGGCCCTGGAAGGGCGTGGCGGTCAGCTTGCCCTGCAGCGTGCCGACGCCGATGCCGATGTAGTAGTTGAGGCCGGGCGCGGTCGGGTCGAATGCGAAGGCGCGGACGTCGAACTGGTAGAGATAGGTGTCGGTCCGGATCGGGGGTACGGTGCCGGTGCCCTTGCCCGCGCCTACGTCCCGCTGACTGAAGGCATAGAAGTCCAGGCCGAAGCTGATCGCCTTCGGCAGGAACACCGTCAGCGGCCGGCCGACTTCCACGGAGAACGGAGGGAGCGAATGCAGCAGCTGCGTGGGAAAGGGCTCATCCGCGTCGCTCACCGCCGCACCGAACGAGAGCGAGCTGCCTCCCGCCCCCCTGCCGTTGTCGAAGGCCGAGTCTTCGGTGATCTGGGCATAGGGGTGGTTGGTGAAGGACCACTGATCCAGGGTGAAGAAGGCAAAGCGCCAGAAGCGCCCGCCCGGCGCGCGTCCGGCAGCCGGCTGAGCCGGCCCGGGGGCCGCGGGACCCGCCACGGGGCCCAGCGGAGCCGGACCGGCGGGCACACCGGGAGCCTGCGCCCGCGCCGGGGCGCTCGCCAGGGCCAGGCCGCAAGCCGCTGCCGCAAGGGCAACGGCGGCGCAGGCCAGCGCGCGGGTCACGCGGCGCGGCGGGTGCGCGAAAGGGCTTGGCTTCATGGCGCTCCTGGGCAAAGATGCAGGGAGTCCCGCTGACGGTCATGCAAGTTCCGTGACCCATCCGGAAGGCCCTAGCGGCCTGAACGGGCGGAAGAAACAGAAACCTGAGCCTGCAATCGCAATGTCCCGCGACCCAGCCCGCGATCCCGCCCGCGACCCAGCCCGCGATTCCGCCCGCGACCCAGCCCGCGACCCGGCCCGCGATCCCGACCGCGCCCGCAACGCCGCCCGCGGCGATCCCATTGACGACGCGGCCCGCTGGATCGCCCAGGCGCGCAAGACCGTCGTCCTGACCGGCGCCGGCGTCAGCACGGAGAGCGGCATCCCCGACTTCCGCAGCGCGGAGGGCCTGTGGGCCCGCTACGATCCGCAGGAGTACGCGACCCTGTCGGCGTTCCTGCGCGAGCCGGCGAAGGTGTGGACCATGCTGGCCGAGCTGGAGGAGCTGCTCGAGGCCAGGCCCAACGCGGGCCACACGGCCCTGGCGCGCCTGGAGGCCGGCGGCGGCGTCGCGGGGATCGTCACGCAGAACGTGGACGGGCTGCACCAGGCCGCGGGGAGCCGCACCGTCGTCGAGTTCCACGGCCACAACCGCACGTTCACCTGCCTGGGCTGCGGCCGGCAGTTCGAGCGCGCCGCGGTGCGCGCCATGCCCAAGGTGCCCGGCACGCGCATGCCGCGCCCGGAGCCGTGTCCCGCGGGGGCGCCGCGGCGCTGCCTGCTCAAGCCCGACGTCGTGTTCTTCGACGAGCAGATCCCGCCCGAGGCGCGGCTGGGCTCCGAGGCGCTGCTGGGCGGGGCGGACCTGGTGCTCGTCGTGGGCACCTCCTGCGAGGTGTACCCGGCCGCGGACCTGCCCCGCCAGGTGCGCGAGCAGGGCGGCAGGATCGTGGAGCTCAACCTGGAGCCCGCCCAGGGGCTCGCCCCGGACCTGCTCTTGCAAGGCCGGTTCGGGGAGGTGATGCCGGCGCTGGTGGACGCCTGGGAGCGGCTGAAGGCGTGAGGTCCGGGCGCGGAGCCGGGGCAGCGCCACTCGATTCGGGATCGCGGCGATGGGCGGCAAAGGCGAGCGGCTGGTCGTGAAGGTGGGGACGCGCGTCCTCACGCAGCCCAACCAGCAGCTGGACTACAACGTCATCCACCAGATCGTGGAGCAGATCGGCGCGCTGCGCCGCGCCGGGCACCAGGTCGTGCTCGTCACCTCCGGCGCCGCCGGGGCCGCGCACGGGCTGGGCGACTTCACGCGCGAGAAGAAGTCCCTGCTGCGCAAGCAGATGATGACGGCGGTCGGGCAGCCGCGCCTGATGAGCGTCTACACCGACTTCTTCCGCGAGCACCACATCACCATCGCCCAGGCCCTGCTCACGCGCGCCGACTTCGCGGACCGCGAGCGCTACTTGAACGTGCGCAACGTCATCGAGGGCCTGCTGCAGATGGGCACCCTGCCCATCCTCAACGAGAACGACGTCGTCGTCAGCGAGGCGCTCACCTTCGGGGACAACGACTTCCTCGCCGCGGCCGCCGCCTCGCTGAGCGGAGCGAGCCGCCTGTTCCTGCTCACCGCCGCGGACGGCTTCTACGCCGGGGGCGATCCCAAGCACAACCCCGACGCGCGCCTGCTGCACGAGGTGCGCGAGATCACCCCGCAGATGTGGGAGTGGTGCCAGGAAACGCTGTCGCACGGCGGCAGCGGCGGCATGCTCTCCAAGCTCAAGGCGGCCGAGATGGTGGCCGCGTTCGGGATCGAGGTGCACATCGTCTCGGGCAAGGCGCCCGACGTCGTGCCGCGCGTGATGGCCGGCGAGACGATCGGCACGCGCTTCCTGCCCACGCAGCGCCGCCTGAAGAGCTACCGGCAGTGGCTGCGCTTCGGCGCGCTCACCAGCGGCCGGATCTACGTGGACGCCGGGGCCGAGCGCGCCCTGCGCAACGACAAGAGCCTGCTGCCCGCCGGGATCGTGCGCGTGGACGGGGCCTTCCGCTCCGGCGACGTGGTGGAAGTGTACTCGGCCGGCGAGGAGAAGCTGGGCGTCGGCCTGGTCAACTTCTCCGCAGCGGAACTGTTTGCCCTCAAGCAGCAGGCCCGTCCCGAAAAGTCCGAGGTCGCGATCCACAAGGACCGCCTGCTGCTGGTGTGAGGGCGGGGAGCCGGCGCACCGGCCGCGCAGGGCACACCTCGCCGCCAACCCCGCAGCGGATGCGGTCCGCAGGGGCTATCCACCAGCGTGCTGTCCGCTTTCCCCGCCCCCACGCGCCCCAGCGTCGCCGTTTCGGCCTGCTCGCGGCCTTGCAGCCCGGCGAGGACCGGCAGGC
>JBGOTW010000153.1:0-10239 GCA_041476685.1 bacterium | reverse complement strand
GACTGTCCGACCGGCGCAGCGTCCGGCTGCGAGAACGAAATGGGCGCCGGACTCAGTACCCCATCGCGAAGCCGTCCTTGCGGAAGTCGGATGCGCCGTGCAGGAGACCCGTCTCCGCGTCCAGGTAGATCACCTGGCCGCCGCCGAAGGGAATTTCCGCTTCGGCCACTTTGTGCCCGCGCTGCTCCAATTCGCGGCGGGTCTGCTGCGGGATCGGGCGTTCGACGGTGAGGACGCCGTTCTGCGGCAGGAAGCGCGGAGCATCCAACGCTTCCTGGATGTCCATGCCGAAATCCAGCCAATTGGAGAACACGTAGGCATGCCCCATCGCCTGGTAGTGGCCTCCCATCACGCCGAAGCAGAGGATGGGCTGGTCGCCGCGGTAGGCCATGGCGGGAATGATCGTGTGCATAGGTCGTTTGCCGGGCCCGATGCAGTTGAAGTGGCCGTCCTCCAGGACGAAGCCGTAGCCGCGGTTCTGGAGCAAGACCCCGGAATTGCCCGCAACCATGCCGCTGCCGAAGCCCATGTAGAGGCTATTGATGAACGAGACGCAGTTGCGGTCCCGGTCCACGACCGTCAAGTAGATCGTGTCGCGGCTTTCCGCGATTCCTGAAGGCAGGGGATAGGGCAGCGAGCGGTCGGGCAGAATGCGGCCGCGCTGCCGGCCGGCGAAATCCTTCGACAGCAGCAGCTCAATGGGAATCCTGTTGAATTCGGGATCGGAGACATAGCGGTTGCGCTCCGCCGTGGCGAGCTTGTGCGCCTCGGTGAACAAGTGCAGATAGTCCGCGCTCAGATGCTCCATCGCACCCAGCTGGCCGCGCTCGAGGATGTTGAGCGTCATCAGCGCGGTGATGCCCTGTCCGTTGGGCGGGATCTCGAACAGCCGCAGGCCGCGGTATTCGGTCGAGATCGGGTCCACCCAGTCCGAACGGACGCCGGCGAAATCCTCCATCTCCAGCAAGCCGCCTTCCTGGCGGCTGAAGCGGACGATTTCCGCGGCGATCGGCCCTTCGTAAAAGGCCTTGCGACCCTGCTTTGCAATCAGCCGCAGGGAGCGGGCCAGTTCCGGCTGGCGGTGCCGGGTACCGGCCGCGGGGGCAGCGCCGTCCACCAGCATCGTGCGTCGGGAGTCGGGGAACTTGGCCAGCAGCCCCTCCTGGCGTTTCCAGAATTGGCCCACGACCGGCGTGACCGCGAACCCCTCTTCCGCGTACCGGATCGCCGGTTGCAGCAGGGTATCGAGGCCGCGCGTCCCGAACCGCTCCAGCGCCTTCTCCCAGGCGTCGATCGCACCCGGCACGGTCACGGAGAGGATGCCCCGCTCGGGCATCGCGCTGACTCCGCGGCGGCGATATTCCTCCGGCGTGGCCTTCTTCGCCGCCCGGCCGCTGCCGTTGATCCCGTGCAGCTTGCCCGTCTTGGCCTCGTGAATCAGCATGAAGCAGTCGCCGCCGATGCCGGTAGACTGGGGTTCCGTCACGCACAGCGTCGCGCACGCCGCAACTGCCGCATCCAGCGCATTGCCGCCCGACTTGAGAACCTCCAGGCCAACCTGGGTGGCCATGGGCTGGCTCGTGGCGATCATCGCCTCGCCGCACATCACGACCGAGCGGCCGGGACGCTGGATGTCACGCATGGATCATTCTCCGCGGGGTGGATTCGCTGCTGGTTACTGGTCTCGTATCCGGCACGCATGGCCGGAGGCACATAATGCCCCTGCCATTCAGGTTCGCCGCATTTAGGTTCCCCGCATTCGGGTTCCCCGGAGTGGGGGCTCGCCAGCGCAGGCAAACGCTCGCTGTCGAGCGCAGCAGCCCCCATGGGCGCAGCGCGCAAGCGAGCGCGAATGGGTCACAAGGATAGCCGGTCGGGTCAGGGTCCTCAAGCCGCCTGCGTGCCGGCGGCCGAGATCGAATGTAGCGGACGGCGTCTTAGGGCAGCGCTGCGGGGCGAGTCTACACGAATATGAACATGCCCGAGACGTAGCTGATGCACCAGGCGCCGATCGTCAGGGGATAGAGGCGCCGGTGCAGCGGAAGCCGCCGTATGCCGGAATACACCTGGGTGATCAACAGCGCGAGGCTGAGTGTGGCAAACCCGCGGTGCACGAGCAGCACGAGCCGCGCACGCTGCTCGGTGCCCATCCACTCTACCAACCAAAAGGCCGGACGATAGCTTGCGCCGAATCCCTGCACGCCGACGACGAGCACTACCGCGATGGCCAGCGTCGCGCAGAAACCGGCTGCCATCGCCCGCCGGTGCAGGAGATTGTCGCGGTGCCGCATGGCATATCCGAACGCGTACAGCAGCGTCGCGAGCGACATCACCAGCTTTACCGTCAGGATCACAGCGATCGTCTCGGGAAAACCGTGCAGGATCGTCGAGCGCGTGGGAACTTCCTCGTTCTTTCGCGCCGCACGGATTAGTGAAGGCCTAGCCTATGCCCACCCCGGCGTCCGACATCGTCGCGCACGGCGTTCCGCCGGGCAAGGGAGCGGACCGCGAGAACCCGGGCGTCGCCGCGCAAGGGGGCCAGACTCCGGCGTCCATGCACAAGCGCATTCACCGGAAGGCCTGCTGATGGCATAATGCAAACAGTGCAGCGTCGCGTGGGGCAACGGGCCATCATTGTGGCAGGCGCCGGGTGGCGCAAGGGCCTCGGGGCGGCGGGTGACCGTTGTCCCGGGCGCCGCCGGCCGCATGCGATTCCGGCCGCGCCGATTCGAACCGATATGGGAGCTAGGGGTGAAGGCAGCGTTTCTCGACCGCGACGGCGTGATCAACCGGGATGTGGGGTACATTCACCGCTGCGAGGATTTCCAGTTCATTCCGGGCATCTTCGAAAGCTGCCAGCAGTTGCAGGCCGCGGACTATCGTCTGTTCGTCGTGACAAATCAAGGTGGCATCGCAAAGGGCCTGTACACGCAAAGGCAGATGCAGGCTCTTCACGAGTGGATGGAGGAGCAACTCCTGCGGCGCGGCATCCGCATCGAGAAGGTCTACCACTGTCCCCATCACCCGGACGGCATCGTGCCCGACCTGGCTGGACCGTGTGAGTGCCGCAAGCCCAAGCCCGGCATGATCCTGACGGCGCGATCGGAATTCGGCGTGGACTTGCGGAATTCGCTGCTCGTGGGCAACCGGGAGAGCGATATCGAAGCCGGCATCGCCGGGGGCGTGGGAATCACGGTGCTGGTGGACGAGGAATCGTCAGCGCCCGTTACGAAGGCGAGCATCGTGGTGCGATCCGTGCTGGAGCTGTCCGGGCGGATTGACGAACTGGCGCTTGAGCGAGACCGGCCGTGAGGCGGGCCCAATCCTGCGGCGATCGGCCGGCGGCGGCGACCGTGCGGAACATCGTGGGCGTTGCCTGGGCACGCACAGGGCGGGGCATGACCCGGGCCCTGCTGCCGGAGCGGCCGGCTCGAAAGAGGTTCGGACGCGCACAAGCGTCTGATATCGCTTGACCTCATGTGACAAGGGCAGTAGCACAGGAAGGCCAATATTCTGGCGAATGTCGTCATATCCAGCAGACGGGTATCCCATGGCGACCACCCCGTCCTCCGCGGCAACGCGTACCTTTCCCGGCGAGTGCCTGGCGCGGCGCAGACAGTTCGGTGCGCACCGCATCGCCTACCGCGAGAAGGAATTCGGCATCTGGCAGTCCTACTCGTGGGACGCGACGTGCGCGCAGGTGGAGTCCTTCGCCCTGGGCCTGGCGGCGCTGGGATTCAAGCGCGGGGACCGCATCTGCATCGTGGGGGACAACCGCCCGCACCTGTACTGGGGCATGCTCGCCGCGCAGGCGCTCGGCGGCGTGCCGGTGCCGCTGTACCAGGACTCGATCGAGCGGGAGATGCAGTACATCGTGGCGCACGCGGAGGTGCGCTTCGCCCTGGTGGAGGATCAGGAGCAGGCGGACAAGATCATCAATGTGAAGCCGGATTGCCCGCAGCTGGAAACCATCATCTACCGCGATCCGCGCGGGATGCGGAACTACGGGCTGGATTTCCTGCTCAGTTTCGAGTCTGTGCAGCGCAAGGGCGAGGCCTTCGGCCGGGAGCGGGCGGGCTATTTCGAGGCGGAAATCGCGAAAGGGACGGAGGAGGACCTTGCCGTCATCTGCTACACCTCCGGGACGACGGGCCGCCCGAAGGGCGTGATGCTCACCCATCGCAATTTCCTCGTCACGTCCGAGAACATCATCGCCTACGAGGGGATGCATGACGAGAGCGTGCTGGCCTACTTGCCGATGGCCTGGGTCGGCGACTTCTTCCTCTCCTTCGGCATGGCCATCGCGGGCGGCTTCACGGTGAGCTGCCCGGAGAGCGGCGCGACCGTGATGCAGGATCTGCGGGAGATCGGGCCGACGTTGTTCTTCGGGCCGCCGCGCATCTGGGAGAATCTGCTCACCAGCGTGATGGTGCGCATGGATGACGCCGCCTGGATCAAGCGCAAGTTGTTCCGCGCCTCCGTCGATCTTGCCGCCCGGATGCTGAAGCGGCGCTCCGCCGGCCAGCGGGTCTCCCTGCTCGACCGGGTGTTCTCCGCCCTGGGTCAGCTCTTCATCCTCGGGCCGCTGCGGGACAGCCTCGGCATGCGGAACATCCGCATCGCCTACACGGCGGGCGAGGCCATCGGGCCCGACCTGCTCGACTTCTTCCGCGCGATCGGGGTCAACCTGAAGCAGCTCTACGGGCAGACCGAAGCCAGCGTCTTCATCGCGCTGCAGAAGGAGGACAAGATCAAGTCGGACACCTGCGGGCCGCCGATGCCCTGGGTGCCCGTGCGCATCTCCCCGTCGGGCGAGGTGGAATTCAAGGGGCCGGGGGTCTTCCACGGCTACTTCAAGAACGACGAGGCGACGCACGCCGCCTTCGACGGCGAGTGGGTGAAGACGGGGGACGCCGGCCTGATTGACCACGACGGGCACTTGAAAATCGTCGACCGCATCAAGGACGTTTCGCGGCTGTCCGATGGAACTCTTTTTGCGCCGAAGTACATCGAAAACAAGGTCAAGTTCTCCCCGTACATCAAGGAGTGCGTGTGTTTCGGGCAGGGCCGGCCCAACGTAGCGGCCCTGGTCAATATCGACGCGGAAGCGGTCGGCAACTGGTGCGAGCGGCGCGACATCACCTACACCAGCTATACCGACCTTGCCCAGAAGCCCGAGGTGTATGATCTCATCGCGGGGGAGATCGCCAACGCGAACCGCTCGATCGCCGAGGACGAGCAATTGCGCGGGGCCCAGATCAAGCGGTTCCTCGTGCTGCACAAGGAACTCGACGCGGACGACGAGGAAATCACCCGCACGCGCAAGGTGCGGCGCGGCTTCGTGGGGCAGAAGTACAACGACCTGGTCGAGGCCCTCTTCTCGGACTCGCGGCAGGTCACGACCCAGACGAAGGTCACTTTCGAGGACGGGCGCACCGCGACGGTGCGGGCGGAGCTGGGCATTCGCGACGTGCGGCTCGCCTCGTGACAGCACGTGATCCGCTGTGCCGGCCCTGCCGCCTTCTCGCGGGCGGCAGGCGCCCAACCCGTCGCAGCGGCCCGGCGGCAGGCAGGCAGCGCCCCGGCCAGGCAACGGCCCGGGGCCAGGCGGGAGCCCATGGAGCGTCATGACCCAGCCACTGGCCACATCCGCCGCGCCCCCCCTGCTGCAAATCCAGGACGTCAGCCTGCGCTTCGGCGGCGTCCAGGCCCTCAGCGACGTCAGCTTCGACATCCGCAAGGGTGAGATCCGCGCCATCATCGGGCCGAATGGCGCGGGCAAGACGTCGATGCTCAACGTCATCAACGGCGTGTACCACCCCCAGGAAGGCACGATCACGTACAAAGGCGTGACGCGGCGCCAGATGCACGCGCACGAGGCCGCCCGGCAAGGCATTGCGCGCACCTTCCAGAACATCGCCCTGTTCAAGGGCATGACGACCCTGGACAACATCATGACGGGCCGCAACACGCACATGGGCGTGAATTTCGTGCTGCAGGCGCTGCACGTCGGGCCGGCGAGGGCCGAAGAGCTGCGGCACCGCGAGCGGGCCGAGCAGATCATCGACTTCCTTGAGATCCAGGCCATCCGCAAGGTGCCCGCCGGCCGGCTCCCATACGGCCTGCAGAAGCGCGTCGAGCTGGGCCGGGCCCTGGCCGCCGAGCCCGACCTGCTCCTGCTCGACGAGCCGATGGCCGGCATGAACGTGGAGGAGAAGGAGGACATGTGCCGCTTCGTCCTCGACGTGAACGAGGAGTTCGGCACTACCATTGCCCTGATCGAGCACGACATGGGCGTGGTGATGGATCTGTCGAACCGGGTTGTCGTGCTCGACTACGGCCGCAAGATCGCCGACGGAGAGCCGGAGGCAGTGCGCAGCAATCCGGACGTCATTTCCGCGTACCTGGGCCAGAGCCATGAATGACTGCGCGTGCGCAGGCGGACGGGAAGGAAGGAGGGGACGATGGAAATCCTGAAGGCCGTCACGATCGGCCCGATCCTGGACATGGTGGGATCCCCCCTGTTTCTGCTCGAGGTGGTCGTGGGCGGCGTGCTCACGGGCGTGCTCTATTCGCTGGTCGCGCTGGGCTTCGTGCTGATCTTCAAGGCCTCGGGGGTGTTCAACTTCGCGCAGGGCGCGATGGTGCTCTTCGCCGCGCTGACGCTGGTCGGGCTGATGGAGCACGGCGTGGCGGTATGGCTGGCGTTCCTGATCACCCTGGGCGTGATGACGGCGCTGGCGTTTGCGATCGAGCGGCTGATCCTCCGGCCGCTGGTCAACCAGCGGGATATCAGCCTGTTCATGGCGACGCTGGGCCTGAGCTTCCTGCTCGAGGGGATCGGACAGCTCGCCTGGGGCAGCAACGTCAAGCGGCTTGACGTGGGTATCCCCGACAAGTCGTTCAAGGTGTACGGAATCCTCATCAACCAGCTCGACCTGTCGGCCGCAGTGATCGCGGCGGTGCTGGTGGCTGTGCTGGCCGTGTTCTTCCAGCGGACGCGCGTGGGGCGGGCGCTGCGGGCGGTGGCCGACGACCATCAGGCGGCGCAGTCCGTGGGCATTCCGCTCAACACGATCTGGGTGATCGTGTGGTCGGTGGCGGGGATCGTGGCGCTGGTGGCGGGGATCATGTGGGGCGCGAAGAGCGGCGTGCAGTTCTCGCTCGCCCTGATCGCGCTCAAGGCGCTGCCGGTGCTGATCCTGGGGGGATTCACCTCGGTGCCCGGAGCCATCGTCGGCGGGCTCATCGTCGGGGTCGGCGAGAAGATCGCGGAAGTGTACTGGGGCCCGGCCCTGGGCGGAGCGATCGAGAACTGGTTCGCGTACATGCTGGCGACCGCCTTCCTGCTCTTCCGCCCGCAGGGGCTGTTCGGCGAGCGGATCATTGACCGGGTGTAGCGCCATGATCTACCGCGAGACGGGCCAATACAAATCGAGCTATGCCGCCGACCAGGCGATCTTTCCCATTCGCCAGGAACGCTGGTTCATCGCGATCTTCATCGTCATCGCGTTTGTGGGCGTGCCGCTGCTGGCCAACGAGTATTGGCTGCAGGCGGTGCTGATTCCCTTTGTCGTGTTCGCCCTGGCGGCCATTGGCCTGAACCTGCTGACTGGATATGCGGGCCAGGTGAGCCTGGGGACGGGCGCGTTCATGGCGGTCGGGGCCTATGCCACGTTCAAGATGACCACGGCATTCCCCGAAATGGATCTGCTAGTCATCTTTGTGCTGGCCGGAGCGATCGCGGCAGGCGTGGGCATCGTGTTTGGCCTGCCCAGCCTGCGCATCAAGGGCTTCTACCTGGCGGTTGCCACGCTGGCCGCGCAGTTCTTCTTGGGCTGGCTGTTCAACAAGGCGCCCTGGTTCTACAACTACAATTCCTCGGGCACGATCACCGCCCCGCCCCGTCAGATGCTGGGCATCATGATCTCCGGTCCCGCGGCAACGGCGCCGGTGCGCTACCTGATCGCGGTCAGCTTCCTGGCCGTGCTGGCCCTGGTCGCGAAGAACCTGGTGCGGGGCAGGATCGGGCGCAACTGGATGGCGATCCGCGACATGGACGTGGCAGCCGAGGTGATCGGCATCCGCCCCGCGCGCACCAAGCTGCTCGCCTTCGCCATCAGTTCATTCTATTGCGGCATCGCCGGGGCGCTGATGCTGTTCCTGTGGCTGGGCAGTGCGGAAACGCTGGCATTCGACATCAACGTCTCCTTCGACGTGCTGTTCATGGTCATCATCGGCGGCATGGGCAGCATCCTGGGTTCGCTCCTGGGAGCGGCATTCATCCTGCTGGTGCCGATCCTGCTCACCAATCTGCCGCAGTTCTTCGGCGTGGCCATCGCCACCGATCTGTCCAAGAATCTCGAGAAGATCGTGTTCGGCGGGCTGATCGTCTTCTTCCTGATCGCGGAGCCGCTGGGCCTGGCCAGCCTGTGGCGCACCGTCAAGGAGAAGCTGCGGCGCTGGCCGTTTCCGTATTGACGCGGATTTCCGCGCAATCGGCGTTGGAGGTCACTTGAAGTTCGTGGTACGTTGCTTGGCCAACGACATAGATCAAGCATCGTGTGGGGAACGTCCATTCCTTATGAGGAGGGCACCTATGACTACGCCCAAGTTCCTGCTCTCGGGCATCCTGCTGGCGCTGGGCCTGATCGGCCTTGCGGCGTCGGACGCTCACGCCCAGAAAGAAATGTTCGTGCCGCTGCTGGTGTACCGCACCGGGCCGTATGCCCCGAACGGCATTCCCTTCGCGAACGGCGCGCGCGATTACCTGGCGCTCGTCGACGCGCGCGACGGCGGCGTCAACGGGGTCAAGATCGCTTCCGAGGAATGCGAGACCGCCTACGATACCAAGCTGGGCGTGGAGTGCTACGAGAAGCTGAAGAACAAGGGCCCGACCGGAGCGGCGGTCTTCAGCCCCCTTTCCACCGGGATTACTTACCAGCTCATCCCGAAGGCCGCCGTCGACAAGATCCCGGTCTTGTCCATGGGCTACGGCAGGGCGGACTCCGCCGATGGCAAAGTATTCGAGTGGATCTTCAATTTCCCTGACTCCTATTGGAGCCAGGCTTCCGCGTTCGTTCGGTACATCGGCAGCCAGGAAGGCGGGTTCGACAAGCTGAAAAGCAAGAAGATCGCGCTGATCTTCCACAACAGCCCTTACGGCAAGGAGCCTATTCCCGCGCTGCGGGCGCTGTCCGCGAAGTTCGGATTTCAGCTGATGGAGCTGGCGGTGGATCATCCCGGACAGGAGCAGGGCGCCACGTGGCTGGAAGTGCGGCGTTCCAAACCCGATTGGATCCTGCTGTGGGGCTGGGGCGTGATGAACCAGGTGGCGATCAAGGAGGCGGCCTCCATCAGCTACCCGATGGACCACATGATGGGGGTATGGTGGTCCGGCTCGGAGGCGGACGTGGTGCCGGCCGGTGCAGGCGCGGACAAGTACAAGGCGGGTGCCTTCCATGCCCCGGGTGCGGGATTCAAGGTGCACGCGGACATCCTGAAGTATGTCTACAAGGGCGACCGCGCCAAGGCCGATGCAAACAATTTCGGGGAGGTGCTGTATAACCGCGGCATGGTCAATTACGTGTACGTGGTGGAAGCGATCCGCACCGCGATGGGCCACTACGGCAACAGGCCACTCAAGGGGGCGGAGGTGCGCTGGGGTCTGGAGAATCTGAACCTGACCGCGGCCCGCCTCAAGGCGCTGGGCATGGAAGGCATGTTGCAGCCGGTGGAACTCACCTGCTCGGACCACGAGGCCGGCGGCGCGCTGCGGATCCAGCAATGGGACGGCAAGCATTGGAACTTCGTCAGCGACTGGATCGAGCCGATGAAGGATGTCATCCGCCCCATGGTGGAGCAGTCCGCCATGAAATATGCGCAGGAAAACAACATCACGCCACGCAGCTGCTCGTAGGGAGGAGGCCGACGTGACGGCCCTAGCCAGCGCGCCTGTGCCCGGGGCCGCGCCCCTGCTCAGCGTGAACAACATCGAGGTGATCTACGATCACGTCATCCTCGTGCTGAAGGGGGTTTCCCTGAAGGTTCCCGAGGGGGGCATCGTCGCCCTCCTCGGAGCCAACGGCGCCGGTAAGACCACTACCCTCAAGTCCGTTTCCAACCTTCTGCGCGCGGAGCGCGGCGACATCACCAAGGGCAGTATCGAGTACCGAGGCGAGCGCGTGGACCGGCTCACCCCGAACGACTTGGTGCGTCGCGGCGTCATGCAGGTGATGG
>JBGOTW010000152.1:0-10253 GCA_041476685.1 bacterium | reverse complement strand
CCTCGA
The DNA here is from genome assembly GCA_041476685.1 of bacterium. GTDB lineage: Bacteria > SAR324 > SAR324 > SAR324 > JACQKK01 > JBGPEV01. The sequence continues at coordinate 10,247 of JBGOTW010000152.1, read as the reverse complement.
ACAGCTCGTGAAACGCGAGGAAGTTCGGCGTGAGAAAGCCCCAGGCGACCCGGCCCAGCTCCCCCCACGGGTCCGCCGTGCTGACCTTCAGGTCCGCAATCAGCAGGCAGGCCAGGGCGCTGAAGAGAAAGAGGACGCTGGTCTTGAAGGCGGCGGAGCGCGGCATGCTCACCGATACAGGCCTTCCAGGTCGTGCACCGCGAGTCCTAACGACGGTTCATCGAGCACGACCCTGCCGGCACGGATGCCGATGACGCGCGTGGTGAACTGGAGGGCAAGCTTGACGTCGTGCATGACGAGCACGACGGTCGGGTAGGAACGGTTGACCGCGTCGAGCACGCCGCGCGCCTGCCACCCGTCGACGGCCGAGACCGGCTCGTCGCCCAGCAGAACGTCCCCGCCGTGGTACAGCGCGCGGGCCACCGCGGTGCGCTGCTGCTGCCCGCCGGACAGCTCGCCCACGGGCGTGAACAGCTTATCGGCCAGGTCCACCTGCTCCAGCACCCGCGTGACCGCGCGCACCGGCTCAGGCAGCGGGTAGATCAGGTTGCACAGGTTGTACAAGACGCCGTGCTCCTGCAGACGCCCGATGTACACGTTGTGATAGACGGAGAGCTGCTTGACGAGCGCGCCATCCTGGGGAACGAGAGCGGTGCGCTCGCGGCGCTGCCGGTACAGGGCGGCCAGCAGCGTGGTCTTCCCCGCCCCGCTGGGACCCACCAGCGCGACCCGCTCGCCTTGCGAGATCGAGAGCGTCACATCGGACAGCACGGCCTGGTCCCCGTACCCCAGGCTGGCACGTGTCAGCGCAAACAGGCTCATCAGTCGAGCAGCCCGATGGACTTCGCGACTCTCTGCAGCGCGTCGTAGTCCTCGTTGCGCGCGGGGATGAACCCCTTGCGCGGGAAGGAGGCGAGCAGATCCGGATCCTTGATGTCCAACAGCACCTTGGCCATCCGGTCCGTGAAGCCCGCGCCGTACTGCGCGTCCACGTCGCCGCGCACGGTGAACTGGTAGTCCTGGTAGGTGGGCGTCTTCCAGATCACGACAACCTTGGCCGGATCCACTTTCCGTTCCTTCATGTCCAGGTCCCACACGGTGAAATTGACCGCGCCCACGTCGTAGGCGCCCGACTGGACCAGGGCAATCGTCTTGGAGTGGTCCCCGCTGAATCCTACGCGCGAGAAGATCTGCTCCGGAGCCTGCTTGAACCGCTCACGCAGGTAGAATTCCGGCATCAACCGCCCCGATGTCGAGTCCTTCGCCCCGAACGTGAAGGTCTTCCCGCGGATGGCATCGGGAAGCTGCGCGCCCGGCTTCAGGCCCAGGCTCGCATGGACGATGAAGTAAGTGATGAACTGCCTGTCCTCTTCCCCTTGCACGATCGCCTTGGAGCCGGGCACCGCCAGCCGCGCCTGGAGCCCGGAAAGGCCCCCGAACCAGGCCATCTGCACCTGATTGTTCTTGAACGCCGTCACCGCCGCCGCGTAGGTCTTGACCGGCACGTATTTCACGTCGGCATTCATGCGCTGGCCAATGTACACGGCAACCTTGTCGAACCGCTCGCGCAAACGCGCCTCGTTGTCGTCGGGAATGGCGGTGAACACGAAGGGTTTGGCGAATGCGGACGGAATGAGCACGCCCATCAGCAGGGCCAACAACAACATTGGGTGCCGGATACTCATGGTCTACGCAGCTCCTCGCGGAATGGGAAAACCCGTCGGTTGACAAGCGTACGCTTCTCCCCCGTGGCTCCAGCTCCTGCAGACTGGCAGCCGTCACTACGTCAAACGGTTTAGTCTAGGCGCGCTTCATGTTGCGGGCAAAACGTTCAAGCGGAGGGCAGCGCCCTTGGCAGGCGGCCGACCCGCCGCACCCGCCGCTCTCCTGCGGGGGTGGATCCGCTCTGCGCCCAGCACGCCTCCCCCTAGCGCTGGATCTTCCGGAAGTCCCAACTGGTGATGGATTTCGGCGTGACACGCAGCAGCGAGCGGGGCTTGGCGTAGTGCCGCTCGAGGTGCGGCGGCCATTTCTCTGGCCGGTACTGTTTATAGAGGGGCTTGGTTTCCGTAATGAGACGCTGGTACTTTCCCACCTCTTCCTGATCGTCAATGACGTCGCAGTGGCCGATCACGAGCACGGCCTTCAGGGTGAAGTAGTGCTCTCCCGATTCCACCAGGCACGCCACCTCGGGATTCTCGCGGATGGGCCGCACCTTCTTGCTGGACTGGAGGGTGTGCATGAAGAGCTTGCGATCGATCCAGCCGAACCACATGGGCAGCGGCAACGGGGCGTGACCGGGGCGGGACACGCAGAGGATCGCGCGTGGCGCCGCCAGCATGTACGCGTCGATCTCCTCGGTCGTCAGTTCAATTCCCATCAATGGCCTTTGGTCATCGGAAAACCCGATCTTGCCGGGTCCCGGTCAAGCTTCAGGCGAGCGCTCCTCGAACCGGACCGGAGGTCCGGCAAGGCCCGCCGAGCAGGTCTTGGACCGCCTGGATACTCGCCCGTCACGAGCGCGACGCTGATCGCCCGGCTACTTCTTCTTTTCCGCTTCCTCTTCTTCCGCTTTCATGCGCTTGAGGGTCTCATCAAGGATCAAGGAAACAAATATGCTGCCGTGCCCCTCGCGCACCAAGGGAGCGCCACCGAGATAGGTGTACAGCGCGGGAAGCGTAAACATCCCCTCGCTCATCTTTTCGTCAATCCCCACAAGGCCGTAATAGCGCCGGATGCTCTTGTCGTCGTACAGCGGCAGCCGCGAGCGGGAGCCACCCGTGTCGGGAATGTACCGCGTCGTCGCGAAATCCCACTTGCCCACGCCTCGATTGTCGGACACACGTTCGTGAAAGACCATAGGAGAATGTCCACGAGTGAAAATGAAATGACTGGAACCGGGATTCAGGCCCGGCATCCCGGGAACTCGGCACCGGACCGCGCGCCGGCCGCGTCGCTCCCGGTTATAGCTTCACGCACAGGTTCCCACAATAGCTCGCAGGCCGACCTGCCGGGGCTGTCCATGTGGACCTCAGCCGGTCCGGATCAGCCGGACGACCTCCCCGTCCTGTGGAAAGTTGAAGGTCTTGGACTTGGTGTAGACGAGCTTCCCATTCGCCTTCACGTCAAAGATGCCGCCCCCTCCCCTGACGAGCTTGGCGTCGATTCCCAGTTCCTTTTTCAGTTCCGCGGCCACACGGGTCGCGTTGGGGAGGTAGTTTCACTCCCCGCAGTACTCGATCTCGACCTTCAGCCCCTTGACGTCCATGTAGCTCCTGACCCGGATGCGATTGTGCTAACCTGTCGCGAAGGCTGCGGGCCGCTTCCCGCAACAGCGCCGCATCCAGGGTTTCATCGGCTCCGGGGGGTTGTCAATCACCGCTCTCCCTGCGGCGGGGAAGAGCCGGCAGAGCCTCGCCCGGAGTCGCCACCAGGCGCGCGGCTGGGATGCAAGCCTCTCGCTCCGCTCCCGCCCATTCCCGCCGGATCCGTTCCATGCCGCTTGCCGCCGAGACCGAATTCGAGGTGCGCTGCCCGCTTCACGGCTCGATCCCCTTCGATGCCCGGGAACGGGACATCATCAACCATCCGCTCGTGCAGCGGCTGCGCAGCATCTCCCAGCTCGGCTTGGCCCATCTGGTCTTCCCGGGCGCCACCCACACCCGCTTCAGCCACGCCCTGGGCGTCATGCACGTGACGGGGCGGATCTTCGATCAGGTGGTGCGCGCGCTGGAACGGGACAGCGGCGTCGTCCTGCCTCCCGAGGAACGGCGGCGCGCGCGGCAGATCGCCCGGCTGGCCGGGCTGCTGCACGATCTGGGGCATCCGCCCTTTTCCCACACCTACGAGCCGCTCCTGCCGCAGAAGCGCTTCCTGCCCAGTCCCCGCCATTGGTACACGCGCTTCGACCTGGACGAACGGGCGAGCCACGAGGACTTTTCGGTCGCCGCGATCTACGCCCTGTCCCAGGAAGCGCCGCACCTCCTCCCTGCGGACGAGGCCCAGGATGTCTGCGCGCTCATCGACCAGGCGATTCGGCCTTCGCCCGAGCTGACCCGGGCAGGGCCGCGCGGAACCCACAACCTCTATCCCCTCCTCAAGCAGATGATCAGCGGCGAGATTGACGCGGACCGCATGGATTACCTGCGCCGCGACGCGCACTTTGCGGGCGTCGCCTACGGCAATTTCGACCTGGAGCGCCTGATCCAGTCCTTGTCCAGCCATGAGACGCCGCGCGGCCGCATGATGGCCCTGGACCAGAGCGCGATCTACGCCTACGAGAATTTTCTCATGGCCCGCTTCCACATGGCCATGCAGGTGTACTTCCACAAGACGCTGCTGGCGTTCGAATACTGCCTCACCCAGGCGGTCCGTGAAGGGGAGATCACGCTGAAGCTGGACGGCTCGCTGGAGGGATTCATGGCCGCCCGGGAAGACGTCGTGCTGGCGAAACTGTACGCGGCCCGGGACCGGCCCTGGTCTGCCCGGATCGTGTACCGGCGTCCGCTGCGGCGCGTGCTGGAGCTGCACGAGCCGGACGCGGGCGGGCAACGGCAGCGGGTGCTGGAGGCCCTGGCGGAAGCGAAGCTGCCGGTCGTCCATGTCCGCGAGCAGCGGGCACTGTCCGCGCTTGCCCAGGACCCCGAGAGCTTTCCCGTCTATGTGCAGGAAACGTTGCTGGGCAAGGTGCGTGCGCGCCCGCTGCACGAGGCCAGCGTGCTGCTCGGACGGTACAACCAGATCTTCAGGATCGAATACGTGTATTGCGACGCGGGGGATTACGAGCGTGCGGTGCAGGTGCTGGAACCGATCATCGGAGACGGACGCGCGGATCCGTAACGGAAAATGGCCATGCACGACATGGCGGGCGGCTGGGGTCGCAGCCGTCGGACGAGCGCAGGCGATCACCGTGCCGAAGCGGCCGGTGCCAGGAAGGGCGGCTTTGAAGGGTGGGGTTGGGAACCGGCGGCCGGAGCGCGAAGCCGCCGGCTATTCTTTCGCGGGGGCTTCCGCCGCAGGCGGGTGCTCCTGCACCTTCTCGGCCACTTCGTCCAAGGTCTTCTTCGCGCGACGGGCGGGCGTCTTGCGCTTGGGCTTCTTCGCCTCCGAGAACGGGTCGCCCGGGCTATCCACCAGCATCATCATCGCCAGCGGGGCACCGTCCCCCCGGCGTGGACCCAACGGCAGGATGCGCGAAAATCCGCCCTTGCGCTCCTTGTACCGCTCGGCCAGCTCGCCGAACAGCTTCTTCATCGCTTCCTTGGACTCCACGAAGGACAGCGCCTGGCGGCGCGCGCTCAGATCGCCGCGCTTGCCCAGCGTGATCATGTGGTCCAAAGGCTTGCGCAACTCCTTGGCCTTCGCCAGGGTCGTGCGAATCTGCTCGTGCTCCAGCACGGAGGTCACGGCATTGCGCATGATGGCGCGGCGGTGCGCCGGCTTGACGTCCAGGGCGCGGCCTGACTTCAGGTGACGCATATCGGCCTCGGCTTACGCGTACTCGGTGGTCCCGGTCGGGGCCTGGGGCTTCGCCTTGGGGTCAAAGTTCTCGAGCTTCATGCCCAGGCTCAGGCCCATGCTTTCCAGGATATGCTTGATTTCATTCAGGGATTTTCGCCCGAAATTCTTCGTTTTCAACATCTCGGCTTCCGTTTTCTGGACCAGCTCGCCGATCGTCTCGATCTTCGCATTCTGCAGGCAGTTGATGGAGCGCACGGAAAGTTCCAGCTCGCTAACCGGCTTGTAGAGGTTCTCGTTCATGCCGTCGATTTGCGCGGGCTCATGCCGCGGCTCGTCGTAATCCGGCTGCTCATCGAAATTGATGAAGATATTCATGTACTCCTTCAGGATCTTCGCGGCATAGGCGAGCGCATCGGCCGGCCGGAGCGCGCCGTTCGTCCACACCTCGAAGACGAGCTTGTCGTAGTCGGTCTTCTGGCCGACCCGGGCATGCTGGACCTCGTAGTTGATGCGCTTGATCGGGGTGTGCACCGAGTCCAGGTAGATCACGTCGGCGGGCAGCCCCTGCTCGGCGTTCTCCTCGGCGGTGACGTAGCCGCGGCTCATGTTTACGAACATGCGCATCTCGAGCGCCGCGCCTTCGTCCAGCGTGGCGATGATCTGGCCGGGATTGAGGATCTCGACCTTTCCGCCGGTGACGATGTCCGCCCCCGTCAGCCGCGTCGGGCCGGCGCCCACGAGCTCCAGCTCGTGCAGGCCCTCCTCGAGCGCCTTGAGCTGGAGGCTCTTCAGGTTCAGCAGGATCTGGACAACGTCCTCCTGGATGCCGTTGATGGCCTCGAACTCGTGGGACACTCCCTCGATCTTGACCGCGATGATGGCGCTGCCCTGCAGGGAGGACAGCAGCACCCGCCGCAGCGCGTGGCCGATGGTGATCCCGAAGCCCTTCTCCAGCGGATCGATGGTGAACCGGCCATAGCGGTCGGTGTAGGTCTCGTTATCCACCTCGATTCGCTTCGGGCGCTGAAGCGTTTCCCAATTCCTCGTGTACATGTATCTCTCTCCTACGCGGTGGCTCACTCAATCAGGCTGTCCGGAACTCGGCTAGCGGGAGTACATCTCCACGATGAGCTGCTCCTGCATGGGCAAGGTCAGCTCTTCCCGCTTCGGATCGGACAGAATCTTTCCCGTGAAGGTTGCCGGGTCCACCTGCACCCAGCTGGTCGTGCCTTTGCGCCGCGCGGCTTCCAGGGCGGCGATGACGTGCACATTGGCGCGGCTCTTGGCCTTGACGCTGACCTCGTCGTTGGTCTTGACGAGCAGCGAGGGCACGTCGGCCTTCTTGCCGTTGAGCAGGATATGGCCGTGCCCGACGAGCTGACGCGCCTCGTTCCTGGAAGAGGCGAAGCCCATGCGGTAGACGACGTTGTCGAGCCGGCGCTCCAGCAGCAGCAGCAGATTCTCGCCCGTCATGCCCTTGGCGCGGGATGCCTTTTCGAAGAAGCGGCGGAACTGGCGCTCCAGGACTCCGTAGATCCGCTTGACCTTCTGCTTCTCGCGCAGCTGCAGACCGTATTCCGACATCTTCTGGCGGAATCCGCTGCCATGCTGGCCGGGCGGATAGCTGCGCTTCTCGATGGCGCACTTGTCCGTGAAACAGCGGTCCCCCTTGAGGTAGAGCTTGAGGCCCTCCCGCCGGCACAGCCGGCACACCGAACCGATATAGCGAGCCAATGTGGTCTCTCCCGTTACGCAAAACTTGCTGCCGGATCCGCCGTTCCATCGCTCCCGCAGGCTGCCCGCCCGCGCGGCCCGTAACCCGCCGGGTTCCGGGACCGGGCGCACTGCCCGGCAGCGGTACGCCGCGGTTCCCGTCTCAGATGCGGCGCATCTTCGGCGCCTTGCAGCCGTTGTGGGGGATCGGAGTCACGTCCCGAATCGTCGTCACCTTCAGTCCCTCTGCAGCGATCGCCCGAAGCGCCGCTTCCCGCCCGGTCCCCGGACCCTTCACCTGCACCTCCACTTGCCGGATGCCGTGTTCCTTGGCCTTCTTTACCGCGTCCTCGGTGGCGGTCTTCGCGGCGAAGGGGGTGCTCTTGCGGCTGCCCTTGAAGCCCACCGTGCCGGTGCTGCTCCAGGAGAGCACTTTGCCCTGCGGGTCCGAAAACGACACGATCGTGTTATTGAAGCTCGCCTGGATGTGGCAGATGCCCACCGGCACGTTCTTCTTCTCGCGCTTCTTTCCCGCCGCCCGCTTGCCCTTGGCCATGGTAACTCGCTGTCGATTCGATATGCCGGAGGCGGCCCCGCGCCGCCCATGCCGAATGTCCGATTGCTGGCCGGGAGGGAAAACGCTCCCCCTCGCCCAGGCGCAACGCCCTATGCTGACGCCGCTTTTCGCATCACGCCCGCGCCCTTGCGCGGACCCTTGCGGGTGCGCGCATTGGTGCGCGTGCGCTGGCCGCGCGTGGGCAGGCCGCGCCGATGCCGCAGTCCCCGATAGTTGCCCAGGTCCATCAGGCGCTTGATGTTCATCTGCACTTCCGAGCGCAATTCGCCCTCGACTTTGACCTCGTTCTCGATGATCTCGCGGATCTGGGAAATCTGGAGGTCGGTCAGGTCGTTGGCCCGCAGGCTCTCCGGAATCCGCGCCTTCTTCAGAATCTTCAGGGACGTCGGACGGCCGATGCCGAAGATGTAGGTCAGCGCCACAAGCATGGGCTTGTTGGGCAGGTCCACTCCAGCGATACGCGCCACAGCTGACTCCTCACCGCTCGCTCCGGCGGCCGCGAACGGGCGGCCTCCGGCGGATTGATCGTTGTTCCGGCCTCAGCCGGCGTTCAGCCTTGCCGCTGCTTGTGCTTCGCATTCTCGCAGATCACGTGCACCACGCCGCGCCGGCGCACGATCTTGCACTTCTCGCAGATCTTCTTGACAGACGATCGTACCTTCATGTTTGCGTCCTCTTGCATCGGGATGGCCCGGAGCTCCCGCCCTCGCGAAGCCGCGGGCGGGCCGTGACTACTTTGCGCGGTAGGTGATGCGCCCGCGGCCCAAGTCGTAGGGCGACATTTCCACCGTGACTTTGTCGCCCGGCAGGATGCGGATGTAGTTCATGCGCATCTTGCCCGAGATGTGGGCCAGGATCTTATGGCCATTGGGCAATTCCACACGGAACATCGCGTTGGGAAGCGATTCCACGACCGTGCCTTCCACCTCGATGTTGTCTTCCTTGGGCAAGGACCCTTCTCCTCAAGTAGCATTCCCAGCACGAGGGGCCGGCCGATTCCGGTGCGACCCCAGCCGCCTGCCTAGCCCACTAGTTTAGCGCAACTGCTTGACCGTTGTCTCTATGCGCTGAGTGATTTCGGCCGTGGGCCCGTTCGCCGGAATCGGCCGCAGCAGCTTCAGGTCCGCGTAGAACTTCTTCAGGGGCTCCGTGTCCTTCCGGTAGGCCGCCAGCCGAACGCGAATCCTTGATTCCTCGTCATCTGCCCGCTGCACCAGCGAGGCATGGCACACGTCGCAAAAGCCGGGATTCGCGGGCAGGCGGAAGCGGATGTGCCATTCGCCGTGACCATTGGGACACACGCGCCGCCCACTCAATCGAACCAGCAGATCGGCTTCGTCGATCTCGAAACTGATGACGGCATCTATCGTGATTCTCTTGATATTAAAGGCTTTCGCCAACGCTTCGGCCTGGCCCAGGGTGCGGGGAAAGCCGTCCAGGATGAAGCCGGCCTCACAGTCCTTCTGTTGCATGCGCGCCAGGATCAGCTGGATGACCAGATCGTCTGGCACCAGCTTACCGGCATCCATGTACTTGCGAGCTTCGCGGCCCATCTCGGAGCCGCCCCGCACCGCGGCGCGCAGCAGATCGCCGGTGGACAACTGCGGGATATGCAGCGCGGCTCCCAGCAGCTTGGCCTGCGTGCCCTTGCCTGAGCCCGGAGGCCCCAGGAAGATCAATCTCATCTGGCCGCCCTAGAGGCGCAGCGTGCGCATGCCCGTCCGCCGCTTGCTTTTCTTCAAGAAGCCGTCGTAGTTGCGGTTCAGCAGGAACGCCTCGATCTGGCGCACCGTGTCCAAGCCCACGCCCACCACGATCAGCAGCGCCGTGCCCCCGAAGAAGAACGGCACGTTCATCAGCCGGAACAGCACGACGGGGAGCACGCAGATCGCCGACAGGTACAGCGCGCCGCCGAAAGTAATCCGCACCAGCACGTGCTGGATGTACTCGGCGGTCTTCTGCCCGGGCCGGATCCCCGGAATGTACCCGCCGAACTTCTTCATCTCGTCCGCGATCTTCATCGGATTGAACTGGATCGACGTATAGAAATAGCAGAAGAAGAAGATCATCAGGACGTAGAACGCGTTGTACAGCGCGGCCGTCGGCATGAGCTGGCTGCTCATGGCCTGCACCCACGGCACCTGGATGAAGCCCGCGATGGTCGCCGGGAACGCGAGGATCGAGGAGGCGAAGATCGGCGGGATCACGCCGGCGGAGTTGATCTTGAGCGGGAGGTGGCTGGCCTGGCCGCCGAACATGCGGTTGCCCTGCATGCGCTTGGCGTACTGCACCGCGATGTTGCGGGTCGCCGTCTCCATGAAGATCACTGCGAACACCACCGCCAGCATGACGGTCGCCACCAGCGCCAGAATCAGGAGGTTGAGCTGCCCGGCCTCGACGAGGCGCAGGGAGTTCAACGTGGCATTCGGGATCTGGGTGACGATCCCGGCGAAGATGATGAGCGAGATGCCGTTGCCGATGCCGCGCTCGTTGATCT
>JBGOTW010000151.1:0-10266 GCA_041476685.1 bacterium | reverse complement strand
GGGCCGGTCGCCAATCCACGGAAACACGTCACGCTCAAAGCGCCGGAGCACCTTGTCGGAGTGGCTCGGCTTCCAGGCAGCGGTGTGCTTGGCGAACCACTCCGTTGCGATAGCCTCAAAGCTGTTGGCTCTGACTTCGGCTCGGGCGCGTTTGGTGTGCTTCCGAATGCTGGCGGGATTGATGCCTTCGGCAAGTTGCCTGCGGGCTGCGTCGCGCCTCTCGCGGGCCTGCTTCAGGCTCACGTCGGGGTAGACGCCCATCGAGAGGGTCTGTCGCTTCCCGCCGAATCGGTAGTCCAAACGCCACCACTTGCTACCGCTCGGGGGCAGGAGCAGATACAATCCACCGGCGTCGGCAAGCTTGCGGGGCTTGAGGCCGGGCTTGGCGTTGCGGATTGCGGTTTCGGTCAGGGCCATGACGAGTTCTCTGTGACGGTAACTCCTCAGCGGACAAAGTGTCTTACCGTCAAAGTTACCGTCACATATGGCCGGATGTCAATGGAGCGAGCGGGACTTCCTTGGACTGTCTGAATCGTGGAAATGCCCGTCTATAGCGGATTTACAATGGGTTCTCAAGACGGCCTTGGATGGCATTGGACTGTGATTCAATGGGCGGTACAGGGATTGAACCTGTGACCTATGGCTTGTAAAGCCACCGCTCTCCCAGCTGAGCTAACCGCCCGATCAACCCCTGCGCGGGCCGGCATCGCACAAACAGGCCGCCGGGCCGGACCGACGGAGCGGCTACGCCGTGCGCACACACTCTCACGGTTAACAGGCCCCCGGGCAAACCTCAATCCGCACGTGAACCCGGCGCCATCCGCATGGAGAGGCGGACGCCTGCGCGGCAGTTATCTTGTACCGCAGCGGGTCGAACCGCACGCGTTTCGACTCCACTGGGGTCCAACCGCGCGTGATTGGAACCGCACGTGTTTCGAACTGCACGTATCTCGAACCACACCGAGGCTACGCCGCACCCGGAGGGAATGACTATGGACGCCCTGCTCTGCGGCGACATCGGCGGCACCCACACGCGGCTCGCGCTCGTGCGCCCGGGCGACCTCGATGCGCCGCTGGTGGTGCGCATCTATCCGTCGCGCGAGCATGCGGGCCTGCTGCCGATCGTGGAGCGGTATCTCGGGGAAGCGCGGGCGGAGGCGGGCGAGCTAAGCCTGCGGGGCGCCGCGTTCGGCATTCCCGGACCGGTGTCCGCGGCGAGCGAAGTGCTGTGGATGGTCAACCTGCCCTGGCGCATCGTCGTGGCGGACGTAGCCCGCGCCCTCAAGCTGGATCGGGTGCGGTTCCTGAACGACTTCGGAGCGGTGGCGCTGTGCGTGCCCAGCCTCGCTCCCGGGCAGCTTCACGCGCTGGGCGGCGGGGCCGCGCAGCCCCGGGCGCCGCTGGCCGTGCTGGGCGCGGGAACCGGGCTGGGCGAGGGAGTGCTCGTCTGGAGCGGGGAGCGCTACGTTCCGCTGGCCTCCGAGGGCGGCCACACGGACTTCGCGCCCCGCGACGCCCTGCAGATGCGATTGCTGGACACATTGCTTTCCCGCTACGGACACGCCGCGTGGGAACGGGTCCTCAGCGGCCCGGGCCTGGTCAACCTGTACGAGTTCTTGCGCGACCGGGAAGGCCTGGCCGAGTCGTCCGCGGTGCGGGCAGAGTTGGCGCGGGAGGACGCACCGGTGGCGGTCGCGCGCCACGGCTTGGCAGCGGGGGGCGCCGCGCCCGATCCGCTGTGCGCGCGGGCGGTGGATCTGTTCTGCACGCTGTATGGGGCAAAGGCCGGCAACCTGGCGCTTGAGGTGGTGGCGACGGGCGGGGTGTACCTGGCGGGAGCCCTGTCGGCGAACCTGCTGCACCCGCGCGCCGCGCAAGTCTTTCGCGCGGCATTCGACGCGAGCCCGAGCTTCGCGCGGTTGCTGCAGGGCATCCCCGTCTGGGTCATCACGCATCCCCATCCCGGCCTGCTTGGGGCGGCCATAGCCGCGGCCGAAGCGCTGGGGCGGAGCTAGGCTGGGGCGAGGCTGGACTGGACATCGGTTAGGCCGGGCGGAGCAAGTCCGAGACGGGTCCGGAGCGGGCGGAGCTTGCCTGTCAATTTGCGCCGCGTGGGCCGGTGGGACCGCCATCCTGGACGGAGCGCGCCGCCGGCGCATAGAGCAGAACGCCCAAGCTGACCAGCACCAGCGCGGCGCCGGCGAGGGTTGCCGCGGTGAGACGCTCGCCGAGGATTCCCACCGCCAGCAGCGTGCCCACCACGGGCTGCAGGAACACCGTCAGGCCAACGCCTCCCGCGTCGATGTGCCGCAGCGCGTACACCCAGACGACATAGCCGAATACCGTGCAGCCGAGGGCGAAGTAGGCCACCGCGATCCAGCCGCCCGTGGACAGGGCCGGCCAGCCCGATACCGCCACGTCCCAGGCCGCAACGGGAATCCAGACGGGCAGCGCGACCACCAATGACGCCGACGCGACGGCCAGGGGCGGGTAGCGCCGGCTGAGGGGCTTGCTGCCGACACTGTAGACCGCCTCCAGCAGCAGACCCAGCAGGAACACCGCGTCTCCCGCCACCGTGGCGCCCGACAGGGAAGGCCAGCCCGTCTTCTGGAACACGATCAGGTAGGCCCCGGCCGCGCCCAGGGCGAGGCTGCCCAGCCTGGCCCGGGTGAGGCGCTCACCCAGGGTCAACGCCGCCAACAGGATCGTGAAGGCCGGCTCGGTCGCCATCAGCAGCCCGGCGTTCGCCGCCGTGCTGTGCTGCACGCCCCAGAAGACGAACCATTTTGCCAGCACCGCCTGTGCCAGTCCCAACGCCGCAAGCTGCGGCCACACCCGCCGCGGCAGGCTGCCTTGCCGCGCGTACCAGACGACCACGGGCAGCAGCACGAGGCCGGCCAGAATCATGCGCCAGGCGGCCAGCTGCAGGGGCGTCAATTCCCGCAGCGCGATCTTGGCCACCACCCAGCTCGCCCCCCACAGCGTATTGGACAAACCCAGCAGTCCCCACAGCAGCACGCGGGCAGCGAGGGATGCAGGAGCGGTCATGGAGGCAGCCGGCCGCCGGGGAAGCAGGGCGGAAGTGGACAAAAGTGAGGCAATCGGGCGAGAGTAGCGCAAGTCTAGTGGACGGGTGCCCAAGCGGCAAGGCGCCCGGGTCGCTCGTCTCCCGCCGTGCCTGCGTAGCGGTCACTGTTGCGTCGCCGGCCCCCGTCCGGAGTGCAAATCGTCCCCCCCCCGGAACAAAGAGACCCGTCCTCCGCGGGCCGTTTCCCCCCTGGCTTGGAACATGGAGCCAAAAACAATCGTCGCTGCGTCATCCGCCGCGCAGGCCGCTCCGCGGAAGGAGGTGTTCCGCACGGTCGAGTATTCCGCGGATTATCTGGCCGCGATCGTCGGACAGGAGGCGCTCGAGGGGGAGCGCCTGCAGGCGGGCCAACTCCTGAAGCTGATCTACGACACGGGAGTGTCCGTCGCGCTGCGGCATTCGGAGCGGCGGCCCGTCCTGCTCCGGCTGGACCGCATCGACCTGACCCGCCGCATCCGGCACATGGACCTGGTGCGCGTCGAGGGGCGCCTGATCGAAGTCGGACATTCGTCCATGGTGATCGAGGCGCGCTGCTCCTCGCGCAGTCCCGGCGAGCGGGAATTCCGCTCGAGCCACCTGGGCTTCGTCACGATGGTGGCCCTGGACGAAGAAGGGCAGCCCAGCCGGGACATCCCGCGCCTCAGCTACGATTCGCCGGGCGGGCCGGAGGCGCGGGCGCTGGCCGCGCACCGGCGCGAGGAGCTGAGCGAGCGGCGCCAGGCGCTGGAATGGATAGACCAGGCCGATATCTTCCGCAGCGAGGACGTGGTCGAGCCCGATCCGGTGCCCCGCTACGACTGGATCCGCCCCGAGGAGACGCTCGTCCAGCTCAAGGGGCAGCTCATTGCGCAGGGCACCCATTCCGACGGTCGGGTCAAGGGCGGCGACCTGCTGCAATCGCTGGACCGCGTCGCCACCTATACCGCCCGCCAGTTCACCCGCAACCGCCGCCTCGTCACGATTTCGGTCAACGACGTCCTGCTCAAGCGCCCGCTCCTCGGCACCGACAGCGTCGAGCTCCAGGCGCGGGTCGTCTACGTGCGCACGCACACGCTCGAGGTCAGCATTGATATCGCGGTGCAATCCCTCAATGGCGACCGTTACAGGATGGACAGCATGGACTTCCTCATCCTCAACTACGATGCCAGCGGGGAGAAGCAGCGCATCACGGCGGGCCTGCGGCTGGACGACGGGGACCAGGATAGCCTGCGCCGGTACCTGAAGGCGCGCACCCGCTACGCCTACTGGAAATCCCACCCGGAGAGCCACTTGATCCAGTCGCGGGAGTAGGCGCAGCAGGCCGCTGCCGCACCCCGGTTCGCGCGCCCCGCTCGCCCGCCATTTCCGTCCGGTCGAGGACCTGCGGGCGGCCCGGACGCGCTGCACGGGCGCCCGCCATCCCCGTCCCGCGGAGGCCGCAACTCTTGAGACTGCCGCGCCCCCGCGATATCGAGCGACGCATGCCGACCTCCCCGTATATCTATTTCACCCGGCACGACTGGGCCCGCCTGCGCGCGGACACGCCCATGACGCTCACGCAAGAGGACCTCACGCAGCTCCAGGGCATCAACGTCAACTTGTCGCTGCAGGAAGTGGAGGAGATCTATCTGCCCCTGTCGCGGCTGCTGAACTTCTACGTGTCGGCGCTGCAGCGGCTGTATCGGGATACGCAGGATTTTCTCGGGCATCCCGAGGCGCGGGTGCCGTACATCATCGGGCTGGCCGGCAGCGTGGCCGTCGGCAAGAGCACGACGGCACGGATTCTCCAGGCGCTCCTGTCCCGCTGGCCGAACCACCCCAAGGTGGACCTGGTCCCGACCGACGGCTACCTGTACCCGAACCGGATCCTGGAAGAACGCGGCCTGATGCGCCGCAAGGGCTTTCCCGAGAGCTTCGACCTGCGCCGGCTCATTCGCTTCCTCTCCGACGTTAAGGCGGGACGCACCCAGCTCGATACGCCGGTCTATTCCCACCACATCTACGACATCGTGCGGGACCAGTCCGTGCGCATCGAGGCCCCGGACATCATGATCGTGGAAGGACTCAACGTGCTCCAGGCGGGCATGGGAAATCCCGGCGAGCGTCCCACGATCTTCGTCTCGGATTTCTTCGACTTCACCCTCTACGTGCACGCGGAAATCGCGGTGGTGCGGACGTGGTACGTGGATCGCTTCATGACCTTTCGCGAGCGCGCCAAGGAGGACCCGACCTCGTACTTCTACCGCTTCCGGGACTTGAACGACGACGAGGCCCGCGAACACGCCCTGTGGATCTGGCGCGAAATCAACGAGGTCAATCTGCTGGAGAATATCCTGCCGACGCGGCAGCGGGCGCGCCTGATCCTGGAGAAGGCCCCGGACCACTCGGTGCGCTCCGTGGCGTTGCGCAAGATCTAGCTCCCGCCGCGGCCGCGACGCAATGGCCTCGCCGCATGGACGCGTGGGAGCCCGCGCCCTCGCCGAGACCGCCGGCCGGCGGACAAGAACGCGCCTGCGGCCGGGGAAGTTCGAAATGGGGGGAATGGCAACTTTCGCTGCGGGCTCGGGTTTCGCTTCCGGCCGGATTCCGTTAAGAATTGTAGCGCAATAGGACAGGTCCCTTTACTTTGTTGACTCAGGTCGGCTCATTTGGCGGCGAGGGGATTTTCATGTCCGGTCAGGATCGCGACTCGGCTGGAGCATCCGCGCCGTCCGGAGGCGTCATCGAGCTGGGGAGCCTGCTGCGCCAGGGTGTGACCCTGCAGGCGGAGCGGGCCGCCCTGTTGAAGGATAGCCTCGCCAAGGGGCTTGCGTTCTTCGAAAGCTACAACAATTCGCGCCTGCAGTTGGCCTTCCGCTATTTCGACCAGCCGATGCGGGAAGCGGTCTTCGAGATCGTCTACCTGTTGCACAGCAACACGCCCGCCCTGGCCAAGCTCAGCGCCGTGCCGGGCGGCGAAAAGGCGTCGGACAGTCCGGCGGACAAGGAAACCTTCAACCTGCATGTCGAAGGCTGCCCGGCCGGCGTCGCAGGCATGGACCGCCTGTCGAACGTGTTCCGGCAGGACTTCCTCGAATACACGCAGAAGACGTTCGGCAATGCGCCTGCGCCGCTCGGCGGGACCCAACCGGCGGTGGTGACGCTCCAGTCCATCGGTTCCATCGGCACCATCGGCCACAAATCCGGCGATTCCGACCTGGATTTGCAGGTCATCTACAACCTGACTTCGCCCCCGCCCGACGCTTCGCGTTGGGACAATGCGGCGTTCCGGGAGGTGATGGGTCAGGAATTCGCGTGGTGGGTGGCGAAACTGCCCGCCCTGCAGAAATTACCGCCCGACAAGGCGAACGATCCGGCCGTGCAACAGCAGCTCCGGGCCCAGGCCGAGCAGCAGATCGCGACGCAGTATCCGAACCTGTACGCCTGCCTGTGGAAACAGTCGCGCAGACTCGACGTCGAGCTCGCCTCCGCGCAGGGCGCGGGTCTCCGCGCCAAGCTGGTGCAGGAGCTGGTTGCGCTCATCAAGCGCAGTGGCGCCGTTTCTCACGAGGCGCAGACGCGCCGGCTGGAGTCCTTGCTGAAGGCGCGCGTCGCCAAGATCGAGCAATATGTGAACACGCGCTTTCCCCAAGCGGAAATCCACCTCTTCACCTATCCCATCGTGGGCTTTCGCCTCGGCCGCTACAGCTCCACCGTCGAGTCGAAGGAGTCCTCCGGATCGGCCTACGAGCTGCTGCTCAACTATGAGACGCTCTTGCCCGGCATCCACCTGACGCCGATGGTGCCGACCCACTTCATCTTCCCTCCGCTCGTCCATAACGACGCCGCCCTGTACACGCGGCTGATGGACTATATCGCGTTCGACCTGATCGACGTGTACCGGGAGGTGAAGGCGACGCTGGTGGACCTGGGGCGCACACCGAACGTGGAGGCGAGCTACGCCGCGCAGCACAGCGGCGCCATGTACTGGGAGGCGTTCAAGGCCTCCTCGGGCAACCTCCCTAAAGCCGCCTTGAACCTGCTCCGCTACGAGATGCTGCTGGAGCCCAAGCTGCTCAAGACGAACATCCAGCTGATCAAGGACCCCACCGCCCTGGACGGCCTGGCGGGCGCGAAGGGGGAAGGGGCGAAGAGCGAGCTGGAGCTGCTCAAGCGCGACCAGGTGGGCCTGCCGAGCTGGGCGGTGCTGGAGCTGGAGAGCGCCTTTTCCTACCTGCGCCAGGACCCCTGGTGGCTGCGCTACAAGGCCCTCAAGCTCGGCTTCGGCGAGGAGCGCGGCGTTCCGGGCCTGGACAAGGAGGAGCGGAGTTTCGTCTCGCGGGTGGTGGACCTCGCCTTCGCCCTGCACGTGCGGATCTCGGACGTGTTCACCAAGCCGGGGGACACGCGCCCGCTCGACTCGCCGCGGGAGCGGGTGCTGGCGGCGTACCTGCAGCACGCGTTCCCGTCCGGCTCGGAACGCCGCAGCGCGCTGGAGCAGATCTTCATCGGCGAGACGGAGAAGGTGAACCGGTTCGAGCATGACCTGCGCTCGATCTTCAAGCGCAGCATGGCGCGCGTCGAAAAGAAGGTCGCCGCGTTCAGCCTGCCCGACCGCGGCAGGAAGCGTGACGAAGAGCTCTGGTACGAGTACTACCTCAGCAACTTCGACCCGCTGCCGAACGTCGTGTTGCGCACCATCATGCACCACCTGCGCGTCCCGCGGGGGCGGGTGCAGCTCGGATTCCAGCCCGGCGAAGGCTGGTTCTTCCGCTCCCTGCAGAAGGAATCCAGCGTCGGCAAGCGTTTCGACACGTTCGGATTCCTGAACCACCTCCCCGAGGAGGTGCTTCTGCTGGACAAGTCGGCCTTCGTTGCGGGCATCGCCCACTGCATCCTCAACGGATACCTGGGGGTGGTGGACAAGGGAACGCTGCGGGAACGGCGCACGGCCCTGGAATTCGACGGCAAGCACATGGACATGGGGCACAACGTGGACAATACGCTGGCCTATGTCCGACCGGACATCGTGCACCGAATCGTGGAGCGGATCGAGGCGTTCTTCCCGCCCCAGTATCCCGACTACATGGACTTCATCACCAAGCCGCGCCGCATCACCGGCGTGATGGCATTCCTCAACCTGTGGCATTACGGCCAGCTCGCCCTGCTCTACCGGGACAATCTCGACACCTGGTACTGCGACGAGATCGAGCACCCGTCCGTCCTGCAGTCCGCCCAGAGCCTGTCGCGTTCGCCCACGGCCATCCTGGTCGCCAAGCCCATCCACCAGAGCCTCGCGGCGTTCTTCAAGGGCAAGAAGATCTCCCTCGACGAGGTGGCCTTCTCCACCTGGGTGAATCCGAACAGCGTCACGACGACCCATGCCGCAGGACAGGAAGCGGCGAAGGAGCGGCAGCTCGCGGCCGAATTCGAGCAGCTGGTGCGCAGGCTGCACGGCAAAGGCGGCTCCCCTGCACAGCCCGCGTCGGCCTGAGACTACGCCCCGCCCCATTCGCCCCGCCGGGCTCCCTCCTTCCGCGCGGGCCGGCGTCCAATCTCGGCCTGCGCCGCGGCCACAGCGGCGGTGCTGGACGGCGGCCCCGGCCGCGGACCCGAATGGCGGCGAAGCACGGCGGCGCTGGACGGACCCTGGACGATTGATGCTAAACTGGGAACGGAAGGATTGTGCAAGCGCGGGTTGCGCTGGAGGGAAATCACGCAGGAGCCCGATCGGGAAAGGGAGTGCGTTCATGACCGAGATCGTGATGTACACGAAGACCGTTTGTCCGTATTGCGACCGCGCCAAGGCGCTGCTCGGCTCGAAAGGCGTCACTTGGCGGGAAATCAACCTCGACGAGTATCCGGAGCAGCGGGACGAGATGATCCGCAAGTCGAACGGCCAGCGCACCGTGCCCCAGATCTTCGTCAATGGTGTCGGCCTGGGCGGCAGCGACGAAATTCACGAGCTGGATCGCCAGGGCAAGCTCGATAAGATCATCGGCAGCAACGGAAAGCTCAACGCCAAGGTCGAGCATCACCGCGTCATCATCCTCGGTTCCGGACCGGCGGGCTTGACCGCCGCCATCTACGCGGCCCGCGCTAACCTGAAGCCCATCGTCGTGGCCGGCAACGAGCCCGGCGGACAGCTCACGATCACCACCGAGGTGGACAACTACCCGGGCTATGCGGACGGCATCCAGGGACCGGAGATGATGGAGAATTTCCATCACCAGGCGGAACGGTTCGGCACGCAGTTCAAGACCGGCAACGTCGCCAAGGTGGACCTGTCCCGCCGGCCGTTCACGCTGCACCTGGAGTCCGAGGAAGTCCTCACCTGCGACGCGCTCATCGTCTCCACGGGCGCCTCGGCGCGCTGGCTGGGCCTGCCGTCCGAGACCCGCCTGCGCAATCGCGGCGTGTCGGCATGCGCCACCTGCGACGGGTTCTTCTTCAAGGGCAAGCCCCTCGCCGTCATCGGCGGCGGCGATACGGCGATGGAGGAAGCCCTCTACCTGACGAATTTCGCCACCAAGGTCACGGTCGTCCACCGGCGCGACACGTTGCGCGCGAGCAAGGCCATGCAGGAGCGGGCGTTCAAGAACCCGAAGATCGAGTTCGTCTGGGATGCCGGAGTGGAAGAGGTGCTGGGCGACGAGAAGGGCGGCGTCAAGGGCTTGCGGCTGAAGAACCTGAAGACGGGCAAGGAGCAGACGCTCGAGGTCGCGGGCATGTTCGTCGCCATCGGCCATGTCCCCAACACCCAGCTCTTCAAGGGCGTGCTGAACATGAACGACTTGGGCTACCTCCAGGTCCAGCCCGGGACGACCTACACGAACGTCCCTGGCATCTTCGCCGCCGGGGATGCCGCCGATCACGTGTACCGGCAGGCGGTGACGGCGGCGGGAACCGGATGCATGGCGGCGATCGACGCCGAGCGCTGGCTGGCTGGCCAGGAATAGCCCACCCGGTCCCGGGAACGGCGTCCCGGCAACGGTGCGCCGGGACGGTGCGGCGCCCGGCACGCCTCGCGGCTCGCGGACGTCAGCGAGGCTCGTCCCGCCGGATCGCAGGACGGTTGTATCCGCGCCGAGGGCCGCGGGGGCGGCGCCCAAGCTTCTCGTCCGTTGCGCGGAATTCCGATCGGCGGCGCCCGATCCATAATGCAATTGAACCCCAGCGAGCCGACATGGCCATGGCGCAGCTACGCGTGGTGCTCGCCT
>JBGOTW010000150.1:0-10278 GCA_041476685.1 bacterium | reverse complement strand
GGAGATCGCGGCGTTCCTGAATAAGCACTTCGTGGCCATCAAGGTGGATCGCGAGGAGCGGCCCGATGTGGACAAGATCTACATGGATGCCCTGCTCGCCATGGGTCAACAGGGCGGATGGCCGTTGAACGTGTTTACGACACCGGATGGCCGTCCGGTGGCCGGCGGAACCTACTTTCCCCCAATGGATGCGCACGGCCGGCGCGGATTTCCCTCGGTGCTCGAAATCCTCAACCAGGCTTGGCACCAGCAACGCGAGGATGTCTTCCGGAATGCAGAGGCAGTGACTGCGCACTTGCAGCAGCAGTCCGGCCTGACGAGCCCGACGGGCGTCGTTTGGGACAAGCGCCCGGTCGAGGCGGCCGTCGCCTTGTACAAGCGCACCTATGACCGTAACGAGGGCGGCTTTACCCTGCAGCCCCAGCACAAGTTTCCTCCCAGCATGGGCCTGATGCTGCTGCTGAGGCACCATGCCGAGACGGGCGACGCCGAGGCGCTCGGGATCGTGGAGCACACCCTGAAGGCCATGCTCGTCGGGGGAATCTACGACCAGCTCGGCGGCGGCCTGTGCCGCTACAGCACGGATTACGGATGGGTAGTCCCGCACTTCGAAAAGATGCTCTACGACAATGCGCTACTCGTGCAGGCGCTGACGGAGGCGTACCTGGTCACGGGAAAGCCCTTCTTCCGCGCGTACGCCGAGGACACGATCGCCTATGTGCGCAGGGATCTCGGTGCGCCGGACGGAGCGTTCTATTCGGCGGAAGATGCCGACAGCGAGGGTGAAGAGGGCCGCTTCTACGTGTGGACGCCCCGGGAGGTCGCCTCGCTTCTCTCCGAGGAAGACGCACGGGCCGCGATGGCCTACTGGGGCATCACGCCCATGGGAAATTTCGAGCACGCGCGCACCATCTTGACGTCCACGCGGCCCATCGCCGCGGTCGCCGTCGGTCTCGGCGTAAGCGAAGCCGCCCTGGCAGACTCCCTGCAGCGCGCACGCGAGGTCCTCTTCGAAGCGCGCTCCAAGAGGACTCGGCCCCTGCGCGACGACAAGATCCTCGCGTCCTGGAACGGGCTCATGATTTCCGCGTTGGCCCGCGCCGGTCGCGCCTTTGCCGAGCCGGACCTTATCCATGCCGCGGAACAAGCGGCACGCTTCATCCTGACCAGGCTGCGGGACGAGTCAGGCCGGTTGATGCGCCGCTGGCGTGAGGGCGAAGCCCGCTTCAAGGCCTACTTGGTGGACCACGGCCAGATGGCGAACGCCTGCCTCGATCTGTTCGAGACGAGCTACGATCCCTCCTGGTTCGACGAGGCGCTGCGCCTGATGCGGGAAGTAAATCGCCTCTTTCGCAACGACAATGGCCCCTACTACGATGCGGGGTGTGACGCCGAGCCGCTCATCGCGCGCACGATGGAGGGCTACGACGGCGTGGAACCTTCCGGCAACAGCAGCGCCGCCCTCGCTTTCCTGCGTCTGCACGCCCTGGGTGTGCGCGAAGGGTTCGAGCAGGATGCCCTGCGCATCGTAGCCGGGTACGCGTCGCACCTGTCGCAGGCGGGCGTCAGCTTCTCCGCGATGCTGAATGCGCTTTCGTTCCACCTTGCGCCACCCAAGGAAGTCGCCATCGTGGGAGATGCCAAAGCGGATGAAACCCAGGCCATGCTGAAGGTGCTGCGCCAACGCTTCCTGCCGGACACGGTGGTCGCGTTCGCGGAGCCCGGGACCGCGGCCGACTTGGGCGCAAGAATTCCGCTGCTCGCCTCGCGGCAGGCCGTGGGCAATCGGGCGACTGCCTATGTATGCCGGAACATGACCTGCCAGCTTCCGGTGCATACGCCGCAGGAGCTGACCGCCCTGCTTGATTCGAGATGAGATTCAACGCGCGTCATTTCCCGCAGCGGAGGCCCAATGCCTGAGACCGTCGTCATCGTGGGTGCAGGACCGAAGCTGGGTGCGGCTTTGGGAAGGCGCTTCGCGCGGGAAGGCTGCTCGGTGGCGCTCCTCGCGCGCAATCCCGACACGATCCATGCGATCGAAGGCCCCGTGCGGAGAGCCGCGGGCGGAGCCCAAACCCCGGGACGCATCCTGGCCCTGCCATGCGATGCATCCGACTCCCAGGTGGTGATCGAGGCGTTCCGCAAAATTCAAGCATCATTGGGCGCTCCTTCGGTGCTGGTCTACAATGCCGGCGCCTTTCAGCGCGGCGGTATCCTCGCGCTGGCCCCGGATCGCGTCGAGCAGGTATGGCGCGTCGCCTGCCTCGGGGCGCTCCTGTGTGCGCAGCAAGTCCTCCCGGATATGGTCAAGGCGGGACGGGGAACAATCCTGTTGACGGGTGCGACCGCGAGCTTGCGGGGCTCCGCCGGTTTCGCCTCGTTCGCCATAGGCAAGTTTGGCCTGCGCGCCCTGGGCCAATCCATGGCACGGGAGTTCGGTCCGCTCGGGATTCACGTCGCGCATATCGTCATTGACGGCCAGATTGACGCCGCGCGAGCGGGGGGCGCGCAGAACATGGAGCAGACGCCGCCTTCCACCCTCGATCCCGATGCCCTGGCCGACGTGTATTGGCAATTGCATCGGCAGGACTCCACGACGTGGTCCCATGAGATCGACGTAAGACCGGCCACCGAGAAGTTCTAGCGCTCGCTTGCGCTTGCGTTTCGTTCTGCGGCACAGTCGACCTGCGATTCCTGGCCACCCAAGACACATGCGCGCTGCATCCGCGATGGGAGATCTCCCTTCGGCACTGTCCGCGCATGCAGACGTATCTCGACCGGATTTCCTGCTGCGCTTCCCATCGAGCGCCCCGAATGGCCGCCAAGCCACCTGTTAACAAGTCCACGCTCGACCTGAGCCAGGAAGTCCGCATGCGCCGCGACAGCCTGACCGACTTGCGCAGGGATTTTCACCGTCATCCGGAGTTGAGCCTGAAGGAGCATCGCACTGCGACCGTCATTGCCGAAAAGCTCCACGCCGCGGGGCTCGATGTGCGCACGGGCCTGGCCGGCACCGGCGTGGTCGGCGTCCTCAAGGGAGACAAGCCCGGCCGGGTTGTCGCATGGCGCGCCGATATCGACGCCCTGCCTCTGACGGAGAAACTGGCGCTGCCGTTCATCAGCGAATCGCCCGGCGTCATGCATGCCTGCGGACATGACGGACACACGGCCATCGCGCTCACCATGGCGGAGATTCTCGCGGCACATCGCCGCGACTTGCCCGGGACGGCCGTGTTCATTTTCCAGCCGGGGGAAGAAGTATTCGGAGGCGCGGAAAAGATGATTCAGGCGGGCGCGCTGGAGAATCCCCATGTCGAGACCGTGCTGGGCCTGCATCTGACCACGCAGTATCCCGCGGGTCACGTTGCGGTTAAGGTCGGTCCGAGCATGGCGTCCGCGGACTTCTTCGACATCGTAGTGAAAGGAAAGGGCGGACACGGTGCGTTCCCGCATCTCTCGATCGACCCCATCACGGTCGCCGCTCACATCGTCATCGGGCTGCAGGAGCTGGTATCCCGGGAAATTGCGGCGCAAGAGACCGCGGTGCTCACGATCGGCCAGATCGAGGGAGGCACGAAACACAACATCATCCCGGAGATGGCGGTGCTGAAGGGCTCGCTGCGCGCCTTCAAGCTGCCTGTGCGGGATCAGCTGGTGGAGCGGCTCAGCGCATTTGCGTCGCGCATCGCACAAGCTTACCGCGCCGACGCCCAGGTGCAGTTTCAGGGAGGATTCTGCCCGCCGGTCGTCAACGATGCGGCGTGGGCCGGGCGCGTTCACGATCTCGCCGTCGCAGAAGTGGGCGCCACGTGCGCGCTCGAAGCGACGCCGGTCATGGGCAGCGACGACATGAGCCTCTTCCTCAACGCGAGGCCCGGCTGCTACTTTTGGGTCGGAATCGCCCCGTCCGACAAGGAGCCCATGCCCCACCATCATCCCGGCTTTGAAATGAATGAAGCGGGTCTGGAGGTGGGCGTGCGGATGGGATTGAGAACGGTTCTTTACGCGCTGCAGAATAGCGACCGCTCCTGAGGTGCGATCCCAACAATTCGCTCGAGTCGAGACCCTCATGGCACCTACGCCCTTGTGTTTTCAACCCGCAACCTGGCTCGCAGAAAGAATCCGGGAGGGCCAGCTTTCCTGCCGGGAAGTCATGCAGGCGCACCTCGCGCAGATCGAACGCGTCAATCCGAAGGTCAATGCCATCGTCTCCTTCATCGGATCGGAGCGGGCGCTGAGCCTTGCCGATGCCGCTGACCGGGCGGCAGGCCAGTCCCGCAAGCGGGGGGGCTCGGCCCTCGGGGCGCTTCACGGCCTGCCCATCGCCATCAAGGACCTTGTCGACACCCAGGGTATCCGCACGACGAAGGGCTCCCCGATCTACAAGGATCGCGTTCCGGATCGCGACGCTGTCATCGTAGAAAGAGTCAAGGCGGCGGGGGCGCTCGTCATCGGAAAGACCAATACCCCCGAGTTCGGTGCCGGTTCCCAGACGTTCAACCCCGTGTTCGGCGAAACGCGCAATCCCTACGACCTGTCCAAGACCTGCGGGGGAAGCAGCGGCGGGGCGGCCGTCGCGCTCGCCACCGGCATGCTCCCCATCGCGGATGGAAGCGATCTGGGTGGCTCATTGCGCAATCCGGCAAGCTTTTGCAACGTCGTGGGGTTTCGCCCCTCGCCGGGAAGGGTCCCGGTGTGGCCGGCGAGCATGGGATGGTGGCCGCTTTCGGTGCAGGGACCGCTGGGCCGAAACGTGAAGGACGTTGCACTGCTGCTGAGCGCAATGGCGGGTCCCGATTCGCGCGCCCCCATCTCGCTCGGGGACGCGGGATTCGGATTCCGGACCCCGCTCGCCCGATCGTTCAAGGGAGTTCGCGTGGCGCTCAGCGTCGATCTTGGCCGCTACCCGGTCGCTCATGAAGTCGCGGCGATCGTCGAGAGCCAGCGCAAGGCTCTCACATCCCTCGGCTGCACGGTGGAGGATGCGCACCCGGACTTGCGGGATTCCGACGAGGTATTCCACGTCCTGAGGGCCTGGAAGTTCGCCCAGGACCACGCAGACGAATTGAAGCAGTTCCGGCATCTGATGAAGGATACCGTGATCTGGAACACAGAAGAGGGGCTGAAACTGTCGGGCCAGGACGTCAGCCGGGCCGAGGACCTGCGCACGCGGTTGTTCCATCGGATGCGGGAATTCATGGAGCGCTTCGAATACCTCGTCTTGCCGGCTGCTGCGGTGCCTCCGTTTCCGATCGAGCAGCGCTATGTCTCCGAGATCAACGTGGTCAAATTGAGCAATTACATCGAGTGGATGGGTGTGTGCTACTCCATTACCGTCACAGGCCACCCGGCCATCTCCGTGCCGGCGGGATTCACCAGCGCCGGCCTGCCGGTCGGCTTGCAGATCGTGGGCCGGCACCAGGCCGACTTTTCCGTCCTGCAGCTCGCGCATGCCTTCGAGCAGGTGCAGAAATTCGGTGATCTCCATCCCGAGGTTGCGAAATGAACAGGGCTCCGGCTGCGACCCGACTGCCCCGCCTGCTGCGGCCGACCACGGACTTCCTGAGCGGCCACGACTGGCCGACCTGGCTCCGTCTGTTGAGCGGGTTGACCATGTTCACCTTCGTCGCCACACATTTTACGCACCACGCCCTTGGCCTGATCTCTCTCGATGTGATGGAGCGGGGGTTGAATTTCTTCCTGGCCGTTTGGACGTCGCAATGGGGGAAATATCTCCTCGGTCTCGCGCTTATCGTGCATCTTACCCTGGTGGCCACCAAGGTCGTTCAGCGCACGACGCTGCGCCTGCCGGCCGTCGAGTGGTTGCGCATCGTGCTGGGCATGGTGACCCTCTGCCTGCTGACCGTGCACGTCCTCTCGAACACGTATTTGTACGAGGTGTTGGAGCTGCCCCATGGGTACGCTCCGTATCTGATCAATATCTGGCCTTGGGCGTGGCTGCTGCAATTCCTGCTGATGGTATCCGCGTGGACGCACGGCTGCATCGGAGTGCACCTGTGGCTGCGGCTCCGGCCCATGTACCGCCGCGGCCAGGCTGTCTGGTTTGCGCTCGCGGTACTGCTTCCGGCGCTCGCGTTGACAGGCCTGCTGAGCGCCAGGGAAGTTTCCCAGGCGCGCTCGCTGGATGCCGCCTGGGCAAAAGAGAACCTGTCGTACTTTACGTACACACCCGACATTGGCGCCCAGCTCCTGCGAATCAACCTGCTCGCGGCTGCCGCGGTCGTCTGCCTCATCGGCGCAGTGATGGGATGGCGGCTTTTGCTCGTCTGGCAAAGGTCTCGCCGCGGCGTGCGCATTCATTACCCCGGCCATGAAGTGATCGTACCGCGCGGCACGACGGTGCTGGAAGCGAGCCGGATGCACGGAATTCCGCACGCCTCGGTCTGTGGCGGGCGAGGGCGGTGCTCGACTTGCCGCATCCGGATCCTGTCGGGCTTCGAGACGATTGCTCCCGGCAGCGAGGACGAGCTGAGGGTCTTGAGAAGGATCGGCGCCCCCGAACGGGTGCGCCTGGCCTGCCAGGTGCGCTGCGAACGCGATCTCGAGGTGGTGCCCCTGGTGCCACCCAACGTCGGCCCGGACGCCGCGCGCCCGCAGGGCCGCTTCGTCTTCGGCACCGAACTGGATATCGCCATTCTTTTTTCGGACATCCGCGACTTCACCCGGTTGTCCGAGCAGACCCTGCCCTACGACATCGTTCACATCCTCAACCAGTATTTCGAAGCCATGAGCGAGGCCATCGAGGCGCACGGCGGCCACGTGGACAAGTTCATCGGCGATGGGTTGATGGCCCTGTTCGGACTGAGGCAGGGGGCCGCAAGCGGGTGCAGGAGCGCGCTCGCTGCCGCCAGGGAGATGTCCGTGCGACTGGCGGATCTCAACACGCGGCTGGGCCATTCCCTGCGCGAGCCGCTTCGCATCGGCATCGGGATTCATGCCGGCGCTGCCGTCGTGGGGGAAATGGGACACAAGACGGCGACTTCCCTCACCGCGGTAGGCGATGCCGTGAACACGGCGAGCCGCGTCGAGGGCTTGACCAAACAGGCGGGCGCCCAGCTGGTCGTGACGGCGCGCGTCGCGGAACTGGCCGGGGTGGACCTGAGCGGATTCGCCCGAATCAGGGCGGCCGTGAAGGGCAAGGAAGAGGAACTCGATGTCTTCGCAGTGCCTTCAGCGATGGACTTGCCGGAGTGGCTTGCTCAGCCGGTGAAACCACCGGGAGCCGATTCCCAACCCGGGCTCAAGCCTGCGGTGCACTGAAATGCCGCGCTCGCCCGGGTGAGGTTAGGCGTCAGAGCAAGGCCCGGCCATCGGATGCCAGCGCGCCAAGCAGCCAGCCCTCCAGAGCCGGAAGTCCCAGGGAGATGCGATCCGCCTGACGCAGCTCGCGCAATGTCGCGAGCGCCGACGGGATCTTTTCGAGATATTCGGGCTTGTTTTCGACCAGGGCGATGCGCGCATACGCGCCCAGCGCCTGCAGGCGGCGCACGAGTACCACTGCATAGAAGTCGCGCCGGAACGCATCCGGCTCCTGCCTCGATCCTTCTTCCTCGAGCCCTTGCAAGTAGGCTCTCATCACCGGCTCACGCTCCGCCTCGGTGAGCCCCGAATCCGGGCTGTACAGCAGGGACGCAAGATCATAGGCCAGTGGACCGCGGCGGCAGCCCTGGTAGTCCAGGAAGACCGGTCCCGCGTGGGGCCACATGATGTTGCGCGCCTGGAAGTCGCGATGGCACAGATGCTTCCGGGGCAGCCCATCCAGCCGCGCGATGAGGCGTTCCAGGTCCGCCAGAACCGCAGTGTCCGGTCCCGGGCCGCTTGCGAAGCGCGGCACATATTGCTTGAGAAACAGGTTCAGGTCGGCACGGAAAGCTTCCCCTGACAACTCGGTTCCCTCCAAGCACAAAGACCAATCCAAGCCTTTGCCGCCCTGCACCTGAAGCCGGGCCAGCCAGCGCACTGTCGTGTGAAGCGCGGACTTAGCCTCCGCAAGCCCGGCACTGCCCTGTGCCCGCCACCCGCGCAGCCGGTCGCTGAGCGTGAAATCGCCCAGATCCTCGACCAGGTACATGCAGCCACGCTCGTCGCTCGCGAACAGCCGAGGGACCGGTATTCCGGCCGCGGCGAGGTGCCGCGTGATTCCGACAAACGCCCGCGTCTCGGCGGCAGTGGGAGCGACGACGCCGACGACCGTATCGCCCCATGGTGCCGGAGCGAGGCTGCGCATTCGGTAGTAGCGACGCGCCGATCCTCCGCCAGCCAGGGGCTCCGGCCCGGACATCGGCACTCCGGCCTCCCGCTCGGCGAACCGTTGCAGCTCCGTCACCTGGGCGACCGACGAAGGGGTGGGATTGGAGCTGGCGGCCATGGGGCAACTTCCATGCTGGCGACACGGATGCGGATCCGAACGGGGCGGCCCTCTTGCCGCCTTGCATTGCAGATCCGCTCCTGCAAGCAGTTTGCAGCAATGCGTGACGTTATGCCAAGCTGCGATCCGAGGACGCCACACGCCGCACGGATCGCGAGGCCGCCGATGAGGGCCGGTCAAGGGGAAATGAAAGAAGCCGTGACGCGGGAACGAATTGACGCGGTGGTGCGAAATGCGCAGCGGACGGACTTGCCGCACGTGCAGCGGATCTACGCCCATCACGTGCTTCACGGTCTGGCGTCATTCGAGGAGCAACCTCCGAACCTGGACGAGATGACCCGGCGCTATGAGGCCGTCCTCAAGCTCGGACTGCCCTATCTTGTCGCCGAGCTCGGCGGCAGCGTAGGGGGCTACGCGTATGCGGCCCCCTATCGGGCCCGGCCAGCCTATCGCTTCACCTTGGAAGACTCGATCTACGTGGACGACGCGTCACGCGGCCGGGGCATCGGGCGTCTTCTGCTGGCAGATCTGGTGGCCCGCTGTGCCGCATTGGGCTACCGGCAAATGCTGGCGATCATTGGCGACAGTGCCAATGCCGGCTCGATCGGATTGCACGCGGCAGTGGGTTTTCAGCACGCCGGCTTGTTCAAGGCGGTTGGCCTCAAGTTCGGGCGGTGGGTGGATACGGTCATCATGCAGATCGAGCTCGGCGAGGGCGCTTCGTCGTTGCCCCGTACCGGCCCGTAGATCCGAGTTCTTCGGCGCGATGCAGCGCCTGCACGCCTTACTTCAAGCGCGGATTAGTCGTGAGCGCATGGGACGTATTCAAGGCGAGGGGCTTTCACCAGCAGGTCACCGAAGAGGCCGACCTGGAAGCCCTGAGCCGGTCCGGGCCGGTCACGGGATACATCGGCTTCGACCCGACGGCGGACAGCCTGCACGTCGGGCACCTGATTCCCTTGATGGCGCTCAAGCACTTCCAGCTGGAGGGGCATCGTCCTATCGCCTTGCTCGGAGGCGGGACCGCCATGATCGGCGACCCGACGGGCAAGAACGACATGCGCAAGCTGCTCACGGTCGAGCAGCTTGACCGCAATGCGCTAGCCCTGCGCGCGCAAATTGGACGCCTGCTGGACTTCACCCACCCCGATCCCGCGCGCCGGGCTGTGCTGGCGAACAATGCGGACTGGCTGCGCGGACTCCAGTATCTGGATTTCCTGCGGGAGATAGGACCGCATTTCTCGGTGAACCGCATGTTGACATTCGAGACGTTCCGCATGCGGATGGAGACCGGCCTCTCGTTCATCGAATTCAATTATCCGCTGCTGCAAAGCTACGATTTTCTCGAGCTGTACCGACGCTTCGGCTGCCGACTGCAGATGGGCGGCGACGACCAGTGGGCGAACATCATCTCCGGGGTCGATCTCGTGCGGCGCGTCGAGCGCGCACAGGTGTTCGGCTGGACCTTTCCGCTCCTGACGACGGCCGGCGGCGCAAAGATGGGCAAGACGGAAAAAGGCGCCCTTTGGCTCGACGCATCCAAGTCCCCCCCCTACGAGTACTACCAGTACTGGGTGAACGTGGAGGATCCGGATGTGCCCCGCTTCCTTAGGTTGTTCACGTTGCTGCCGCTGGCGGAGATCGGGGAGCTCGCAAGGCTCAAGGGAGCCGATATCCGCAAGGCGAAGGAGGTGTTGGCCTACGAGGCGACGAGGCTCATCCATGGAGAGCAGGAAGCCACACGGGCGCAAAAAGGTGCGCGGGCACTATTTGGCGGGGCGGGAGATCTGAGCGACGTGCCCACCACGTCCTTGCTTGCGACCCGGCTCGCGGACGGGCTTCTGCTGGTGGAGCTGATGACCGAACTCGGACTTGCCAAGTCGAGAAGC
>JBGOTW010000149.1:0-10315 GCA_041476685.1 bacterium | reverse complement strand
TGTTTCCCGTGCAGGCGCGCTTGGTGCTGCCCCCGTTTCCGCTACCGGCGGGCGAGCCCTACGAGCGCACCTACGAGCGCTACCATGCCTACGCGGCGGAGATGGCACTCGGGGTTGGGGCGGTGCAGCCGGGGGACTTTGCGCCCGAGCTGGAAGAACTGCTGGACCTGCTGCGGAGCCTGCGGATCAAGTAGCGTGAGCCGCTTCGACCGCGAGCACTTCGACGCGCACCGGCGCGCCGGGCTCCAGCGGCAGCGTGAGGCGATGGAAGGCCGGATCGCCTGCACGGCGCACCCGCTGGCTGGACGAGGCGGAATTGACCGAGAGGCGCACTCCCGGTCCCGCCGGGCTGATGTGCGCGGGATTCGCCGACGTCGGCGACGGACGCGCGCTCAGGTCGCCCGCGGGCGCCACGACCCAGGGCTGATGGATGTGCCCATGCAGCAGCACCTCGACCGGCTGGCGCTGTAGCCACGCGCGCACGGCCTCCAGGTTGCGGAGCTGATGGTACACGCCCGGCCAGAACGAGTCGGGGAACACCACCGGGTAGTGATTGGCCAGGATCACCCGCGCCCCGTGCGGCAATCCGGCCAGCCAGCGCTCGGTCGCGGCGAACGTTTCGGCGCGCACCTGACCCTGGGCGCTGCCCACCGGCGTGGCCAGCGTGCTGTCCCACGTCGCCAGCCACCACGGCCCGCCCAAGGCTCGCGCCGCGAAGCCTTCCGGCCCGGGGCAGAAGTCGCCGAAGACTCCGTAGAACGCGGTGCCCGCCCGGCTGTCGCGGTCGCCGACTTCGCGCACGTAGTGGTCGTGATTGCCGGGCAGCACGGCTACCCGCTCCGGCCCGCGCGCCAGCAGCGGCGCCAGTTCGCGCCGCGCCTCCTCGAATTCCGCCGCCAATCCGAGTTGGCCGATGTCGCCGGTGATGACGAGGTAATCCCAGTCCATCCGGTCCACCCGCGCGACGAGATGGCGCAACCGCTCGCGCGGATACTGGTAGCGCCGCTGCACCAGCAGGTTGAGCGAACCGAGCGCCCGCTTGGCACCCCAGTGCCGTGGATGAAAAGCCAACCGATGCACGTGCAGATCCGACAGGTGGATCAAGGTCAAAGGACGCATCCGGCCTCCGGCAGGTTCTCGGTCTTCTAGTCTATACGGCGACACGCGGCATGTCTCCCCGGACACGCCTCCGCCCGCCGCGCCCGCGGCATGCCGTGCGCCGTTTCCTGCCTGGATCAATGGGCTACAATACTTGCTGACAGCCCGCCCTGCTTGCGTTACACATCGGCAATCCCCGCGCAGACATGCACGGGGGAGGTCGCGCTGGGAGGGGGATCCCGGCTCCTGGTCCTGCTTATACTTCCTTGATTACGGCAGAGTGGAGCCGCGCACGGCACGCGCCGTGGCGCTCGCGGATTGCGCCTTGAGACCGCCCGCGTGAATCGCAGCGCGCCTGGCGAGCGTGCCCGCGCATTGTCAACCATGCCCGATGGGGTGTCCATGCAGTGTCCGAACTGCCGCCACCAGCTTCCCGACTCCGCCAAGTTCTGCCCGCAGTGCGGGCACAAGCTCAGTGCTGCGGAGCCGCCGGAATCGCCCGAGGCAGACGAATCCTCGGCGCCGGTGGAGTCCGGCGAGCGTCGCAGCGCCACAGTGATGTTTTCGGATGTCACGGCGTACACGGCCATGACCGAGCGCCTGGACCCGGAGGAGGTCGAGGCGCTGATGAGCCGCATCAAGGCCCGCGCCGATGAGATCGCCGTCCGTTACGAGGGCGTGGTGAATCAGTTTGTCGGCGACGAGGTGGTCACCCTGTTCGGCATTCCCACGGCGCACGAGGACGACGCCGTGCGGGCCGTGCGGGCGGCCCAGGAACTGCACGCGGCCGTGCGCGCCCTGAGCGTGGAGGTGGAGACCCGCATCGGGCAGCCGCTGCGCATGCACACCGGCATCAACACGGGCCTGATCGTCGTTCATCACACAGACGCCCGCGACGGCACCTATGGCCTGACCGGCGATACGGTGAATACCTGCGCGCGTCTGGCTGCGCTGGCCGAGGTCGATGAAATCCTGGTGGCGCCGGAGACCCAGCGCGGCATCGCCCCTTTCTTCGAGACCGTGGCCCTCGCACCGGTGGCCCTGAAGGGCAAGGCGCAGCAGTTCACGCCTTACCGGGTGACGGGCGGCGGCCTGTCCCGCTCGCGCTTCGAGGCCGCGGAATTGCGCGGCCTGTCCCGCTACGTGGGACGGGATCGCGAGCTGCGGGCGCTCCAGGACAGCTTCCAGGAGGTGCTCCAGGGACGAGGTCAGGCCTTGAGCCTGGTGGGGGAAGCGGGGATGGGGAAGTCGCGCCTGCTCCACGAGTTCCGCCGCGGCATGAAAGCCGGGTCCGTGAATCTGGTGCTCGGCCGGTGCTCGGTGCAGGGCCGGAACAATCCCTACTTGCCCTTCCTCGACATGATGCGGTTCTGGTTCGCCATCTCCGAGACGGATGGGCCCGCCGATTTGACCGGGAAGATCTCGGCGGGCGCGCGGGTGCTGGACCCGGGCCTTGAAGCTCACCTGCCGGCCCTGCTGCAACTTTTTGCTGTGCCGGGTCAGGGGCTGCCCGCCACCACGGCGCCCGACGTGGTGCAACGCAAGATCCGGGAGGCCCTGCTGGCCTGCCTGGCTGCAGGCGCCAAGGCCCGCCCCTTGTTGATCGTGGTGGAGGATCTGCACTGGGTGGACCCCGCCTCGGAGGAAGTGTTGCGGCACTACGTGACGGCCGTGCCGAATCTGCGCGTGCTGCTCCTGCTGAGCTATCGGCCCGAGTATCAGCCCTCATGGGGAGAGCACCCACACCTCCATTCCCTGCGCGTGACGCCCTTGGGCGTGGACAATACGATCGCAATCATCGCTTCGGTCCTGGGAGCCGCCAGTGTGCCGGATGCGCTGGGTCAGGCCATTCACGCCAAGACGGATGGCAATCCCTTCTTTACCGAGGAGATCGCCCAGACGCTGCGCGAAGAGGGGGTGGTGCGGGTCGAAGGCGGGGCCGTCGTGCTGACGCAACCCGCGGCGCATTTGCGCCTGCCGGACACGGTGCAGTCCGTCATCCGCAGCCGGATCGACCGGCTGGACGACGCCAAGCGCGAACTGCTGCGGCTGGCTTCCGTTGTGGGCCGGGAATTCACGGAGAACCTGGTGGCCCGACTCAGCGCGGTCGGGACCGCCGTGCCGCTGCACCTGGCGGGGTTGAAGCAGCTTGAGATGATTCTGGAGAAGCAGCGGGATCCCGAACTGCGCTTCATGTTCAAGCATGCCGTCACCCACGAGGTCGCCTACCAGTCCCTGCTGGTGCGGCGGCGCAAGATCCTGCACAAGCTGGTCGGCCTGGCCATCGAGGAGCTGTATGCGGAACGGCTGGGGGAATTCTACGAGATGCTGGCCCATCACTTCGAGGAAGGGGAAGTCTGGGAAAAGGCCGTCCACTATCTGGTCAAAGCCGGGGCTCGGGCCGGACGGCAATTCGCCATCCCGGTAGCCCGCGCGCACCTGGAGCGCGCAGCCGCGATCCTGGCTCGTCCCGGCGTGGAAGTACCCTGGAGCGACCGGGCGGACCTGCTGCACGGGCAAGGATCCGTGAATAACGCCCTGGGTCAAACGGTGCTGGCTTACGACTTGCTGGAATCCGCGGCGCAACTGGTTCGGGCGAACGGGGATGTTCAACGCTTGATTGCCGTGTTGCTGGTTCAGCAGGAATCCGCGCAATTTGCCCAGCGGCCGGCGGACATTCGCCGCATCGCGACGGAATTGGCGTCGCTGGCCGGCGGCAACCCGGACCTGCTGCTCGTCGCCGGAGCGTTGAAATGGTGCTCATATCTGTTTTTTGACGACCTGGAAAACGCATTGCTGGAGGAACAGCGCACCCGCGAGCTCATGAAGCTGGCCCCGCAGTCCCCCTTCATTCCCCATATCGCCTTAAATTTTGTCGCGACCTACCGCTGGCGGGGGGAATACAAGGCGTGCACCGATTTTCTCACGCCCATCCTGCCTTTGGCAAAGGAGACCATACCCTTTTCGACCTACCTCCACATGGTCTTCTTCCACGGTCTGGCCTTGGGCGAGCAGGGACGCTATGGGGAGGCCATCGAGACCTTGTCGGAAGGGCGCAGCCAGGCCGACCAGGCGGGAGAAAAGTACACCGTGCCCAAGCTGGACAATTGCCTGGCCTGGGCGCATCGGGAGCTGTGCCTGCTGGACGAGGCAACGCGATTCAACACGATGGCCCTGGACGCGATCATGGCCATGTTCGGTCCGGGCACGACCCACCTGTTCGAGGTGGAGTCCCAGACGCGGCTCGACCTGGCGGAGGACTTCCTGCTGGCGGGCCGGTGCGACGACGCCTTGCGGCACCTGGAAATCGTGCTCGAGAACACCAAGAACCCCGATTACTGCTTCGTCCGTGGCCGCTGGCACCCGCGCTGCCTGCTTGTGATGGCGGAGGCCTGGTTGAGCAAAGGCGACCCGGCCCGCGCCGAGCGCTTTCTGGCCAGCCTGGAGTCCCAGGGCTGGACCCCGCGCTTTCCCTACCGCAAGTACCAGATTCGCGCCGGACGGTTACGGGGAGCCATTCTGCAGGCCCAGGGCCGGTCCGCGGAAGCCGAGGCTCCCCTGCGCGAGGCGCTGGCCAAGGCAGGGGAACTGGGCAATCCCTCCGAGCTCTGGCGCACCGAGCAGGCGCTGGGCGCCTGGCAAGAAGGGTGCGGGCATCTGCCGGAAGCGCGCCAGCATTATCGTTCGGCCATGGGAGCAATCGAGAAGATCGCGGCAGGACTGGCGGACCCCGATCTGCGGTCGCGGTTCTTGGCCGCAGCCCCGGTGCGGCGCCTGTCCGAGCAGGCTCGGATCGTCGTCTAGGGCGGCGCGGCCCCCCGCATCGCCCGCGCCCTATGGAAACTTGCTGACAGCCCGTCCCGCTTGGGTTACACATCCGCAAGCCCATTGACGGGATCACGCACGTGGGGGCGGGAAGCCCCCGGGACCTGGGATGGACCTGGCTGCACGTTGGACACACTGCAAATCCGAACTCGCTCGCCGTCTGGCGCGGGAGGACGCGGAGGCTTGGCTCGACAGCCTGACCCTGGAGCTCGTGGACCGGGAGCGGGTCGTGCTGGGCGGGATTCCCAACTCCTTCTTCCGCTCGCGCATCCTGACGCTGTACCGCGATGCGTTGCTGGAAGTGCTGGCTGCCGCCTTTCCCGAGCGGGCGCCCGATGCGCTGGCGCAGCTGGAATTGCGGCTCGCCTCCGCGCCGCCGGAGGACACCGTGCCGGCGACCAACGCCGCATTCGTCGCGACCGGGTCCGCTCTCGAACAACTGGCCTTCCCGGGCTGGCCGGAATCGGCCCCGGAGTCTATCGCTTCAAGCTCCGCGCCCGCCTCCGCACCGCTTTCCGCTCCGGCAGCCAGCGGTCTCGATCCGCGCCTGACCCTTGAGCGGTTCCTCGTGGGCGAGTCCGCACGCCCGATCCTGGAAGCCGTGCGGGAAGTGGTGCGGGCCCCGGGCCAGCGCTTCAATCCCCTGGTCATCTGCGGCGCGGCGGGGCTGGGCAAGACGCATCTGCTCCACGGCATCGGCCACGCCCTGGCCGGGCGGACGGCGGAGGAAGGCGGTCCGTTGCGCGTCTTGTACGGCTCGGCCGAGCGCTTCAAGCAGGAGGTGCTCGACGGCATGCAGGAGCGGCGCATGAAGCCGGTGCGCGAGCGCTGGCGCGCGGCCGACGCGCTGCTCCTGGATGAACTGCAGTTCGTGCTGGTTGCTCCGCGCGTGCAGGAAGAGCTGCTGCACCTGTTCGACGCGTACGTGAGCTCAGGCCGGGCGGTGGTGTTCGCGGCCGACCGCCTGCCGCGCGCCCTGCGTGGGCTGAACGAGACGTTGCGCTCGCGGCTGGAGGCGGGCCTGGTGCTGGAGTTGGACCCGCCGGACACGGAGACGCGCCTGCGCTACCTGCGCCTGCGCGCGCTCCAGGAAGGGCTGGTGCTGGCGGAGCCCGAGGCACAGTTGTTGGCCGAGCGCCTGCGCGGCTCGCTGCGCCAGGCGGAAGGCGTGCTGGTGCGTCTCGCGGCGTACGGTGGTCTGGGCGGCGGCCTGGGCGGCCGTGCGCTGACCCGCGAGTTCGTCGAGCATGTGGCCGCGCCGCTGCTGTCCGACGAGGGCGGCTGGGGCGCGCCGGTACTGGCGGAGCGCATCGTGGCCGCGGTGTGCGAACGCTTCGGGATCGTCCCGAAGGTGTTGAAGGCGCCCACGCGCACGCCCACGCTGGTGCGCGCGCGGCAGGTGACCGTGCTGCTGCTGAAAGAACTGGCCGGCCTGTCGTATCCGGAGATGGGGCCGTGGTTGGGGCATCGCACGCCCTCGACCCTGTCCCACGCCGTGCACACCTTGCAGCAGGACCTCGCGCGCCACCCGCACGTGCTGCGCTTGGTGCAGCAAGTGCGGGCGGACGTGGCCCATGCGCCCGCGACGCCGCCGCCGCGGTCAGCCTCGGGGAAATCAAGGCGCACAGTGTCCCGCGCGTGATCGAAGGGAATTCGAACGGTTATCGAAGCGCGAAAGGACGCAATATCAGCGTGTTATGTTAACTTTGGCACCTTCCTGCCCGGTCTGACCTGAACCGTAGTAGACCTCAGGCTCGGGCCTAGCCTTCGGGGCGACTCATGCGGCTGAGGCTTCGTACATTACCTCCGGATGCGAAGGGGATTTCGAAGTATCCAACGCGAGCGAATGTGACATAAGCTCAAGCCTTTGTCTGGAGCAATCGAACCCCGCGACACACTCAACAACAGCAAGACTATGAAACTGACCATTAAGAAAAGCAGTCTGGTGGAAGCGCTGGGGCTCGTAACGCCGATCACGGACAAGAGTTCCAGCAAGCCCATTCTGTCCAACTTCCTCATGCATGCCGAGGCGGGGAAGAAGGAGGGTCGCGTCGAACTGTCCGCCACGGATTACGAGATCTCCCTGAAGGGTGATTTCCCCGCGGAGGTGCAGGAAGCCGGCAGCATCTGTATCAGCGCAAAGAAAGCCCTCGAGGTGTGCCGCGAATTCATGTCCGAGGATATTCGCATCGCCTCGGACAGTCAGCTCTGGGTCACGCTGGAGGGAGGCCCAGCCCGGCTGCGTCTGCCGTCGGTGGAGACCGGCCTGTATCCCCAGATGGAGCGCCAGGAACTGACGCACGGCTTCACGCTGAATGCGAAGGAACTGAATCGCTGCTTCGAGTTGACCGTGTTCGCCACCCAGGTCACCGAAACGCGCAAGAACCTGACGGGCGTATGCCTGAACCTGCAAGCGGGAGGAATGTCGAAGTGGACAGCCACGGACGGGCACCGCCTGGCGCAGGTGATCCGGCCGGTCAACGGCGTGCGAGGCGAATCGCCTCCGGAGATCATCGTGCCGCGGCGCGCGCTGGTGGAAATGGGCAAGGTGCTGGACCGCACGGAGGGGGAAGTGGATGTCTCGTTTGACGGTCGCGCACTGACCCTCAAGACCGAGGGGATCGTACTGACGACACGCCTCGTCGAGGGCAAGTTCCCCAACGTGGATCAGGTCATTCCGAAAGACAGTGACCGAGTCATCACCGTGAACCGCGAGCGGTTCATGACCGGCCTGCGCATCGTCTCGTACATGAGCACCGAGAAGATCAAACCGGTCAAGCTGAGCCTGACGGCTGGCAAGCTGAGGCTGTCCACCGAGCGGGCCGAATATGGCGATGTGACCGACGAGATGGACGTCGAGTACGACGGCGCGGAGTTCCACATCGGCTTCAACGCCCGCTATCTGCTGGACGTGCTGAACGTCGCGACGCAGGGGGAAGCGGTGGTGCTGGCGATGAAAGGCGCCCTCAATCCGTGCCTGGTGCGGGTGCCCAACGATGAAAGTTTCCTGTCCGTAGTTATGCCCCTCCGCATTGAATGGTAATCCGCGAGCTGGCGGCGCTCGATTTTCGGAATTATGCCGAAGCGAGGATCAGCTTCGGGGAGCATATCCATGTCTTGACGGGGGAAAACGGACAAGGCAAATCGAATCTGGTCGAGGCGATATACTTCCTGCTGCATCTCGATTCCTTCCGCACCCACGACTGGCAACAGCTCGTTCGCCAAGGGGCCGCGCGCGCGCAGATCCAGGGACGGATCCAGGCGAATGATCTAGAGGATAAAATTCGCGTCGAGGTTTCACGCAAGGGCCGGCGGGTGTGGTGGAACGACGAGCCGATCCTGCGCCTTTCGGCCTACGTAAATCGCTCATTCGCGCTCGTCTTCAATCCGGACACTCTATATTTGTACCGGCATGTTCCCGCCGAGCGACGGCTGTTCTATAACCGGTTCTTGTCGTTTCTCGATCCGGGCTATGTGCGTGATCTGATCGCATTTCGTCAGATTCACGCGCAAAAGAATCGCCTCCTGCGGGGGGGTGATCTTGCGGGATTGGAGGCCTGGAACCGGTTGTTTGCGGAGCGCAGCCGCGCTATCATGGCGCAGCGGTCCGGATTCGTGAACGCGCTCAATCAGACGCTGCCCGCGGTGTTCACGGCATTGACGGGCCGCGGGGAAAAGTTGCGGCTGCGCTATCAGCCTTCCCTCAAGGGCGATGGGGACCAGATCGCGCGACAACTGACCGAAGCCCAGGAGCAGGAGGCACGCCTGGGCCACGCGCTCTTGGGTCCGCACCGGGACGACTATCGGCTCGCGCTGCACGGCGCGGAGGATGTCCCGGACGCCGGTGGCGCGCAGACGCCCGCGCCTGAAAGTGGCGGGCTGCGGCGGGAGGCTCACTTCTCCCAGGGCGAGTACCGCGGCGCCCTGCTCGCTCTGACGCTCGTGCTGGACCGGTTCTTGGAGCAGCGGAAAGGATTCCGCCCCATCGTGATCCTGGACGACGCCTTATCCGAATTGGATGCCCGGGTACGCGAAGCCGTATCCGCGCATCTCCTTGGCATGCCGAACCAGATTTTCATCACCACCACGGAGCGCCTGGATCCCTTCCAGGCAGCCGGGGCGCGCATCATGGAGATTCGCGCCGGGCAGGTGGTGTCCTGACGCATGGCCCGCCGCGTCCCAGCGGCGCGCCTTTGACGCGAAGTGCGAGGAAGCAATGGCCCAGCAACGGTCCGGCTCCGGCGATTACTCGGCGGAGAACATCACGGCCCTGGAGGGAATGGAGGCCGTCCGGCTCCGTCCCGGCATGTACATCGGCGGCGTGGACGCCGCGGCGCTGCACCACCTCGTCTTCGAGATCGTGGACAACAGCATTGACGAAGCGCTCGCCGGCTTCTGCACCGAGATTGCCGTCACGTTGCATGCCGACGGCGCGGTGACGGTGGAGGACAATGGGCGCGGCATCCCGGTGGACATCCACAAGGAGAGCAAGCTGCCTGCGGTCACGCTCGTAATGACCCAGCTCCACGCCGGCGGAAAGTTCAACAAGAGCAACTACAAGGTGTCCAGCGGCCTGAACGGGGTCGGCGCCAGCGTGGTCAACGCGCTCTCCGAAAAGCTGATCCTGGAAGTCCAGCGCGACGGCTTCGTCTGGTCCCAGCTTTTTTCCAAGGGCAAGGCCGCCTCCGCACTCGACAAGGGCGAGCGCAGCGAGCGCACGGGCACAAAGACCACGTTCTGGGCCGACACCGGCATCTTCAACAAGGTCGAGTACAACTTCGACCTGCTCTCGAACCGGCTGCGCGAGATGGCGTTCCTCAACCGCGGCATCCGCATCACCATCCGCGACGAGGGCCACGACAAGTTCCATGAGTTCAAGTACGACGGCGGCATTGTCTCGTTCATCGAGTTCCTCAACCTGAACAAGACCACGCTGCACGACAAGCCCATCTACGTCGCCGGTTCCGACAAGGGTGTCGAGGTCGAAGTGGCGCTGCAATACAATGACACCTACAACGAGATGGAATACAGTTTCGTAAACAATATCAACACGGTCGAGGGCGGCACGCACCTATCCGGGTTCCGCACGGCCCTGACGCGGACGCTCAACACGTACGGGCAGTCCCGCAGCCTGTTCAAGGATCTCAAGGAGAACTTGAACGGGGAGGACGTGCGCGAAGGGCTGACGGTGGTCATCAGCGTCAAGCACCCCGATCCGCAGTTCGAGTCCCAGAAGAAGATCAAGTTCACCAACGTGGAGGTGAAGGGAACGGTCGAGACGATCGTCGGCGAGAAGCTGACGACGTTCCTCGAAGAGCATCCCACGGTCGCGAAGAAGATCGTCGAAAAGGCGGCCGACGCCCAGCGTGCCCGGCTCGCCGCGCGCAAGGCC
>JBGOTW010000148.1:0-10321 GCA_041476685.1 bacterium | reverse complement strand
GTCGAGCGCTGTGTGGGCTGGCTCAAGGAAAACCGCCGCGTAGCGACCCGCCACGAGAAGCTGGCAACCAACTACCTGGGCATGCTCAAACTGGCCATGATCAAGCGCTATATGGTCGCCGAATTTCCGAACAGAGCCTAGTACGTACCCCAAAGACCCTCTGCCGTTTCGTCCCTCACATACCGCAAGACCATGTCCATACTCTTCCAGCGGCCATGCTTCGCAATGAGAGCCGGCGACTTGTTCGCGCGGGCGAGATACGTCGCCTTTCCGGCCCGAAGCGAATGCCCGCCAAATTGTGTCGGGTCCAGCTTGAGCTCTCGCGCGGCCTGTTTGACAATGCTGTCCACCGATACGGCAGAAAGGCTGGGCCCGGCCCTAGGATGTGAACCGCGCGTTACGCGCCGGAACAGGGGGCCGGAGGTAATACGCGCGGCCCGCAACCAAGCCTCCAAGGCGGCGACCGGGCAGGCGTGGGGAAACCGGATGGCGCGCACTATGTCCACCCAGGCACCGCGACCTTGGGCATCGGTTTTGGAATGCGCCAGGTACACGCGCAGGCCGAATCGCGCCTGCTCCAGATCCTCAACTCGTAGCGCCACCAATTCCGACCGGCGGAGACACCCCGCGAAACCCATCAGCAGGAGCGCCTTGTCGCGCAGGCCCTTCAAGTCATCCCGGAACGGCACGGCCGCAATCTGCTCGATCGTCAGCGGCGCCTGCTGCTTCGGACGATGGACTTTGCGGCGGCGGATACCGGCTATCGCCGTGCGAACGATCGCTGTTTGGCCCGGCTGAGGCAAGCCAGCCCATGCGTGGCGCAGGTTGATGGCCCATAGCGCCTGCATCACGGATGCGGGTCTCATCCCGGTACGCACCACGCTTCCGCGGCGGTCCTGTACCGGGTGATCGTCCGCCAAGTACACGAGAAACGCTTCGACGGTCTCCGGAACCGCCGGCAGGGCGTTGGCTCCAATCGTGGCGCACCAGCGCGAGAAGAGGGACCAGTTCTTGGCGAGGGCGCGTTTGGTTTCGTCAGCCTTGGACGCGCTGCGATTCGCTCGAATCCGCTCGGCCGTGGGCAGTGGGCTTGCGGGGGACCGACTGCCCTGCGAGGGCGCAATGGGAAACGCGGACACGGTCTTCACTCCCCAAAGAGGACCAGGCCCGCCGGAAATGTCCACCGTTCCGCCTGAGGGCATTTCCAAACCGGCAGCTTTGTATCGCTCAATCTCTACATGTCCGTCAACTGCGGTAATGTTAATTACCGTAACCAATGTCGAAGCGCAAGTTGCCGGGCCTGAATCGAGTTCTACTAACGGAGATCAGGTGATTCGGTGGCTCGGTTGCATCTCTCGCATCCGTATTATAGGCTGCGACACTCGCTAAATGGGGTGGTCCGGCAGGACATCGGCTCATCGATGAGCTGAGGGGGTATCGTTGTGACAACGAATTCGCAAGTTCCGAGTGTGCCCGAATTCACGCTCATCATTCCTGTGAGGCGCCCTCCGGAGCGTTTCCGCGAACATGTGCGGGACATCTGGGGGTTCTTCAGCAAGGAAGGACTGCTG
Source organism: bacterium (assembly GCA_041476685.1). Lineage (GTDB taxonomy): Bacteria > SAR324 > SAR324 > SAR324 > JACQKK01 > JBGPEV01. Next base: position 8,750 of record JBGOTW010000148.1, on the reverse strand, counting down.
CCTGCAGAAATTGTCCTCGTCCCGAACAACGCAGCGAGGGACCGTGAAGACTTGGCCCAGGCTTGGTGCGATGAACTGAGCGCTGAACTGGACTGCGTGCGGTCAGTCGTGCACCGCGGCCCGTGCGGGAAAGGCGCCGCATTGAAAACGGGCGTTCAAGCGGCCCGCGGACGCTATATCCTCATCACGGATGCCGACCTGCCTTATTCCCTCTCGTTCTTTGTAGAGGCTGTCCGCATGTTGCGGAGCGGTGTGGCGCTGGTGGTGGGTAATCGCCGCCGCGAGGAGAGCTGGTTCGAAGTCCCGGTTCCGCTTTTGCCGTATGTCTACAACCGCCACCGGCTGAGTCTCGTGTTCAATCGGGCTGTCCGGTTCCTCCTGCCCATCCCGTTTACCGATACCCAGGCCGGTATCAAGGCCATGAGCCGCGAACTGGCCCGCCTGGCGTTCTCGCGCAATATTTGCCCGGGCTTCTTCTTCGATCTGGAGTTGTTCCTGGCTGCGCATGGGCTTGGCCTGTCCATGGCGGACTTGCCGGTCCATTTTACGCAGCATGACGAGGCCACGACGGTGCGGTTCTTGCGCTCCTCCATCAGTGCCATCTACTGGCTAATGCGCATCAAGCTGCGTCATCTGCTGGGCTACTACCGCTGGGCTCCGGTGGATTGGGCTCCAAGTCCCACGCAAGCCGCGCTCCGAACTGAGTGATCTGGTACCTGAAGGTACGTGGCTCGACTTTTCGCTGTCCACGACGCAAATAATTGTCGCGATCTCCACCCGCAGGGGGATCACAGCTCCGCCGGCTGCTGGGCGCGGAGCCGGGATATCCGTGCGCGTACCCGGCTGAAGAGCCCGGGTCGCTCGGAATTCGCGCTGGGGTGGGGCCCCAACAGCGTCCGCCGCTCGTCTAGGCCGACCCCAATTTCAGGGGCCCGCACGCTTATGGCTGGAACCGGCACGCCTGCCGAGTTTGGCCGCTCGCGCGATCTCCGACTCGCCGTTGCGGCGCCCAGGACTTCAAGCTCGCGTGGCGCCGCAGGTCGTTGGGCAGCCAGCGTCGCACCGATGACGTCGAGCAGCTGAGCTTCCGCGGCCTCCACTGGCAGCGTGGCCCGTACCTGCTGCCCCAGCTCGACTGCCCCCGTCCGCAGCCCATGGGCATACAGTTGCACCACCGGGATGCGTGGATGGCTCTTCCAGATGCGGACGAGATCCTTGCTCAGGTCCGCGTTTCCGGTGTTGTCCTTCCACACGATCAAGGCGACTGGATGCTCCCTCAGCAGGGCTTTGGCCTTCATTGGGCCCCGCGCATACACGCAGAAGTATCCACCCGCCTCCAACGCCTCAACTAGCGCGTCGGGGTGGCCGCGACCGTCAATGATGAGCAGGGTCTCGGGCATTCGATGAGCCCTCCTGGGCCCGTAGGCGTGCGCGTCCGTGCGCGGTCGTCTTGTTCTTATCCCGCGCAGCGGGTGGTAACGTCAAGGCATGATGAATGCGGCCCGCAAGCTCTCGTTCCAGTACGTGCGCCACCAGCAGCCGGAGACGCTGCTGGCATTCCTCCTGCGCCGCTTTCGCTATCATACGCAGGGCGAATGGAGCGAGCGCATCCAGTCGGGCGCAGTCGTCGTCAACGGCCGTCGCGTCGAAGCGTCGCACGTGCTGCAGACGCGGGATCGGATCGCGTACATACCCCCCATGCTGCCCGAACCCCCTGTGGATGCCCGGTTCACGGTGCTCTACGAGGACGAGCATATCCTTGCCGTGTCGAAAAGCGGCAATATTCCCACGAGTCCCTCCGGCAAGTACTGGCACAACTGCTTGCGGCACGTGCTGCAACGTGAACTGCGTCTGCCTGCCTTGTATCCCGTTCACCGACTTGACCGCGAAACGAGCGGGGTCAACCTATTTGCGAAGACCCGCGCGGCCGCCGCGGCGCTGGGTGAAGCGTTCGCCGCCGGCCGAGTCCATAAGCGCTACGCGGCAATTCTTCGGGGTTATCCCCCCGCGCCCGAGTGGCTCATCCAGGCGCCCCTCTGCGACGGCGGAGGCGCCGTTCACATCAAGCAGGCTGTGCATCCCGCCGGCCGCCCTTCTTGCACACGGTTCATCTTGCGCGCGGTTCTGGAAGGCGCGTGCCTTGTCGATGCCGTTCCGCACACCGGCCGCACGCACCAGATCCGGGCGCACGCCGCGTTCCTCGGCCTGCCAGTGTGGGGAGACCGACTCTACGGGGCGCCCGAAGCTGTATTCCTGCAGTGGATCCAGAACCCGGAGCGCGACTTGTCAAAGCGGCATCTGTTGCATGCGAAAAGTTTGCGGTTTGCGCATCCTGTGAGTGGCGAGGAGGTGTGCGTGCGGAGTGGGGAGGAGGGAATGGTGGGAGAGTGGTTTGGGGGTAGTTAGAGGGTATGGGGTATTGAGAGGAACATAATCCGGCTTGCGAGATAAGCTAGTTTGCCACTACCGCCAGGGGCAGCACTTCAAACTTTCGCGGCGAGTTGGCGCTAATCCGAATATCGGCCTCTGCAACTACCTGATGCTGCGCCAGATATTCTTCGTACCGCCGCCCATCGTGTTCCAAGAACTGCTTCGTGAAACTTTCGTCAAATTCCTCACCCTCGGGAATCTCATATAGCCGCCGCGCAGTTTCCTCCGGCGTCACCTCCACCAGGACGGCCAGGTGCATTGTTTCCCGCAGCGTCTTTTGAAAAACGGTTTCCCCGAGCATCAGCACCACTGCATCCGCGTGCACGTAAAGTGGAAAGTGACTGCGAAAATCCACGGGCACCGATTGTGGTGCCTTTTCCACATAGACCTCCCCACCCTTGGCGAGCGGCTGCAGGACGTACTCCAACCACCATACCTCACCGATGGTGGCCGGAAAGCTATGCGCCGGGTTCTCGCCAACAACTCCTTCCGCTGGAGCGCCAGCCAGGAGACTCGAAAGGTCGAGCAGCTCCACTAACGGTGCGCTGTCCGCTTCCAGCTCGCGCTTGAGTTCCACGGCAAACCGCTCGTACCCGCTCTCCGGCGGGCCGCCAATGCCCACAATGATCGGACCCTGCGGCCGAGTCCGCCGCAGTTCCACGATCGCCTCGGCTACCTGCCGCACGGCCTGCGCCGTGGGATCGAGAAGTGCACCCAGTTCTCCCCAACCCGCTAATTGGAAGTCCGCCGCAAACGAGGCGGTCTTGTGTCCCACCGACACGAATGCAAGGCCCCTCTCGCGCACCCATCTCTGCACTCTTTCATCGTCACTGATCCACAGGGTCGTGGCCGCCGTAAGCGCCGGGTGGCGCGTCATCAGCTGCGCTCCCGGCGGCATCCGACCGTGCAACCACGTCAGCTGCGGATGCGCGAACGATTCGCCGGCAAGGGCGTCCTCTCCGTCTTCCCGGGTGGTGGAGGAACACAGATAGATTTGGTAATCTTTGTCCAGCATGTGCCAAATGAAATCGCTCAGCGCATCTTGCTGCGCGTGGGACTGCGTCGCTGCCGCGACATCCACAACCAACGCCGAGATGGCCGGGAGCCGGCCCGTGTCCGGGGTGTCGGCCGAATCAGTGGAATCGGACTCGGAGCCAGGATCATTCATGAGGAAACCTTCGCTGGTTTTGTCCATCATACGAGCACCTTACTATTTTGCGCTCGCACTCTCGGTAACGGGGCTGCTGCTGATTGCCGTGATTTCTATTCCCCAGCATGCACGCGCCCAGGCCCTCAAGGGCAAGTTCACCGTATTGACCCAGGCGCCGGCACCACATTCGGCGGATGTGGTCGTGGTCGAGGAATTTCTCAACTTCACCTGTCCGCATTGTAACAATTTTCGCGAGGCCGCCAAGCCGATCCTCGTCAAATATGGCAAGCGGCTGAAAATGGTGCGCGTGCCGATCCTGTTTCGGGGCCAGATCGATGCGCCCTTGAGACTGTTCTACATTGCTCAAGCTAACGGCAAGGAGGATGTCATTGACCAGGCGCTCTTCGAGGCGGCATTTCAATACGGCGTAAATGTGTTCGATGCGCAGGTCGTGAGCTACCTGGCCCGCACCAACGGGCTGCAACAGGCCTACGAGAAGGATGCCGCCGCCGAATGGGTAACCCGCAGGATCGCAGATGGCCACGTCCGCGCGGATGGGTTCGGGGTAGAGGCGACGCCGACGTTGGTTTTGCAGGGCGCCTTGCGCCTCGTGCCCGACTCCACGATGGCGGAATTCGTGGCCAACTTCGATCAGCTGGTGGGCCAGCTGCTGAAGTAGCCCGCCCGCGGGGGCCTGCGGCGCGCGCTGCCGCATTCCTCCGCGCCACCTGTGAGCAGGCGAACCCGGCTCCAGGTGCGGCTAGTTGACGAGCTTGTAGAGCTCGGCCTGGATGAAGATGTCCAGCAGGTCCTTGTCGATATGATTGGTCTTCGATTCCTCGGCAAGGATATTGAGTGCACGCTCAGGCGGCAGCGCCTTCTTGTACGGACGGTCCTGAGCGGTCAAGGCATCGTAGATATCCGCCACCGTCATCATTTTTGATTGCAGCGGAATCTTGTCTGTGGTCAGCCGGTTAGGGTAACCGGTGCCGTCGAGTTTCTCGTGGTGGGCGTACGCGATCTCCGGGACGCGGCGCAGGTCGGGCGTCCAAGGGATCGTGGAGAGGAACTTGTACGTGTGGGTAACGTGCGACTCGATCTCCTTCCGGTCATTCTCGTTCAGCGAGCCCTTGGGCACGGAAAGCGAGATCAGTTCCTTGTCTTTGAGGAAGGGGACCTGCTCGCCGATCGTGTTGGTGAATGAGCGCTTCGCGATGTCAGCCAGGCGGTCGAATCCGCCCTGGGCGAGCACGGTAGGTTCATTGCACGCCCGGATGAAGTCCGCGAATTCCTGCACTTCCTTCAAGTTGCCGTCGAGTTCCTCCTGGATTTGCTGCATGGCCTTTTCCCGCTGGGCCTTGTTCCTGGCCTTCGAATACGTTTCGAGCTTCTGCTGCAGCAGGGACAGCTTGAGATTGGCCCGGATCATCTCGAACCGGTCGAGCACGTGGGTCATCTCGTCCGGATAGAGCTTCTTTGCCTTGATCAGCACATGCTCCCGCACGCCGATCTTGCCGAAGTCGTGCAGCAGGGAGGCGTAGCGGATCTCCTGCAGATTCTCGTGCGTGTAGGCGACGCGCCCGAACTTCGGGTGCTCCGTTTCGCTGAGCTTCTGGGCGATCGCGACGGTGAGCGTGGCGACGCGCTGGGAGTGGCCTGATGTCGTAGGGTCGCGTGATTCGATCGCTTTCACGCTCGCCGCGATGAATCCGTCGAACAGGGTGCGGATCGAGTTCACGAGCTGCGTATTCTGGATGGCGATGGACGCCTGGGATGCGATCGAGCGCGCCATCCGCACGTCGTGCTCGGTGAACGGCTGGATGTACTGGGTGCACGTTGCCGGATCGTCGAGCTTGATGCTGCGGTCGACCTTGCGGTTGATGAGCTGGATCACTCCGATCGTCTCGCCGCGCCAGTTGACCATCGGCACGGCCAGCTGCGACATGTTCCGGTAGCGGATGCTGGCGTCGAATTCCTTCCCGCCCCAGCTGTATTCGACATTCGCATCCAGATGGTACACGTCGTCGATCGCCAAGTGCTCCTGCGTGATGGCCGTATATCCGTAGATAGAGCGCTTCGAGATATCGACGACGAATGACTTGAACGGGATCTGACGCGAGTCGTTTTGCGCGACCTCGAACCGCATCTTTTTGTTTGCCAGGTAGTTCTGCGGGTCCTCGGGCTTGGTGGGATCGACCTCGACGAGGTAAAGCGATCCCCCGTCCGCCCAGGTCATCTCGCGCGACTTGGTCAAGATCATTTCGAGCAGCTTGTTCAGGTCTTTCTCGGTGGACAGCGCCATGCCGATGTCGTTCAGGCTGTCCAGCGCCTTGCGCCGGTTGTCGTCATCGGCGACCCGACCCCGCACTTCCTGCTCGAACTCCAGTTCGCTGATGGCCTTGTTCAGCTTGAAGGCAAGCAGGCCTGGGGGCAGCGCGCGGTCGCAGATGTCGTAGACGCGCAGGTTCCGCAAGGGAAATTCGCCCAGTTCGCGCTCCCCGCTCAACAGCAAGGCGCGGCCATGGACGTCGCCGTAGGTGTTGGTGCCTTCGGGCAGGCGGGAAAATTCCTTCAGATCGGCGATCAGGATGACCGGCTCCAGCGCCAGGCGATCCGCAACTGCCGGCGCCATGAGGTCGTACACCTGTATGTCGACCCGGCCCTGCAGCGACGGCTCGATTTGGTGCACCAGCGCCGCCATCGCCTCTGGGACAAGTACTCGAATTGGAGTCATAGTCCGTGCAGCTCTTCCGCGTGTCGGTCAGGCGGGAACTGCCGCCCCGTACCGCGCCGATTTCTTCCGGCTGGTTCTCCGACCTGCGCGACCGGGCTCGCGCCAAGCCACTGGCCTTTTCGAACGTTTCGCGCGGGATATGGTCCCCCGTGCGTGGTGCAAGGATCGACCCTTTTTTGGTCCCGCCCTGGCATAAGAGCGCGGGATAGCGGGCACATCCAGTGCCCCGCGGCCCAAATCATGCTAAATAGTCCGGAGCGGCAACCTGCGCCTATGCTTGCAGGCTAGCAGACTATCGCCTGGAAGCAAACTTGGCGCACCATGTTGGGCAGTCAGGCACGGGGCGCCGTGCGCGCGGGCAAGCGGGCGTTTCCCCGCGGGACAGGCATGGCGGTCCGAGATGGTTCTCCCCTTGTTGCACAGCCATGGGCCACGATGAATCCGACGCCTGAGCTCCACCAGATCAAGGACCTCGAGGAGAAGATCCGGCGGCTCAGCCAGGAGCAGGCCCGCACCACGTCCGACCCCGAATTCCAACACCGCCTCAACGCCCACCTACTCGCCCTGGTCGAGCAACGGGCGCAGGAAGCGGAACGCTACAATCGCCTGCTGCAAGAGAACTTGCACGAGCTGCAGATGCGAAAGGAGCGCATCGCGACCACCGTGCACGACCTGAAGGTCCCGGTTACCGTCTCGCTGCTGAACATGGAACTGGCGGAATCCGAGGAAGATCCGCGCGTGCGGGCGCTGCACTTGACCTCGGTGCGGCGCGAGCTGGAATTCCTGCTCGACACCATCGGCAACCTGCTCGACTTGGAACGCGGCAACATCGTCGAACTCGGTCACGTGGAGCCGGTCAGTTTGCACCACTTGACCAGTCAAGTGTTGGAACGCATTCGCATTCTTACCCGCGACAAGCCTGGCCTGATCCTCACGAACGCGCTGCCCGCTGACCTGCCGCTCGTTCGCTGCGACGCGCACCGCATGACCCGTGTGATCACCAATCTCCTGTCCAATTCGATCAAGTACACCGAGACCGGATCCATCACCATCGGCTCGAGTGACGCGCCGGAAGGCTATCTTCGAGTCTTCGTGCGCGATACCGGAAGCGGCATTGACCCCTCGCGCGCGAGCAAATTGTTCCAACTCTTCTCCGGGGACGAGAACCGGTACGACTCCACTGGCGTAGGCTTGGTGTTCGTGAAAAAGACCGTCGAGGCCTACGGTGGCCGCGTCATGCTGGACAGCCAGAAGGGCGAGGGGACGTGCGTCACGCTGGAACTGCCGCTGGCGAAAGCTTGACCGCCGGCGGGGCCATGCCTGACGCCTTTCGCTTTGCCGTCGCTCGGCTGGCCTGAATCTCCTTCCGCAGGATTTTCCCCGTCTGACTCGCCACACCCACATGCAACTCGGCCTCCGTTCGCGATGTGCGCCGGGGAGCTGCAGGTGCTCCCGTGGCGCGGCGGAGACCCAAGGCAGCAGCCCACTTTGCCCTGACGCCGGGCTGACAACGCGCGGCGATCTTTCCAGACCCCCGGCAGTCCGGATGACTACCGCACTGGGCCGGGAAGTGCATGGAGGGCAGTGATGGAGCCATCGGCCCGGAGGCATCGTTATTCCTAGCCTGTGGCAGGACCCGTGGAGGTTTGACAGGTCCCCCACCCGCCCTTATACTTTTCGGTGAGGCGGGAAAGCTTCATCATTCGACAGAAAGGGACAGCGCATGTCTGAACCGAGAGTCCTTCCGATGTTGCCGATGCGGGACATCGTCGTGTTTCCCAGCATGACGACCCCCTTCTTCATCGGACGCCGACAGTCCATGGAGGCACTGGAAAAGGCCCTGGCCTCGGATCGCAAGGTCTTTGTCATCGCGCAAAAAGACCCGATGGTGGAAAGCCCGAAGCGCGAAGACCTGTATGATATTGGTACGATTGGGAATATTCTTCAAATCATGCGCCTTCCGAACGGCACGATCAAGGCGCTGTTCGAAGCGAAGAGTCGTGGCCGGCTGCTCAAAGCGGATCTGGGCGAGTCTGCCTACACGGGCCTGGTGGAACCTCTGGAAGAGAGTGCAGACACCGATCCCGAGTTGATTGCACTGGCCAAGACGACGCGCTCGGAGCTCGAGAATTACCTGAAGGATGTGCGCCGCAATCCGGAAAACCTCGAGCAGCTCAACCTCGCCGCCGACGAGCCGCAGCATCTGGCGGACCGCATCGCGCCGTTCCTGAATCTGGACCTGCCGAAGAAGCAGGAGCTGCTGGAGATCCTCAGCCCGAAGCCGCGCCTGGAACGCGTTTTTGAGCGCATGCTCGAGGAAGCCGAGATCAAGAAGCTCGAGAAGAAGCTCAAGGAGCGGGTGCAGGGCCAGATCGGCCGCACCCAGAAGGAGTACTACCTCAACGAGCAGATCAAGGCGATCCAGAAGGAGCTCGG
>JBGOTW010000147.1:0-10350 GCA_041476685.1 bacterium | reverse complement strand
CCGAATCCGCGCCGCTTCAGATCCTTGCTCAGCGCATCGGAGCGCTCCGTGCGGGCGGGGACGTCGCGGTGGCTGCGCCAGTGGTTGACGAGGGGACGCCCGTCCACGAAGGGCCACAGGTAGGCGTCCAGGCTGCCGAATTCCTCCCGCAGCGCGAGGGTGGCGCGGGCATTCCGGATCGCCGAGCGAATCTTGAGCTCGTTGCGGACGATTCCCGCGTCCCGCAGCAGCGTCCGCACGTTGCGCCCGGTGTAGCGGGCGATGCGTTCCGGATCGAAGCCATCGAACGCCCTGCGGTAGTTCTCCCGCTTCCGCAGGATCGTGATCCAACTCAGCCCCGCCTGCGCCCCTTCCAGCAGCAGGAATTCGAACAGCTTGCGGTCGTCATGCACCGGCTCGCCCCATTCCTCGTCGTGGTAGCGCTGGTACAGGGGATCATCTCCCGCCCAGATGCAGCGTCGGATCATGGTGCCCGCCTGAAGGTACGCGCCTGAATGTGCTCGCTGACCATGCCTGCCTGACTATGCCTGCCTGATGATGCTCGCACGGCGCTGCCGCAGGGACCGGCGCTGCCGCACAGGCCGGCAAAGCGGCGGAGACCCGGCAACGCGCAGCGACGGCTAGCGGTCGCTGGACGCAGGCGGTGCCTGGACCGTGGACTCCCGGCCGAGCGCCAGATTGCGGAAGAACACCAGCGGGCCCTTGTCGCTCCCGACCACCAGATCCAGATCCCCATCCCCGTCCAGGTCCACCAGCGCGGGATGCGAGCCCGGCGGCATCTTCAGCCCGGCCAGGTAGGCGGGATTCTGCTTCCAGCCGGAGGAGCGCAGCGGGCTGGTGCCCGTCGGCTCCAGCACGACGATCGGCCCGCGGTCCGTTCCGACAAACAGGTCCAGCCGTTTGACCTGCGTGAGGTCCGCCGCGCTGGGGCTGGTGTTCAAGCCCAGGTCGAGCCCGAGGAAGCGCCGCTCGCTCAGCTCGTATTCGACCGGTGCGCCGCCCTTGCGCTGGAAGAACTGCAGGCCGCCCCGCAGCGATCCGACCAGCAGCTGGACATCCTTCCCCCCCAGCAGGATGGGCAGCGGCACCGCGTTCTTTCCCGCGCGCACGCCGCGCACGGCGTCCTCCCGGTACACGAAGCGCGGCTGCTTGGCCGTTCCCACATTCTCGAACAGGTAGATGCGCCCGTCCTCCGTGCCCACCAGAAGATCCAGGTCCCCATCCCCGTCCACGTCCACGAACGCCGGAGCCGCATTGCGGCCCTGGTGGAAGTCCGCGAATGCGTCCGTGACGAGCTTCCACTTCGGATTCTGCGCGGGCCCGAGGTTCTCGAACAGAAGCAGCTTGCCGTCCGCATTGCCGACTACGAGATCCGGGCGGCCGTCCCCGTTCGCGTCAATGAACGCGGGCTTGCTGTGCTTGCCGACCGGCAGCGCGTTCAGCTCGCTCGCCTCCTCCTGGAAGACCGGGTCCACCGGCAGCGGTTCCTGCGTCTCCGCCAACAAGCCCGCGCTTCCAGCGCCTGCGCGCACGCTCGCCGCGCCGACCGGCGGCCGGCTCTCCGCGCCGCCCGGAGTCCGTTCCACGAGCATGTTCGAGCTCCGCGGGCGCTCCGCGGCGATCTGCGCCCGGCTCAGGTGGCCCTCGTAGCGCCACAGCAGGATGTGGCCGCTGGCCGTTCCGAGCAGCAGGAACGGCCGTCCGATTCCGGTCAAGTCGGCGAAAGCGGGCGCGCTGTATGCCGCGGCACGCAGCCCGTTCCACGGGGCCGGCTGCGGCTGGAACCCGCCCCGCTCCAGCACGGGCCGGGCCGGGTTGCGGGTGCTGGAGCGCAGATTGCCGTCCTGGCTTCCCACGACAAGATCGGGCGGCTGCTGCGCGCCCCACGGAAACAGGGCCGGACTGGCCGCCGCCGCGACGTCCAAGCCGCCGAAGCGCGTGCCCGCCACCTGGTACTGGGGCGCCGCGGCGGTTCCCGTGTTGCGGAAGAACACGACCTGGCCCCTGCTATTGCCCACCAGCAGGTCGATCCGCCCGTCCCCGTCCACATCGGCGAAGAGGGGCACGCTGGACGCCCCCACGGCGATCTGCCCGTAGAACAAGCCGGCCTCGCGCCACTTGGGGGCGGTCTTGCTGCCCACGTTCTTGACCAGTTCGAGCCGGCCGTTGCGGTCGCCCAGCACCAGGTCAAGCAACCCGTCCCCGTCCACGTCCGCCAGGGCGGGCGCCGTGTAGCTCCGTTGCACCGAGGGCAGCACGGATCCGCCCGCCGTGCGGAACGCCGGGAGCTCCGTGCCGCCAAGGTTCTCGTAGACGAATATCTGCCCGGAGGCGGTTCCGACGACCAGGTCCTGCCGCCCGCGGCCGAACAGGTCGCCCGTCGCCACATGGACGCGGGTGTCGAATCCCGAAAGGCTGCGCACCTGCAGCACGTTCTCATCCTGGGTCCAAAGCTCCAGTCCGGCCTTCCGCTCCTTCGGGTCCTTGGCCTTGCCCGCATACAGGGCGATCTGCTCCCGGTCCGCCGCAAGCAGCAGGTCCGGCAGGCCGTCGCTGTTCACGTCGGCAAACAAGGGCGCGGCAAAGCTGCCGGCGTCGAGGATGTTGAAGCGGGCCTCCTTGAGCTCCCAAGCGGGCCGGGTGCGCGTGCCGATGTTCAGGTAGTAGTCCATCGTTCCGTCCTGCTTGCCCACCATCAGGTCCAGCATCCCGTCGCCGTTCCAGTCCACCCATTCGGGCACGGCGTTGTCCGCCCCCTCCAGCCGCACGATCCTGGCGGGAAAGATCAGGCAGTCGGCGGGCGCCCCTTCCTCCTTCTCGCAGAAGCGTTGCGCCTGGCGCGTGCCCTGGTTGATCAGCAGCCACACCTCGCCGGCTTCGTTGCCCAGGGCGAGATCCTGGCGGCCGTCGCCGTTGACGTCCGCGAACTTCGGCACGAGATTCTGGCCGAAGTTGCGGGACAGGACATCCGTGGACTCGAGCCGGAAAATGGGCAGGTAGGCGTTGCCGACGTTCCGGTAGAAGGCGAGCTTGCCGGAAGCGGATCCGACGAACAGGTCCAGGTCCCCGTCCCCGTCGATGTCCACGAGCGCCGGGGCGGCGTTTGCTCCGACGGAGATGACGGTCTGCGGCTCGTCGCCCGGGGGGCCCTGTCCGGGCGGGAGCGCGGTCATCGCCTCGTTCACCAGGCGCCAGCGGGGCTCCTTCGCGCTGCCCTGGTTCTCGAAGTAGAGCAGCCGCCCCTGTGCCGTCCCGACAATCAGGTCCAGGTCGCCGTCCGCGTCCATGTCGCCGAACGCGGGTTTGGCGCGCTCGATGGCAGCGGCGAACAGCAGGCTCGTCCGGCCATCGAGAATCCCGTAATACAGCCGGCGCCAGGAGTGGACGATATCTTGCGCTCCGCTTCCAGGATCAGCGGGCTGGGCGGTACCCGAAACCAGGACAAGCGTGCACAGTACGCCCGCCAGCACGATGGGGGGGCGCAGCCCTGCCGTCCAACTGCCCCGCCTGCACCTCGAATCCGGCCGAGCGGCACTGCGCGAATGCATGGGACCTCGATCCTGATGCCCGCTGACCCGGCACGGTTCCTTCACGAAGCGGGGTTCCGCCATCTTCCCACAAGGAACCGGCGTCTCCAAGCATCCGGATGCGACGTCCTGGAAGTGCCGATGGAATGGGCTTCCGCAGACGAAGGGCTGCGCCGCGCGTCGCTTCGCGGGCAGAATTTCAGCGGGCCGACGTTCCGCAAGCTTACGTTCCGCGAGCTTACGATCCGTGGGGCCGACGTTCCGCGAGCTCAAATTCCGTGAGCCGACGTTCTGCGAGGACCGTGCATTGACGGACCGCCCGCGATTGCTTAGGTTGAATGCCGTACCTTGCGCCACGCCGACTCGAGCATGCGGCGGGGTCTCGCTTCGATGTTCGCTCGTCCCAATCCCGGACGCTCCGAGTTCCTCCCGGATGATCCCCAGCACCCGCTCCCATGACAGGACGGAACTTGCCGAGCGGCGGCGGCGCTGGTCGCACGGACTCGCCCTCCTGCTGTGCGCCGCGACGGCTGTGCTGCTGGCCGCGGGGGCGCTCGTGACCGGCACCGGCTCCAGCCTGGCCGTGCCGGACTGGCCGCTGGCCTACGGCCAGCTCTTTCCGCCCATGGTGGGCGGCATCCTGTTCGAGCATGGTCACCGCCTGATCGCCGCGGCGGTGGGCCTGCTGACGGTGGCGCTGGCGCTCTGGATGGGGGTCGCGGAGCCGCGCCGCTGGGTGCGCTGGCTGGGCTTCGCAGCGGTGCTGGCGGTGGTGCTGCAGGGGCTGCTGGGCGGCCTGACCGTGTTGCTGCTGCTGCCCAAGTCCGTCTCCGTCAGCCACGCGATGCTCGCGCAATTGTTCCTCGTCATGGCCGTGCTGCTGGCTCAGGTGACGGCGCCCGGCTGGCCCGCGCTGGTCGCCGCGGCCGGCGCGGGACGCAATCGCGCTCCGCAAGCGCCCGGCAGCGCGCGCTGGCTGGGGGTCGCGACCTTGGCGGCTTTGGAAGCCGAACTGCTGCTGGGCGCCCTGGTGCGGCACAACAACGCGGGCCTGGTGATCCCGGACTTTACTCTGGCGCTGGGCCAGCTCGTTCCGCCCCTGGACTCCTTTCCCGTCACGATCCACTACCTGCATCGGCTGGGCGCCCTTGCCGTGGTGGCGCTGGTGGCTGGGATGGCCTGGGCTGCGGCGCGCCGGCATGGCCGCGATGCTCCGCTCCTGCGCCGGCTGGCGGCGGTGGTGCTCTTCGCGCTGATCCAAGTCGCCCTCGGCGCAGCCGTCATCTGGACGCAGCGCAATTTGTGGGTGACGACGCTGCATGTGGTCAATGGCGGAGCGCTGACCGCGGCGGCCATGCTGGCAACGCTGCGGACGTGGATGCTCGAGTCTCCCGGATCGCCGGCCTGACCGCGTGCCCAGGCAGTACCGGCGCGGATACGGCCGCTGCGTAAACCCCCAGGAGCCGCCCCGCAGCCCGTTTCTTCGAGACACGCGCCGATGCCGCGCCAACCGTCCGGCCAACCGCCCAGCGAGCAGCCCAGCCAACCGTCCCGTCAACCCGGCCTGCTCGCGGACGTGATGACCATGGCCAAGCCGGGCATTACCGGCATGGTGCTGCTGGCGACCGCTTTCGGGTACACGGTCGGCCGGCACGCCCATGTGATCTGGTGGCACCTGGGCCTGGTGCTGCTGGGCACGTTGCTGGTGGGCGCCGGCGGCAATACGCTGAACCAGTACCTCGAGCGGGACGTGGACAAGCGCATGCGCCGCACGCGGGAGCGGCCCCTGCCCGCGGGACGCGTGCGTCCGGGCGCGGCGCTGGCCGGAGGCGTCCTGGCGGGCTTGGCGGGAGTCACGCTGCTGGGCGCGGTTGCGAATTGGATGTCGGCCGCGCTGGGCATCCTGGTGGTCGTCTCGTACGTGCTGTTCTACACCCCGCTCAAGCGGATTTCCGGGCTCAATACGCTCGTGGGGGCGATCCCGGGCGCCGTGCCGCCGGTACTGGGGTGGATTGCGGCCGACCGGGAGCTGGGGCGCGCGGCGCTTGCCCTGTTCCTCATCCTGTACGTCTGGCAGCTTCCGCATTTCCTCGCGATCGCCTGGCTTTACAAGCAGGATTACGCCTCCGCCGGGATGCCCATGCTGCCGGTGACGGACCCGGCGGGCCGCCGCACGCGGACGATGGTGGTGCTGTATAGTCTCGTGCTCGTGCCCGTAAGCCTGTACCCTGCGATGATCGGCATGGCGGGAGCGGTCTACTTCTACGGCGCACTGGCGGTGAGCGGCATGTTCCTCCTGGCCGCCGTGCTGATGGGCGTCCGTCCCGGCGATGCGTCGGCGCGGCTGCTGTTCCGCGCGTCGCTTGTGTTCCTCCCGCTGCTGTTCGGGCTGATGCTCTACGACGCCGTACCCGTACAAGTGTCCCGGCCATGATCGCTGTTCCCGTCCCGCATGACTTCCCGGCCACGCCGCCCGCGCCCGCAATCCGGGTAGAGGGCCTCGAGCGCCGCTTCGGCGAACGTCAGGCGCTGGCAGGCGTCTCCCTGGACATCGCCGCCGGAGAGCGGCTGGCCCTGCTCGGACCCAACGGTAGCGGCAAGAGCACGCTGCTGCGCATTCTGGGCACGCTGCTGCGTCCCAGCGGGGGGCGGGCGGAGATCGCGGGCCTCGACGTGGAGCGGGATGCGGCGGCGGTGCGCCATCACCTGGGCACCGTATTCCAGTCCCCGAGCCTGGACGGCAAGCTCAGCGTGCGGGAGAACCTGGACATCCAGGGGCACCTGTACGGCCTCAAAGGGCGGCCCCTCAGGGAGCGGATTGCGGAGGTGCTGGAGCGCTTCGGATTGGCCGAGCGGGCTGCGGACCGGGTCGAGACGCTCTCCGGCGGAATGAAGCGCCGCGTGGAGTTGGGCAAGATCCTCCTGCACCGGCCCGGCATCCTGCTGCTGGACGAGCCGTCCACTGGGCTCGATCCGGCGGCGCGGCTGGACTTCTGGACGACGCTGCTGGCCCTGCAACAGGAGCGCGGACTGACGATCGTGGTGGCGACGCACCTGATGGACGAGGCGGACCGCTGCCAGCGTGCGGCGCTCCTGGACCAGGGGCGCCTCATCGCCCTCGGAGCGCCGGAGGAGCTCAAGGCCAGCATCGGAGGGCCCGTGCTCGACGTGGAAACCTCCGACCCCGACCGCCTCGCGCCGCGCATCCAGGCCCTGGGACTGCGGACGCGGCGAATCGGCGGCGTGCTGCGCATCGAGGGCGCGGCCGGAATCGAGACGGCCCAGCGGCTGCAGCATGCCTTCCCGCGCGAGATCCTGGCCCTCCGGCTCGGACAGCCGACCCTGGAGGATGTATTCGTGGCATTGACCGGCAAGACGCTTTCGCCGAAGGAGCCCGCGTGACCGCTCCCGTCCGCGCCACGGTGCTGCTGCCGACCTGGAGCCTGTTCCGCCGGGAGATCGTGCGCTTCCTGCGCCAGCGGGGCCGTGTGATCGGGGCGCTCGGCACGCCGGTGCTGTTCTGGCTCGTGCTGGGCTCGGGCTTCGGCAGCTCGATGTCCGGGGCGGGGACGCGGGCCGAGGGCGGGTATCTGGCCTACTTCTTCCCGGGCATGCTCGTCATGGTCGTGCTCTTCACCGCCATCTTCGCCTCGATCTCCATCATCCAGGATCGCACCGAGGGCTTCCTGCAGGGAGTGTTGGCGGCGCCGGTCTCCCGGCTGGCGATCGTGCTGGGCAAGGTGCTGGGCGGCGCCGCCCTGGGTCTCGGCCAGGGCATGCTCCTGCTCGCCCTGGCGCCCCTGGCCGGTCTGCCGCTCGGCATCGTCCAGGCGGCGCAGGCCTGCGGCGTGATGGCCCTGACGGCCGTCGCCCTCAGCGCGCTGGGCTTCCTGTTCGCCTGGGGCACCGATTCGGTGCAGGGCTTCCACGCCGTCATGAACCTCCTGCTGTTCCCCATGTGGATGCTGTCCGGCGCGTTCTTTCCGGAGTCCAGCGCGGCCCTGTGGCTGAAGTGGATCATGCGGATCAACCCGCTCACGTACGGGCTCTCCGCCTTGCGTGCGGTGCTTGAAGGCCCAGGAGCCGGCGGCTCCAGCGGACCCGCCGCGGGACTGAGCCTGACTGTGCTCGTGGCGTTCAGCCTCGCCGCCCTGGCGCTGGCGGTGTGGATTGCCGCGCGCCCGCAGGACTAGCCTGCCCAGCGGAGCCCATGGGATTCAATTTTTCGGTTCTGCCGGGCGTCAACGCCGCACTGAACGGGCTGGCCGCCCTGCTGCTCTGCGGCGGGTACCTGTGCATCCGGCGCGGCCGGCGCGACTGGCACCGCCGCTTCATGCTCGCCGCGTTCACGACCTCGTCGCTCTTCCTGGTCTCGTACCTGACCTACCACGCGACGCGGCTGCACACTCCGTACACCGGACAGGGCGCCATGCGGACGGTATACTTCGTCCTGCTCACGACGCACGTCGTGCTCGCCGCGAGTGTCGTCCCGATGGCGCTGCTGCTGCTGTGGTGGGCGACACACCGGCAGTTCGCGCGCCACCGGCGGCTCGCCCGCTGGGCACTGCCGATCTGGCTGTACGTCTCGATCACGGGAGTCGTCGTGTATCTCATGCTCTACCGCGGCTGGGGCGTCACGGCATGAGCACGCGAATCTCGGACCGACAGGGCGCAATGCACGACGTAAATCTTCAGCGCGTCAGGGCGGTCGTCTTCGACCTGGGAGGCGTGTTCCTGGAGGGAGGGCCCGACCTCGTCCGCGGATTCGGACGGAAGCACGGCGTGCCCGAGCCGGTCTGGGAGCGGATCCGGAACGACCTCTTCATCGAGGGCGACGCGTGGAACCGGGTCGAGCGCGCGGAGCTCACCCTCGACGCGTTCGCGGAGGAGTTGCTGGCGCGCGTGGCCGCCCACGGGGTGCGGCTGACCCTGGAGCAGGCGCGCAATTTCATGGGCGTGCCGGGAGAGGAGCGGTCGCGCCTGCGCGGCGAGATCGTGGACGCGTGCCGCCGGTTGCGCGCGTGCATGCCGACGGCGCTGCTGACGAACAACATCCGGGAATGGCGGGAGAACTGGCGGCAGCGGCTGCCCGTGGCCGAACTGTTCGACGTGGTGGTGGACTCCTCGGACGTGGGCATGCGCAAGCCGGAACCGCCCATCTACCGGCTCATCGAGCAGCGGCTCGGCCTGGCCGGAGCGGACCTGCTGTTCGTGGACGACTTGGGCGTGAACCTGAAGACCGCGCGGCAACTGGGCTGGCAAACCGTCAAGTACGATGACACGGCCCGCGTGCTCGGCATTCTCGATGCCGTGCTGGCCGGCCGCGCGCCGCGCTGACGGACTTGGAGCGCGGCCGCCCCTCACGCGGCCGACACCTCGGTCTTCAAACGCAGCCGCGCCCGCACGGCGCGCGAGAACCCGTCCACCCCGAGATTGAGGACGGCGGTCAGCAGGATCAGGAACATCACCCGATCGAAGCGCAGCTCCGAGATGGCGCTGTCCACGTAGAACCCCAGCGTGCGCACCCCCAGGATCCCCAGGATCGCCGTTTCCCGCATGATGATTTCCCAGCGGTAGAAGAGGAACGCGAGGAATTGCCCGTACACCCGCGGCAGCACCTCGTAGCCGTACAAGTCGAGCCCGCGGGGCGCATCGGCCCGCAGAGTCAGCGTATTCGCGTGCCGCCCCGTCAGCGTGCCGATGATGCCTCCGTTGTGCAGCGCCAGCGCTGCGATCGCCGGCAGCATGGATGGCCCCCAGAGCTGGAGGAAGAGATAGGCGAGGATGTATTCCGGGGTCGAGCGCAGCACGACCATCAGCAGGTGGCCCGCGCCGCGTGCCGGCCGGTTCAGGAACAGCCGGGAGACCAGCGGGAAGCTGACCAGCGTGACGATTCCCGTGCAGATGAGAGCGATCTGGGACAGGACCAGCGTGGCGATGATGCCGGGCAGCGCCTGGTCCCTCGCCAAGGTCCAGAGCCAAGTCCCCAGCTCGGGCAGACGCCGGTCGGAAGCTATCCCCGGCGCCCGGAGCGGGTAGGGCACGATATCCTGGGTGAAGAACCGCACCGCGTTGATCCAGCTCATGTCGAGCGGCGCCCACAGGAACGCGATGGCCGCCGCGAAGTAGATGGGCAGCAGCCGCGGACGCAGCCACCAGCGCAGCGTGCCGATGAGGACGTAGAACAGGATCAGCAGCGCGGCGACCTCCGAATAGCTGCCGGCACGGAAGAACGCCTCGAGGTGAAAGCCGAGCGTCGGCATGCCGATGAACCCCAGCACGGCGCTGCTGCGCATTCCGCACTCCACGCGGTAGCTGGTGTAGCTGCGCAGGTTCGCCCACACGCCGGGCAGGCGGGCGTAGAACAGCCCAGACAGCCTTCCGCTTCCCTCGGGCAGGGCCTTCAGGGGCGCCGGGTCCGCCTCCTCGAATATTTCCGCGAAGACCTTGGCGAAGATTCCCGCGTACGGCAGGGCGATCGCCAGCACGCCCGTAACGGCATTGAGCCCGAGGAACTGCATGAAGATCAGGGCCCAAAACAGCTCGTGCACCGATCGCAGGAACGAGGCGGTCCAGCGGACACCGCGCCAGTGAAACACGAGCGCCAACGCGAAGCCGGTGCCGGCTCCCAGGCCCACGCCCAGCAAGCCGAATGCCACCGTCTGCGCGAGCGCCTCGAACAGCTCTTGAAACGCGAGGAAGTTCGGCGTGAGAAAGCCCCAGGCGACCCGGCCCAGCTCCCCCCACGGGTCCGCCGTGCTGACCTTCAGGTCCGCAATCAGCAGGCAGGCCAGGGCGCTGAAGAGAAAGAGGACGCTGGTCT